>DQHS01000007.1:0-16823 GCA_003524365.1 Cellvibrio sp. | reverse complement strand
CAGCAACAACAGAACTGACAAAGGAGCAAATGCTACCGCTGCACTAATCAGCTACATGGTCAATCAAACCAGTTTTACCGCTTATTACAGGCGCTAATCTCCGAATCGGCGTGGGCATTGTTATCCCCCGCGCCGATTCGTTGGACAGTATCCGCCCGCCCGCCTAGAATGGCGCCCTTTTTCCAACCCACCCTTCTGCGCAGGTAATCCAATGGGCAACAAAACCGCTCTTTATGCCACCCATCAAGCCATGGGCGGCAAACTCGTAGACTTCGGCGGCTGGGACATGCCACTTCACTACGGCTCGCAAATCGAGGAGCACCACAAGGTGCGCCAGTCGGCGGGGATGTTTGATGTCTCCCATATGACCGTGGTGGATGTAACCGGCACCGATGCCAAAGCTTACCTGCAATACCTGCTTGCCAACGACGTCGCCAAACTGGATTCGCTTTACGGCAAAGCGCTTTATAGCGGCATGCTGAATCACGAAGGTGGGGTAATAGACGATCTGATCGTGTACAACCTTGGTGATTGGTACCGTGTAGTCGTCAATTGCAGCACCCGCGAAAAAGACCTCGCCTGGATGAATCAAGTCGCGGAAAAATTTTCTGTCGCAATAACAGAACGCCCCGAATTGGCGATGATTGCGGTACAAGGCCCGGAAGCGATTCGTATCGCCTCATCGCTGGTTAACGCAGAACAGGCAGCAATAATCGCTAGCCTTCAAGTATTCCAAGGCTTACCGGCAGGCGATTTGTTTATTGGTCGCACCGGTTATACAGGCGAAGATGGGTTGGAAATCATGCTACCCAACGAAGCAGCCGTAAGCTTCTGGCAAGCACTGGCCGAAGCAGGTGTCGCTCCCTGCGGCTTAGGCGCACGCGATACTCTGCGTCTCGAGGCAGGCATGAATCTTTATGGCCATGAGATGGATGAGTCCATATCGCCCCTCGCGGCCAATATGGGCTGGACTATTGCATGGCAACCAAGCGAGCGCGACTTTATCGGACGTGCCGTTTTGGAAGCGCAAAAAGCAGCAGTATCGACTCACAAACTGGTGGGATTGGCGCTGCGCGAACGCGGCGTATTACGCGCTGAACAACTTGTCACAGTAGAAGGAATAGATGAAAAAGGCGTGATCACCAGCGGGACATTTTCACCCAGCTTGGGCTATTCTATTGCTTTAGCGCGGGTGCCTCGCAGTATCGGAACTCACTGCCAAGTGGAAATGCGCGGCAAGCAAGTGACGGTTGAAGTAGTGGCTCCCAGTTTTGTACGCAAAGGTAAAGCCCTTATCTGAATATAAAATTGATCGTTAAAAATTTCTTATTGGAACTACCACAGGAACAAAACCATGAGTGATATTCGCAAAGAACTGAAATATTTGAGCAGCCACGAGTGGGCGCGTGTTGAAGAAGACGGCACTGTCACCATCGGTATTACCGACCATGCACAAGATGCGTTGGGTGATGTTGTTTATGTAGAAACCCCCGAAGTCGGCACCCGGATTGCGTTGGGCGAAGAAGCAGGCGTAGTGGAATCCGTTAAAGCAGCTTCCGATATTTACTCGCTGGTTTCCGGTGAAGTTGTTGCGGTAAATGAAGCCCTGCAAGATGCCCCCGAAACTGTTAACAGCTCACCTTATGATGACGGGTGGTTCTTCCGCATTAAGCCGGACGATTTGGCTGAACTCGATGAAGCACTCGATGCGAGCGAATATCGCGAACTGTTGGAAAGCGACGAATAACTTTTTATTTTCCGCCATCAATAAAAAACGCGGCCAATGAGCCGCGTTTTTTAATTCCCTAATGTTCCACACCGATTTACATCGCCGCTTTAATTTCACTGTGAATCGTTTTTATATCCCGCGGCCAGGGACCTGCATCGCGCTGTACATCGGGTAATCGGGCAATCGCCTGTCGCGCTTGCGCAGAACTTGCATAGCGCCCAGTAATCACTACAAACCAATCCCTGCCTTGACGCTTGCTCTTAAATACCAGTAAATCTTTTTTATTTGTCTGGGCAGCAACAAAATCCCGCGCTGCTTTTTCACTGCTGACACCTAATAATTGAATCGTGTATTCACTCGGCTTCCACGCCAAAATAGTGCGCTCCTGCGCACTGGCACCTATCGCTGCAGTTGAGACTGACTTCACCACCGGCTTAACAATTTCTGGCTCAGGTTTGGCGACTACTTTTACCTCCGGTTGCACGACTGGCTGCGAAGCCACAGAGACAGACGGTGATGGAACAACTGGCACTGGTTCAGGTAATGACTCAGCTTGTTTGGGCTGCGAAGTAGGCAACTGCGCCAAAGGAACAATCTCTTCTTTCGGCAAATCGCCACTGGCTACACTTGTATCGACTGCGGGTTGTTCGGATTGCGCCGCCGGCTGCACTTGTTGATTAGGCTGCAAAGGTTGCGGTAGCGATTGCAGCAAGGGTTGAACTGGTGTCTCTGTCGAGGTCAGCTTCAAACTGTTATTGGCAGCATTTGTCGATGTTACTGATGATTCTGATATGGGTGAAATAGAAGGAGCCTGGGTTATTGCCGTTTGGGCACCCGTTGAATTGGCAAAAGATGGATTAGTCGACGTTGGATTTTTATCATCGCCCATGTACAAAAACACCACACCCACTACCGCAATCAACACTGAAATGGCGATAATATGAACTACTGGTAAGGGCCGTTTGTGCGATACCGGTTTAGGCGTTACCGACTGCAACAAATGCTCTTCAGCCAATCCTTGCAGTACATTTAATTGCCCTGGTGACTGACGCCACCAAGACTCCACCAAAGATTCAGTAAAAATTTCAGGGCCAAGGTAATCGGCCATTTCCATTCGGAAATTTAAATAATCAACCGTTTCCAACAAGCCAAATGGCTGCACATGAAAATCATTGATTAACAAATTCTCCGGACTCAACCGTTCCAGACGCTGCATTAGCTGTGGCTCACCAAAGAGCGCCAGATGAAGTCGATTTTGCTGCGGGAAACTGTTGAGCAGCGAGGTAATTACCGATATCGATTTATCGTCCAGTAGATGAGCATTATCCAACACCACAACAGCTAAACCGTCATCTTCTGCAACCGCTTCTTCGGCAATAAACGCCTCCAGACTTGCCAGCATATTTTCGGTTGACGGTACACCGCCCGCATCAATGCCGAAAGATTGGATAATCGATAATAAAATTTGCTCCAGACTTTGACCAGAACTCAAGCTTAGAAAACAGATTTGATCTTGGTCAGAGAGCGAATCCATAAACGCGTGGGCAATACGCGTCTTGCCCACACCGTATTCACCCAAAACAGCAAGGACACTGTTACTGAATTGACAGAGATGCAATAGCTGATCGAGCAGTTGCCGGCGGCCAGCGCCAGTAAACAATGGGAATGAATAATCATGGGAGAAAGGATCTTCTGACAAACCGTAACGCTGACGATAATCAGCCAGTAGCTGGTCTTCTACCTGACCGTCATCCGGTTCATCAAACAAATAACCTTGTTGTGAATTGCCGTGATCGAGTAGGCGGCTGTCCGGCTGGGCACGCAACGGTGACTCTCTCGTCATGATGTATTTCTCTCGTAACCAGTTTCGTTAATTCGCTTTACACGCATCAAAGGTGTCTTGCAGCATTGTGGCATCTATATCACTGGTAATAATTGCCTTACCCATAGACTCTAACAACACCAAACGCAGACGACCATCCAACACTTTTTTATCGACACCCATCAATTCCATAAATTGCGCAGGCGTCATATCTGCCGGCGCTTTTACCGGCAAATTTGCACGCTCCAACAAATGAATTACCCGCTCCAACTCTGCCTTGTTAATCGCACCACGACGCCACGACAAATCTGCCGCCATCACCATGCCTGCGGCAACAGCCTCACCGTGTAGCCAGTTGCCATAACCTTGTGCAGTTTCAATTGCATGGCCAAAAGTGTGACCTAGATTTAGAATCGCGCGCAGCCCGCCTTCGCGCTCATCCTGAGCGACAACATCGGCTTTATTTTCACAGGAGCGCCTTACTGCATAGGCAAGCGCAGTCATGTCACCCGCGAGCAATTTATCCATGTTATTTTCTAACCAAACAAAAAAGTCGTAGTCAGAAATCAAACCATATTTAACAATTTCTGCAATGCCTGCGGACAATTCGCGCGGAGGCAAGGTGGTTAACAATGATGTATCTGCAAGCACACAGAGAGGCTGATAAAAAGCGCCAATCATATTTTTGCCAAGCGGATGATTAACTCCGGTTTTTCCACCAACAGATGAATCTACCATCGACAATAAGGTCGTGGGAATTTGAATAAAATCAACGCCGCGCTGGTAACAGGCCGCCGCAAAACCGGTCATATCACCCACTACACCGCCCCCTAATGCAATTAAAGTAGTGGTGCGATTGTGGCGCGCGCTGAGCAATTTATCAAAGATACCCGCCCAAACATCCAGTGTCTTATGGCTTTCACCATCTGGTAATATCACGCTATCTACTTGATGACCGCTAAGCAAATTACACAGCATATCAAGATACAATGGTGCAACAGTTTCATTAGTAACTACACAAACCTGACGCCCACGAATATGTTGACGAATCAACTCTGGTTGCGACAACAATTTTTCGCCAATATAAATTGGATAGCTGCGATCACCCAGATCAACGGTTAAAACCTGCATAAAAAGCCTTTTGCGAAGACAATTGAAATCAGCCGCACTTTATCATAAAGCACTGACTGATATCATGGATGGGAAGTTCAGTATGCAAAGTGGATCAAATGAAGGGAGAAAGTCGGGATGCGCTTGCAAAAATGCAGGGAACCTAAGCCTCCAGCACCAGCGAAGCAATTTCCTGAGCTACAGACTTGGGAGAACGACGGTCTGTATTTACCACAAAATCAGCGGCATCTTGGTAAAGAGGATCACGCAAGGCGAGCAAATCAATGATTTTCTGACGAGGGTTTTCAACTTGCAACAAAGGACGTTTTTTATCGCGCGCCGTGCGCTCAACTAGTTGCTCAATGGATGCCGTGAGATAACAAACAAAGCCTGACCCTTTCATCATTTCACGGTTTTCCGCACGCAGTACTATTCCACCACCGGTGGCGATTACCGCATCACGCTCATTAGTCAATTCCAGCAAAACCGCAGTCTCACGCTCACGAAACCCCTCTTCGCCTTCCATATCAAAAATCCATGGAATATCAGCACCTGTGCGCTCTTCAATAACACGGTCACTATCACGAAAATTGAGGTTCAATTCTGCAGCTAACAAACGACCTATAGTGGATTTGCCGGCCCCCATGGGACCGACAAGAAATACATTGGGTTTACGCATTAGTTCGCAAGGGTATCCGACATTAGCCTAGGGGTAACAAAAATTAGCAATTCGGTTTTGAATTGATTATCTACAGTCTTCTTAAACAGGCGACCAAGATAGGGAATGTCGCCCAATACCGGAACCTTGTTCTCACCCTTGGTCGACTCTACTGAAAAGACTCCACCCAAAACAACGGTCTGACCATTATTTACCAAAACCTTGGTCTGCAAACGGGTGATATCCAAGGTTGGGCGCCCCGAAACCTCAATTGAAGCAACCGAATCTTTCCATACATTCAAATCCATAATAATGCGGTTGTCAGGCGTAATTTGCGGTATGACTTCAAGCTTCAAGACAGCCTCACGGAAACCGGTAGTCGTACCACCACTTGGAGCAGTTTCCAAGAAACCGATTTCTTTACCAGACTTGATAATTGCCAACTGCTTGTCACTCGTAATCACTTTTGGCTGGGAAACAATCTCAGCATAGCCAGAATTTTCCAGCGCACTTAACTCTAAATCCAAGTAAGTACTGTCAGTCAGAATACCGATCGCCGCACTCGCATAGGGCGAGTTTACGGCCAAGTCAACCACATTATTCTCAGTGAGATTCAATGTATTGTCATCATCATCTGGACCAGGGTTAAACCAACGCGATGGGTGAGTACCATCTTCATCATCTAATCCCTCTTGTGAGCCGGCAAAATCAATCACTCGATTTCTGTTCGCATTATAACCAACACCGCCCCAACGAATACCTAGCTCACGCTCAAAGTCAGTATTGGCAATTACAATTCTTGCTTCGATCATTACTTGACGAATAGGAATATCTATTTGGTCAACCAAACGCTTAAATGCTTCAATGCGCTCGGCAGTATCAGTGATAATAATCGAGTTGGTTCGCTCATCTACAACCCCTTGACCACGGTCAGACAGCACGCTGCCGGTTGCACGACTCCCCCCTTGACTACCGCCACCACCACCGCCACCGCCACCACGAAACAGCTCGAACATTTCTTTAGCATTAGCATAACGTACACGGATATATTCAGTGCGCAGTGGCGCCAGCTCTTCAAGCTGTTTCTTAGTGGTAATCTCCTGACGCTCGCGCTCGGCGATTTCTGCCGCTGGAGCAACCATTAGTACATTCCCCACTTGACGCTTATCCAATCCCTTATTTTTAAGCACCATCTCCAAGGCCTGATCCCAAGGAACATTTTGCAAACGAAGAGTAATGCGCCCTTGAACAGTATCACTCGCAACCAGATTCAACTCGGTAAAATCAGCAATAATCTGCAATACAGCACGAACTTCAATGTCTTGGAAATCCAAGGACAATTTTTCACCGGTGTATTCAAAATCTTTTTTCTTTTCCTGCTTCTCTTGTTCCGTAAGAGGCTTGATACTTAATACGTATTCGTTATCGGTTTGATATGCAAGATAATCAAAATCACCTCCAGCACTGATATTTAATACTGAACTTTCTCCTTCCTGAGAGGCGCTTACTAAAGAAACAGGGGTAGCAAAATCCACTACATCCAGACGGCGACGAAGCTCTGGGGGCAACCACGCATCTTTAAATGACAACCTTACACCAGCGCCAGTACCTACCATATCAGCGCTAATCTTAGGATCTGACAAGGTTACTATGACGCGCCCTTCTCCTGCTGTCCCACGTCGAAAATCAATATTGGTAATCCTAGTCTGATTACCTATCGCATTGTTCTCCTTGAATGAGGTTTTTTGGGCAACCTCAACAGCAGGACGAGCAGACTGACTATTATCAGCGCCTTTTGCTGCACCAACCTCAACAACAAAACTATTTCCTTCTGCACGAGTGGTATAGGAAGCCAAATCATTGAGATTCAAAATAAGACGAGTACGACCCTCACTAGTCAACACCATAGCACTTTGACCATTATCAACGGCCAGAGGGAAACGGCGCTCTTTAAGGCCACTCACTACATCAGGGAAATCCAACACAATGCGTGCAGGTTTTTCAATGGTATAGCCTTTAGGTGCTGGTGGCGCAGTATCAAACGACATGCGCACTTCGAAGCGCTCACCTGGCAACTGGAAAAAGTTAATCTCATTGAGAGTACTTGCCAACGCCAATGGCGATGCCACCAAACTAAACAATGCCACAACAAATTTACGCATATTTAACCCCGGAGTGAATAGAGCACACATGTACGCTTATTCCTTCTCTTCTAATTTAATAATTCTTGGACGTTCAACCCAACCATTAGAACCGTCACCCACAATTTCCATCACTTCGATTTGCGATGAACTAGTGGATATGATTTTTCCATGATTCATCCCCAAGTAATTGCCCACCGTTGCAGGTACCACACTGCTTGCCCCATCATCAATCAAGGCCCAAAGCTGGCCACCTTTGCTAATAGTGCCGACCATTTTTAGTCCAGTAATATTGAAGCCTTCAAGGAATTCTTTTTCCCTGGTCAAATCCGGTGCCACCGCCCTACCGCCTTTTGCCGCTGATTCATCAACAGGAATGGGCTTTTCAAACGGGCTACGCAACGTCATTGCACTATAGGTAAATGGCTGGTATGGGCTAAAGGTAGGCAGGGGTTCGATCTGCCCTTTTGGCCTACGCTTTGTATCTTCCATAAAATCAATCAAGTCTTGCTGCGATGCCTGCCCACAGCCCACCAATGTCAACACACAAGACATATGAACAATTAACAGTGACCGTTTCACTTAGCGGCCTCCAGGGTTTTGTAGCGATAAGTTTTCGCTAAAATATTCATGCTGAGTGTTTTATTTTCTTTAGATGCGGTAATCGAAAAGTCATGCAGAGTAACAATACGCGGCATACCTGCAACACCACTGACAAATCCACCCATATCGTGATAGCCCCCCTCAGCAGAGATATTGATAGGAACCTCAATGTAATACTCTGCAATAACATCCGGCTGAAAATTGATGTTGATATTAGCCAAGCCACTTTCACTACCGCGTGTGCCAATATCCTCAAGCAGCCCAGGAACTTCAGTTTTTGCCGGTAAGCGCGACAACAGAGAGTCAAATGTAACTTTCATTTCCTCCATCTGTGCTTTGTACGCATCTAAGTTGGCAGCTTCAAAACTGCGTTTCTCAAAAGTTGTGCGTAGGGTTTGCTCCTGAGTTTCAACAGTCTCCAATTCAATATTCAAATCGCTGATCTTCAAGTAGTAGGTTCCGGCAAAAACTACTGCAATCAACAATAAGCACACAAGCACTTTGGCAGGTAAGGGCCAAACACCAATTTTTTCAAAATCGATATTGTTAACATCGAAATCTTTAAGCTGCTCAAGGGTATCTTGAAGTGACATTTATTTTACCCCCGCTGCAGGCACTACAACTGCATCAACTGGTGCCGAAGTCTCTACCGTCATTTTGAATTTACTCGCATCCTCACCTTCCTCCGGAGCTGCGTCCACTGAAATCAGGTTGTGTGATGCATACCAATCAGACGCCTCAAGATTGCGCAAAAAACTGGCGATTCGATTGTAGGACTCAGCCACACCTTCAATAGTAACTACATTACCCTTTCGCTCCGCCGAACTGATCCAAACACCATCAGGAATGGATCTGGCCAGCTCATCAAAATAGCGAACTATCACAGGGCGAGTACCTTCAAGATCGGTAATAACCTTTATGCGAGCCAAAAGATCATCACGCACCTTCTTAATTTCGCTAATTTCTTTTACCTGCGCATCAAGTTTGGTGATTTCCTGGTTGAGCAATTGATTACGGAAATTCTGGTTCTCAATCGCCGATTGCACACTTGACACCCATATGTATGCACCAAACGCTGCAGCCAAACCAACACCAGCGATGACACCAAGGAATTCACGTTTCTTCTCTTGCCGATAGGCCTCGCGCCAAGGCAATAAGTTAATTTTGGCCATTAGTCAAAACTCCTCATTGCCAAACCGGTAACAATCATCAATGCAGGAGCATCGTTCGCAAGCGAAACCGCGTTCACTCTGGATGAAACTGACATGCGAGCAAAGGGATTGGCTACCACTGTTTGCGTACCTAATTTTTCTTCGATCAAACCAACCAAGCCCTCCAATGAGGCAACCCCCCCCGCAAGAATGATGTAATCGACATCGTTATACTGGCTCGCGGAGAAGAAGAACTGCAGGGAACGAGTAACTTGTTGCACCACTGCATCTTTGAAGGGGTTAAGCACCTCCATGTCATAGTCGTCAGGCAAGCCACCTTGTTTCTTGGCTAGACCAGCCTCTTCACGCGACAACCCGTAGCGGCGCTGGATTTCTTCGGTCAACTGGCGACCACCAAATAACTGTTCGCGGGTATAAACTGTTTTACCATCTACCAGCACGCTCAAGGTGGTCATAGTCGCACCAATATCAATAATAGCGACCACCTGCCCTTCCTGATCTTCCAATTGCTCGGCGATCAACTCAAAGGCGCGCTCCATACAATAGGCTTCGATATCGACTTTTTCGGCGATCAAATCAGAGTCTGCAAGCACTTGCTGGCGAACTTCTACATTTTCACGCCGACACGCAGCTAGTAGCACTTCGACCTGATCGGGGTTGCGCGGGGAAATACCCTGCACTTCGAAGTCAAGTGCAACCTCTTCCAGAGGGAAGGGAATGTATTGATCGGCTTCTGCCGCAATCTGACTTTCCATGGCATCATCATTCAGATCCATCGGCATATCGATCATTTTGGTGATCACTGCCGAACCAGCAACAGCAACAGCCGCATGCTTGAGCTTGGTTTTGGATTGTTTGACCATAGATCTGACAATCTCCGCCACTGCAGCGGGGTCAGCAATGTTCTTCTCTACCACCGCATTCGGTGGCAGCGCTTTTACGGTATAGGACTCGACGCGGTAGCGATCGCCACTGCGACTGAGTTCAAGCAATTTGACCGAGGTGGAACTGATGTCCAGCCCGACCACCGGCTTAGCCTTCTTATCGAGGAAACTTAAAATGCCCATTTTTCTATCTATATCCGTAACTTAGACGTTGTTTATGTTATAGCACTTTAACTTAAGCCTGCAACAAACCGATGAATATGTAAACAGGCAAAAAGCCCGTATAATGCCCGCCACCTGCGACGATCGCGCTAACTCATTAATTCACATAGAAAAAATGTTCAGTAAAAAATCCTTCTTCGGCATTATTTTTTGGCTGTTACTGGCCGGTCTCAGCGTTACTTTGGTGACATTCGCCGGGCTCTATCTTTATTTGAGCCCAAAATTGCCATCAGTTGATTCATTGAGGGAAGTTAAATTACAGACCCCTTTACGGGTTTATTCAAGCGACGGCAAGTTAATAGGTGAGTTTGGCGAACAACGTCGCACTCCACTGACTTACAATCAGATACCGCCTCTCTATATAAAAGCACTCCTCTCCGCCGAAGATGCAGAGTTCTTTGAGCATCATGGAGTTTCTCTAAAAGGCATGTTGCGCGCCGCATCACAAATTCTGAAGTCCGGCGCCATCCAATCGGGCGGAAGTACTATTACTCAACAGTTGGCGCGTGATTTCTTTCTCACTCGCAAACAAATCTTCTCACGCAAGTTTAACGAAATCCTCTTATCCCTTGAAATTGAACGGAAATTTACCAAGGAAGAAATCCTTGAATTGTTCAATAACAAAATGTTCTTTGGCAACCGTGCCTATGGCCTGCAGGCAGCTGCGCAGATTTATTATGGCAAAGATGTGCACCAGCTAAGTGTCGCCCAGTACGCCATGATCGTGGGTGTACTTAAAGCGCCGTCCGCCTACAACCCGCTCGCCAATCTCAAGCGCGCCATGATTCGCCGCGACTGGATTATCGGGCGCATGTACGAACTAAAACACATCGACCAAGCCACTTATGAGGCAGCAATCAATGAACCCAACACCGCCAGCTACCACGGCACAACGCTAGATGTACAAGCCCCTTACATCTCCGAAATGGCCCGCCAGGAAGTATTGGATCGTTTTGGCGACAAGGCCTACACCGAGGGCTATAAGGTTTACACCAGTGTCGATAGCGCTATGCAAGCCACTGCGCAGGCAGCTGTACTCAAGGGCCTGCTAGATTACGACCTACGCCATGGCTATCGCGGACCGGAGCTGCGCCTTAAACCTTCAGAGGATGCAGAGCTGATCGACTGGCAAGACCAACTCCAAAGTATTCCCACTCTCGGCGGTCAGGAGCCAGCAGCCGTTGTAGATGCACAAGAAAAATCGCTACGTGTGCTGATGAGTAATGGCGACTATATTGATTTGGGCTGGGAACAGGGGCTGTCGAATGTGCGCCCTTACTTCACCGAAGATAGCCGCGGTGCCGCTTACAAAACAGTAGCTGAATTCCTTAAACCAGGCGATGTAGTGCGCCTCACCAAAGACAATGACGACCAATGGCGCTTTAGCCAGGTACCCGCGCTTCAGGCAGCATTAGTATCCCTGGACCCCATGGATGGCGCGATTCGCTCGCTAGTCGGCGGTCTCGACTTCAACCAAAGCCACTACAACCGTGCGATTCAGGGCGCGCGCCAACCCGGCTCTAGCTTTAAGCCACTGATTTACACTGCGGCGCTAGAGAATGGCTTTACCCCCGCATCAATTATCAACGACGCCCCCATCGTGATTGAAAACACTAGCACCGGTGTAGCCTGGCGCCCGGAGAATGACGATGGAAAATTTGTCGGCCCCATGCGTATGCGACAAGCGCTCTACCGCTCGCGCAATCTGGTATCCATCCGCCTGTTACGCAGCATCGGCATGCAAACTGCGCTCGACAGCCTTGTGCGTTTTGGTTTTAACCCCAAAGAGTTTCCCCGCGACCTTACGCTTGCGCTCGGCTCCCATGCCTTGACCCCCATGCAAATGGCCACCGCCTATGCCAGTTTTGCCAACGGCGGCTTCAAAGTTGACTCCTATTTGGTAACACGAATTGAGGATGACAAAGGCAGGATTGTGTACGAGGCGCGCCCAAAACGTGTATGCAAAGAGTGCGAGTTTAACCAACTGAGTTATGCTGACGATGGCAGCTCTATACCCGCAACGCCAAGCATGGATAACAACCTGCGGGCACCTCGTATTATCGACGCACGCATCGCCTATTTAATAGACTCAATGCTGCGTGACGTGGTCGATAAGGGCACTGGCCGCCTCGCCAAACAGCTCGGGCGCAATGACCTTGCGGGTAAAACCGGTACCACTAACGGCCCGCGCGATAGCTGGTTCTCAGGCTACAACCCCAACATAGTCGCCAGTGTATGGGCGGGCTTTGACCAAAACACCCTCTTGGGGCGCAAAGAATTCGGCACCTCGGCAGCACTGCCTATTTGGGTCGACTTTATGCGCACCGCACTGGAGGGTGTACCCGATCAACTGCCGCGTCAACCGGAAGGTATAGTCACAGTGCGGATCAATCCCGACACCGGCAAACCCGCCATGCCAGGTGATCCCGATGCGATTTTTGAAGTATTTTTAGGCGAAGATACCGGTCGCACCTCCGCCGCAGGCACAGAGACCAGCGAACAGGCAACATTACCCGAAGAATTGTTCTAATCTAATTACTCTGCGATTACTTTTATGGATAAAGGTGATCGCAATTGCAGCACCAACGGTTTGAATTGCTGTGAGCGCGTGGATTTTTGTGAAGTTATCCAGCCGCGCAACTCCACCGACCTACCCTTCAACGCCAACCAATCCGACGTTTGCCAACCGGTTTTTTGATCGGCAAATAGCGGCCAATCTTTTTTAGCAACGCGCGCGACCAACTTACCGTCTAATTCCAACCACACAGCCGAGTTGATATCCACTTTGGCGATGCGCCCACGCACAAACCTGAAGCCCGCCTCATCACCACGCAATGATCGTGTCGGTAACGGCCGCCAATAATTATCGCGCCACAAGCCCACTGATTTATTCCGCGCAGCCAATTCCAGTTTGTCCAGGCACTGCATTTGTGCAGTATTAGGCGGCACCGCAATTTGTAACGCCATACCCGCACGCAGCTGTGAAGCGGCCAGACTACGCCCGCGACTATCGTACACATGCGCAAGCAAGCGGCCGTAATGATCATGCGTTTCCCGCTCGAAACCGAGGCGGACTGTTCCTTTGCCCGCATCGATAAATGCTTGCGCCGCCGCGCGCGATTCGAGCCCAAAGGGCTGCTCGGCTTTTTGGCCGTGAGCGATTTCAGGGGCATTAATCCCTAACACTCGCACCGAACGGCCATCAGCCAATTTGAGCGTATCACCATCCGATACACGCGCTACCTGAAATAACTCACCGGATGCTGAACCACACTCGGCAAGAGCGATAACAGGAACGCAATACAAAAAACACAGACATAAAAAAACGCCGGGAATTTTCATTCCCGGCGTTTTTACTAGCGATGCTAGCAGGGTGCGAATCAAGAACTTAGTCTTTCTTGGCGCCAGCGATACGGCTGCCGAAACGCTTGGTGAAGCGATCGATACGGCCACCGGTATCAACAGTCTTTTGCTTGCCGGTGTAGAACGGGTGGCAAGCGCCACATACGTCAACGTGCAGGGGTTTACCCATGGTTGAGCGAGTGGTGAAATTGTTACCGCAGCTGCAAGTTACTGCGATATTAACGTAATTCGGATGGATATCTGCTTTCATGATGATTGCCTTGTGTGAGCTGCGCCGCCACCCGGTCATTTGCCAGGCACCGCACATAGATTAAAAAAAACGGCTGTTTTCAGGGAGCGGCGATACTACCAGAAAACCTTTGTCGCGCAACTGAAAACCGCCATTTCGCGCAAAAAACCATCACTCTGAAAGCAATATGGTGACTTAAACGGGCCTTGGTGACCAGACCTTACACCAGCCAGCGCCTTTCACTTCCTTGCCGGGGAAGAGATTGCAGCCTACCCACTCGGCCGCCAGATCGCCTTTCGCTTGCGCACAATTAGCACAATTGCTCTTGGCTTCAGGGCTTTGTTCCACGTAACCCAGCGCTTTCGCCTGGGGATCGTCAACCGCAACATGGACAGGTGCTTGGGCAACTGCCAGATTACTTACAGGAATCAGCACCAAACCTGCACTTGCGCCCGACAACTTTATAAAGTCTCTACGATTCATACTCACTACCTCTACTTTTATTAATAGGTTCAAACACGGTTGTCACTTGACTAACGACTTTTAAGAATCATCTTCCACAATCATTAAACGCTATCTAACACCAAAACCGGCGCGGCAATATTGATTTGTATCCAAATCAATTCAGCCAAACCTTATACGAACCCCGGAGCGATTAAGTTATGCTGCCCGCCTTGTTTGACGATTATCGACTCCATGACAACAACTTCATCAACACAGCTACTACTGCTTGAAATCGCGCTGCCCGTTCCACTACGTCGCTGCTTCGACTATTTGGCACCAGTCGATACCAACCTCAACGAACTGCAACCCGGTGTATTGGTAAGAGTACCCTTTGGGCGCCAGGAACTAATCGGTGTACTGATCAAAGTAAAAACCGAAAGCGCACAAGATCCGGAAAAATTACGCCCGGCATTGGCGATTATCGACCCCCGCCCCGCACTGGATAGCGAACTGCTCGACCTCTGCCTCTGGGCCGCCGACTATTACCAGTGCGCACCCGGCGAGGCTTTGCAAACTGCATTGCCTGTGCTCTTGCGTCAAGGCGAACCTGCACAATTGCGCGGCGAACAGGTTTTCCGGCTCACCACTGAAGGTAAGGGTTTACCCGCGGGCGCGCTTAAGCGCTCGCCGAAACAAGCTGCATTACTCGCCGCACTGCAAACCCGCCATCAACTCAACCGCAGCGATCTCGACTTACTGGATATTCCCCGCAACATCGCTAAAGTCCTGATTGATAAAGGTTTGGTCTGCATCGCCGAAGTTGTACCCACACAAGCACTCCATCCAGCACAGCTTTTGCACGAACAACGGCTGTCACTAAGTGATGAGCAGCAGGCGGCGTTTGCACAGATCGACTACACCAGCTTCAAGACTTACTTGCTAGATGGCGCCACCGGCAGCGGCAAAACCGAAATATACCTGCAAGCGATAGAAGAAACACTTAAGAAAGGTAAACAAGCGTTAGTGTTAGTGCCGGAAATCGGTTTGACACCACAAACCCTGCAGCGTTTCCAACGCCGCTTCAATCTGCCAATTGTGGCCTTGCACTCGGGCCTAAATGACCGCGAGCGGCTGGATGCCTGGCTGCAAGCGCGCAACGGTATAGCACGCATCATTATCGGCACCCGCTCGGCGCTGTTTACACCACTGAAAGAGCCGGGCATTTTAATTATCGATGAGGAACATGACGGCTCCTTTAAACAGCAAGACGGCTTCCGTTATTCTGCACGTGATCTCGCCGCCGTACGCGCCCATCGCCTCGGGATTCCGTTGATCCTCGGTTCGGCCACGCCTTCACTGGAAACTCTGCACAACGCATTGCAAGGCCGCTACCAATATCTGCGATTGAAAGCCCGCGCGGGCAATGCCAAACCTCCCGAAATTCAGTTGCTCGATATTCGCGGCGAGATCCTGCACGAAGGGTTTGCCCAAGCCAGTATCGATGCAATTGGCGATACGCTCGGCAAAGGCAATCAGGTGCTGGTGTTTCTCAATCGGCGCGGCTACGCACCCACCCTGGAATGTCACGACTGCGGCTGGCTGGCCAACTGCAACCATTGCGATGCGCGCATGACCGTGCATCAGACTCCGCGCCACTTGCACTGCCACCACTGCGATCACCAGCGCGGCATTCCCAAGCGCTGTCCGAGCTGCAACAGCAGTAAAATCCAACCTATCGGCCAAGGCACTGAACGCAGCGAAGTCGTTTTACAACAACTGTTTCCCACACACAAAGTCATCCGTGTCGATCGCGACTCAACGCGCAATAAAGATGGGATGCAAAAGCTGTTAGTCGATGTACACAGCGGCGAACCCTGCATTCTTGTCGGCACCCAAATGCTCGCCAAAGGTCATCACTTTGCCGATGTCACTTTGGTGGTGATTATTGATGCCGACGCCGGTTTATTTAGCACCGATTTCCGCGGCGCAGAACGTATGGGGCAGTTACTCCTGCAAGTGGCGGGACGCGCCGGACGCGAAGAAAAAAGTGGGCGCGTGATTTTGCAGAGCCATCACACTGACCACCCGTTAGTTCAAACGCTGGTGCAGAAGGGCTATCACGCACTGGCCGATTTAATTCTGCACGAGCGCCAGATTACCCAATTGCCGCCCTATCGCCACCTCGCACTAATCCGTGCGGAGAGCAAACAAGCCATAGCAGCCGTCGATTTTCTAAAAATCGCGCGCCAACTGGCCGAACAACTGCACGCACCGCACCCGCACTTTAATTATCTCGGTCCACTGCCGGCGATGATGGAAAAACGCGGCGACCGCTTCCGCTATCAATTGCAAATCAATAGCGCCCAGCGCAAACCACTGCAACAATTACTCAGCCAACTCGCATTGCAATTGGAGGCATCGCCACTTGCCAAGCGAGTGCGCTGGT
>DQHS01000143.1 GCA_003524365.1 Cellvibrio sp. | reverse complement strand
GCCTCCAACGCCAACTGCGCCGTATCGCGGCCTTTTAAATTCATTGCGATAAGAATTTTTTTGCCGTCGCGGGTGAGGGCGAAAATCTTGCAAATCTCTTGATAACCTTTTGCGCTTTGTCCACGAGCGGCGATGTCGATATAGAGTTTTTTGATTTCGGCGCGGGGGATTTGGTCGCGGCCAATTGGCATTCCCAGCCAGTAGCGTTCGCTGATCAGGCCGTTGTGATCCAGTTGTACATGCAAGCTGGTGAATAACCATTTGAGGCAGATAAGGGTGATCAGGCCGCCGACGAGAGTAAATATCCAGACCATGATCGCCGGGGCATCTGATTCGAGATGCATTAACACGCCGGCTCCCGCAAAAAATAATCCGCACACCAAACCCACAAGGTTATTAGCTGCGCCCTGCAGCATGGGGTAGTGCATGCGCACGCCGCCGGGAATTTGTTTAATGTCGGCGACGGCTTCGATGTTTGCTTCGCGCTCTTCGTTGAGTTGTGGATGCGCTGTACTTAGCGGTAAAGCTGTGCGGGATTTTTCCTTCGTGGCGAAGACCGGGATTTCAAATTGGCGGTGCAAATCCACGCCGGGTAAATCGGCGTTTAATTCCATGCGCCAAAAGCGATAGTCATCGGAAGCGCTTTCTGATGCGGGTAGGTCGGCGGGCACATCAAAACGCACCGCGAGGCGCGTGCCGCCCGTAGCGGCGGGTTGGCTGTGAGCGAGTCCGCTGCTTTGCCAGACAAGTGATTCATGGCGGCTGCGACTTTTGCCGCTGCCGGTGACATAGCTGCGCACGCACTGCAAGTTAACGGGGAAACGCTGTTGGGGGTTGTAGGCGATAGGAACGTCAAGTGTGCCGCCGACTTGTCCGCCCAGACTGCCGGGGTAGGGGTCGAGCGCGAGGCGCAATTGTCCGAAGCGGCGCCAGCTGAGAGTGGATTTGATTGCCCAAAACAGGAGATAAATTCCAGCGAGTGGAAACATTAACACGATCAGAATGAGCTTATTGCCCTCAGCCCACTCCTCGGGAATCGCCAGCGTGGCGGGTAGTGAAATCAGGTTCCAGATAAGGGCAAACCCCCATACTAACCAGAGGCTGCCTTTGGCATTGCAGCTGACTTCAGGACTTGCCCATTCCTGTTGTGCGAGCCAGGGTTTGCTGGCGCTTTCGGGGTGGTTGGTAGCGCCCACTTTGGCTTTGAGTGTGAACACCATCAAGCCGATGCCCACGCCGCCAAATACCAGCACAAAAATCATCTTGAAGCCGAGCATGTTCCAGCGCAGTTCGCGATTGAGTACGGCGTCGCTTGGGTTTTCCGGATTGACCCAGACGGGTATCGGCCGGCCGGTGCGGTGCGCCAGTTCCAGTTGTCGGGCGAGATCCTGCTGGAAATCGCCGATATTATCGCTGCCACCCATAATCGCCACTCGCTCGCTGGTGTAGTCCTGTATCTGGTAGCGGTAGGTGTAGCGGGCGGTTGCTTGGTAGGTGTCGCTGTCATCACCACGGTTAGTAGATAAACCCGCATCCAGCAAGCGCGCCTCCGCTTGCGGCCAGCTTTTCATCTGCTGCCACTCATAGAGGCTGGGAATGACACTGAACAATAAAAATCCAACGCCCACACCCGCAAAGGGCAGGGCGAACAGCAGCATAAACCAGCGGCCTTTACGTTCTTCTTTCATGTCCTTTTTGTCCCTGTTAACAATAGTTAGGAGAGTTTAGCCCGTTGATTTGATGCTGCATTACCCGAGGGGATAAATGATCTTTCGGAGATAAGTAAACGTTTACATCGTTTTATTCAAAAATTTGTAACCGGTTTATTGTGATTTTTTTGTATTTTTATCACAATAAATCACCAAAAATACAATTATCTCCATTGACGGCAAAAGTGATCAGGCGCAAGATTCTTACCCTGAATAAGAGCAAAAAGTAACAACTGTTCAATTGCTGCCCTCGGGTGGCTGCTGGTGGCCACAGGGAAAAAAAACAATAAACCCGTTGTCATCTTTTAGAAATTTCGAGTTTTACCATCATCAGGAAGATTCCCAACAAGGCTGTCTCAACAGCTATGTAGTGCATGCCATCGCTGGCGTTGCCTATCGGTTTTTTCGGTCACTATCACACCCAAAACTGGCGAGCTACCTGCTTGCCGGATGAGCGCTGTGTTGCTGGTGATCCCATCCTCGCCCTGCTCGCCGGTGTATAGATCTGCTGTTGCCACTGGGCAACAACATTCCAATAACAAGATGTATCGACGACACTAAGGTAACTACATATGAGATCCAGGACTATTTCCAGCCGTTTTGGCCAGTATGCGTTTTTCGCTGCTGCCAGTACGCTGCTCAGTTGTGCCGTGCAGGCGCAAACCCTCGGCGCAAACCTCGCCATCACCGGCCCCAGTGCGGGCGCTGACGGTTCAGGTTTTAGCGACACTAAACTCGTGCGCGATGGCAATGTCGCCACTGCAACCCAGGCATCTGGCACCAGCAACCAGCGCGTATCGGTAAAGTGGGGCAGTGCGGTAACGTTTAATACCGTGATCCTGCGCGAAGCCGGCACCAAGGTAACCAGCTGGAGCTTGGTTGATAACGAGACTGGTGCCGTCTGGGCGACAGGTACCGGAATAGGTGCACAGCGCGTGGTGAACCTGGGTACTCGCAGCTCCAAAAAAATTAACCTGATCGTGAACGCCACTAGCGCGCCAGCCATGGCAGAGTTTGAAGTTTACAATGCGACTGGCGCCGCTTCATCTACCCCGGCATCAAGCGTCGCTCCATCAAGCACTCCTGCTTCCAGTACACCTTCCAGCCAAATAATCGTGTATCAGGCAGAGAGCGGTAGTTTGTCGCAAGCGGCGGTTGAGTCTAATCACAGCGGCTTTACCGGTACCGGTTTTGTGAATTTCGATAATCTGGTGGGCAGCTCGGCCCAGTGGACAGTAAATCAAGCCAGTGCTGGTAATGCGACTGTGACCTTCCGCTACGCCAATGGCACCACCAGCAACCGCGCCATGGCGATTAGTGTTAATGGCACTGTGATAAATTCTGCGTTGGCTTTTAATGGCACAGGTGCTTGGGCCAACTGGTCAACCCAAGCGGTGACTGCCTACTTGAATGCAGGCAATAACGTTATTCGCGCTGTATCGACTGCAACAGACGGCGGCCCCAACCTTGACCAATTGTCGGTGAGTGGCGGTCAGGTAGTGGCATCTTCCAGTGTTCCTGCATCATCGGTTGCACCGAGCAGTGTGCCAGCGTCGTCAGTAGCACCAAGCAGCGTACCAGCGTCATCTGTTGCGCCAAGCAGTACCCCGGCGTCCAGCGCGGTTGCTAATACTTCAAGCAGTGTCTCTTCTTACAACGGCGCGATTCGTCCGGCGAAAATGGAAGGCTTTGCTGCCCATGCCGGTGTGACCGGTGGTGCGGGTGGTGCAGTCGTTACTGTCTCTACCGGTACCCAATTGAACGCTGCCTTGTGTGGCCGCGCGACTATGAGCACGCCGATTACCATTATGGTAAATGGCACCATCAGCCATTCCAACACTACATCCCAAGGTTGTAATACCCAGGCCGATGTTATTGAAATCAAACAGATGAGCAACATCTCCATCATCGGTGTGGGTACTAACGCATTGTTTGAAGAGATGGGTATTCATGTGCGCGATGCTTCAAACATCGTTTTGCAAAACCTGCATATCCGCAATGTGAAGAAAAGTGGCTCACCGACTTCCAACGGTGGCGATGCCATCGGCATGGAAACCAACGTGGACCGCGTGTGGATCGACCACAACTGGCTGGAAGCATCCGGCGGTGAGCAAGACGGATACGATTCCCTGCTGGATATGAAAGCGGGCGTGACTAATGTGACTGCGTCCTACAACCTGTTTAACGATTCCAGCCGCGCCGGTTTGATCGGTTCCAGCGATAGCGACAACAAGAACAACAACATCACCTTCCACCACAACTGGTACAAAAATATCGAGCAGCGCACGCCGCTAATCCGTCATGCACTGGTACATATGTACAACAACTACTGGTCTAACACGACTCAGGACTACATGTTCCATGCGATTAACTCGCGCATGAATGCTAAAGCCCTTGTGGAAAGTAACTACTTCTACAACGTTAACAATCCGTTGATCGCATCAGATGACTCTTCAACGCCAGGTTGCTGGGAAACCAACAACGACAACACTGTGCTGCCGTCAATTTACTACAGCCGCACCGTGGGCAATGGCGCTCTGGTAATTCCTGAAGTGGTGAATGGCCAGTTGCAATCAACCTGTTCTGTGTCTGTGCCATATACCGTTCAAATGGACGCCGCTAACGACGTACCAGCGATTGTGATGGCCAACGTAGGCGTCGGTAAAGTTTCCGGCACTACTACTTTGCCCGGCTCATCCGCTGCAGCCAGTTCCACACCGGCTTCTTCTGTTGCTTCATCAGTGCCAGCGAGCAGCAGATCTTCAGTTGCCAGTAGTATTGCGCCAAGCAGTTCCAGTGTTGCTTCCAGCACCTCAAGCAGCAGTTCGTCTTCAGTAGTGATTGTGGATGACGGCACCATCAGCGCGGCCTGTATCCAATTGGCGACTAATCCGTCCGTTAACTGGCGTGATACCTCGCTGCAAAGCGATCAGGAAATTGTTTCCTGTCTGTCAAAAACCTTGGGTAAACCAGTGGGCTACGGTGAAAATGCCAAAGGTGGATTTGATCCAAACGGCAACAGCAAACTCACCATCATCACCAAAAATGGCAGCGTTTCGGTTGAACAGCAATTGTTAAATGCATTGACTGATAACGCCCACAACTGGATCGTGTTCGACAAAATCCAATTTGCGCAACCGTCAGAAATTGGCATGTACCGCACCTTCTGTAACAACACCACCGTGCAGTCGCTGTTAGGTGCGAGCGAAGCAGAATGTATTAACTACAGACAATGGTGTAGCAACAAAGGCTTTAGCGGTGAAGCAACCTGCCGCAATGAGTTCTTCAATAAAGCGATGAACAAAAGCAGCATTCCAATTCGTATTCCTGCAATAGGTTCTAACAAAACGCTCGACGGCCGTATGACTGAGGCTTACTTCGTGTTCAGTGGTTTTGCGATTGGTAAAGACTCAGACGGTGTACCAACACAAACATCGGAAAGTGTGATCCTGACTCACCTGAAGTTCCAGGGTGCAGGCCATACCGAAGACCATTATGTTGACCCCGATATGATTCGTTCGACTGGTGCATCACACGATATCTGGATTCACAAAAACACCTTCGACACCACCGGTGACTCGGCGTTTGATGTAAAGATCGGCGCTAACGCCATCACCATGTCGTTCAACCGTTTGATTAATGTGAAGCGCGCGGTACTGCACGGTTCAAGTGATAGCCGCACCATCAACGCTAACATCACTACTACTATGCACCACAACTCGTTTGTGACCACTGACGACAGCTACATGCTGTTGGGGAATACCTTGCGCCGTGTGCCCTTATTGCGTCGCGGTAAAACCCACATGTTCAACAACGCATTTGTGAATTACCGCAATCAAGTGTTGAGCCTGCGTGTCGGTGGAAGTGCAGCGCTGGAAGACAACTTGTTTATGGTGAACACCAGCTTGCAAGAAAAGAGCACCACTGCAGCATCACTTGCTGAAATCAGCACCAATTTGTTCAAGGATATTAGCGACGGCAATTTACGCAACGATCGCAACTTCCTGTGGTTCGGTAGCAGCAACTGTAATTTGGATAGCAGCACCAAAACCACACTGACCGCAACCAATGGTTCAGTGGCAAATCTGGCGGCAAGTTATTCTGCTGCTTCACAAGCTACTATTAACAACTGGCGTTTTGCGGCAGGTCAGGATCTGGTTGACTACCTGAGTGCAACCACCGGTAAATACGGCCAAATCCCCTTCAACTCACCACTCGCGGGCGACCGTTACTATGTGTTGGGCTTGGGTAAGGTGTCTTGCCAGTAGTAGATTGTTAGCAATAAAAAATTGCGCTCGCTGAGCGCAATGCGTTAAAACAAAAACGCCCAGGCTGATTGCAGCTTGGGCGTTTTTTTGTAGGTTGGAACGGGCCGTCCAGGTATGCGTAGCGTTTTGCGATATCTAATAAATAAAAGACAGATGCGAATGCGGATATTTTTGTGTCTGAAGGCGCTGCGCTGTTCCAACCTACGAGACACATGAAATAGAAAAGCCTTGGTGTTGTACAGCACCAAGGCTTTTTTGATCTAGCGAGTGAACAAATCTATTATCCGTTTGCAGTTACTTCAGCAACAATTCGTTTCCCATCTTTTCTTGCCGGTGGCATTTTCGCAATCTCACCTTCAATCCAGTTTTTCACTTCTTCGGTTAATTGCTTGCGATCTTTTCCCTCGGTCGCAAAAGGTTCACTGATCACTACGCGAATCGTACCGGGGTATTTCAGAAACTCTCTATGGGGCCAGCATTCGCCTGCGTTATGTGCGACAGCGATAATCGGCACACCCGCGCTGATCGCAATATCCGCACCGCTGCGTGCGTAATTGCCGATTTGGCCAATGGGAGTGCGCGTGCCTTCGGGGAAAATCAATAAATTATTACCTTGCTGCAGACGGTGTAGACCGATTTTTTTAATTTCTTTTAATGCCTGCATCGGGCTGCTGCGATCGATGGCAATCGGGCGCAAACTTGCTAAACCCCAACCAAAAAATGGAATACGAAATAATTCTTTTTTAAGGATAGTGCTGACCGGGCCAAAATAATATTGCAGGAACATGGTTTCCCAAGTGCTTTGGTGTTTAGCCATTACCACACAGGGAAATTTATCGGCGTGTTTGCTTCCGGTAATTTCAAAGCGCACACCGCAACAAACACGGAGCCAGAACATTACAAAACGGTTCCAACAGGTGACTATGCGCCAGCGCCAGCTATAGGGAAATATTGGCCAAATAATAACAGCAACCAAACCTGCCAGAGCGCTGGTAATGTTGTAGCCAAGAGCAAAAATAAAACTGCGAAGTTTCAGCACATGAAATCCTGTTAGGGGTGTTGGGCGGCGGCGATAACAAAATCGGCCGCTGCTGCCAGGTTATCAAATACTTTTACTTGTTCTGCATCGATCAGCGGTGCATCGCTTTGCAAACCGGGAACTGCCAATTGCGCCAGGGTGCGCACGCCGTTGCCAGTTTTTACCAGCGCAGGTCTGCAACCTTTTTGTACAGCCGCTTGTAAATCGCGCAGGCTGTCGCCTACAAAAAAACAGGATTCTACAGAAGTATTAAATTCCGCCTCAATCGCATCCAGCATTCCCGGTGCGGGTTTGCGGCATTTGCAGTTATCATCCGGGTGATGCGGGCAATAAAAAATTCCGCCGAGTTCTCCGCCTTGTTCTTCTACCAAGCCAGTAATTTTTTCATGCATGGCTTCCAGGTCTTCCAGCTCGAATTTACCCTTGGCGAGGCCGGCCTGATTAGTGGCGATAACCACGGTAAAGCCCGCTTTGTTCAAGCGCGCAATGGCTTCGATGCTGCCTTCAATCGGCACACATTCATCAGCCGATTTTACATAGTCGTCGCGGTCGTGATTAATCACGCCGTCGCGGTCGAGAATAATTAGTTTCATGGATAAATCCGATAGATCTGTATGCCCTCGTCATACCCGCGAACGCGGGTATCCAAAAGCTGGATTAGCTGCGCTGGTCTACGGCTCCTGCGTTCGCAGGAATGACGGAGGGGGATGAGATTAGTTCTTGGCCGGCACCAAATAAGAAATATCCGCCACTTCCAAAAACAATCCGCGCAGTTGTTGCAATAACGCCAAGCGGTTTTGTTGCAACGCTTGGTCTTCACACATCACCATCACACTATCAAAAAACGCATCGACGGGTTGTTGCAAATCCGCGAGTGCTGCGAGTGCTTTGGTGTATTCGCGTGCAGCAAACAGTGGAGCAACCACAGCGGCTTTTGTACTCACTGCTTGCGCCAAGGTTTTCTCTGCATCTTCCTGCAACAGCGCTGCATTTACTTCCGTACTTAAGGCCGCATTTTGTTTGGCGAGAATATTGGAGACACGCTTGTTCGCAGCGGCGAGCGCCTGTGCTTGCGGCAATTTGCTGAATTCATTTACCGCGAGTACACGCTGGTTGATATCCAAAGGTTGCGACAATTGTTTTGCAGTGACTGATTGGAAAACTTCTGCTGGGATATTTGCATCTTCAAAGAAGGCGCGGAAACGCTCCAGCATATACGCCAATACCTGCTCGACCAGCTCGTCACCCACGGTGAGGTTTTNNTGTTGGCCGATTCCAAAAATACCGCTGATAGTATCCAAACGATCTGCCAACGCAATAATCGCACCGGTAGTTGTTGCCGGTAATTGGTCGCCCGCAAAACGCGGCATATATTGTTCGTTCATTGCCGCTGCAACTTCGGCATTTTCACCGTCGTTCATCGCGTAGTAGTAACCGGCGATGCCTTGCATATCGTCGAACTCGCCGACCATATTGGTTACGAGGTCAGACTTACACAATTGCGCGGCACGTTCGGCTGATGCGGCGTCAGCATTTAATTTGCCGGCGATTAATTTTTCTGCAATAAATCGGGCTAAACCAGCAACGCGTTCGGTTTTATCGTAGATAGTCCCAAGTTGTGCTTGGAACACAATCGTTTTCAATCGATCGCGCAGTGAAGCCAGAGTGGTTTTCTTATCGGTTTCAAAAAAGAACGCCGCATCGGATAAACGCGGGCGAATTACGCGTTCGTTACCGTCAATAATTTGCGATGGGTCTTTACTTTGAATATTCGCCACAGTGATAAAATTGTTTTTCAACTTACCGTTAGCATCCACCACATGGAAATATTTTTGGTGTTCTTTCATGGAAGCAATTAATGCTTCAGCAGGAACCGCAAGGAAGCGCTCTTCAAATTGTCCGGTAAGTGCAACCGGCCATTCAACAAGTGATGTCACTTCATCGAGCAGGGCAGGGTCGATAACTGCCACACCGCCCACTTTTTTCGCTTCGGCTTCCACTTGTTGTTTGATGGTTGCGCTGCGTTCGGAAAAATCAGCGACTACAAAACCGGTGTCTTTTAACACGCTGGCGTAATCGCTCGCTTTAGCGAGGTCGATTGTATTGTTGTAATGGAAACGGTGGCCGCGTGTGGTGCGACCAGCGGTTAAACCAAGTACAGAGGCGTTAACAATATCGCTACCGAACAACATCACTAACCAATGTACTGGGCGTACAAACTCTTCGCGTTTCGCGCCCCATTTCATGCGTTTGGCAATCGGCAATTTAGCGAGTGCATCAGTCACAACTGCTTCAAGCAGCTCAACGGTTTTTTTGCCTTCGGTGGTAATACGTGCAACCAATTTTTCCGCTTTGCCATCGTTTTCGGCTTTTAAGTCACTTGCAGCGATACCATTTTTTTCTGCAAAGGCGAGCGCAGCTTTGGTGGGCTGGCCTTCTTTATCAAATGCAATAGCTGCCGGTGGGCCCCACACAACTAACTCTTTCGCAGGAGTTTCGCTTGCGAGATTTTCAACCAATACCGCCAAGCGGCGCGGCGCGGCAAACGGTTTAATCGCGCTGAAGGATAATTCAGACGCTTTTAAATTTGCTTCGATAGTCTCGGCAAACGAGTTCATCAAATTTTTAAGGGCTTTAGGTGGTAACTCTTCGGTTCCCAGTTCAACTAAAAAATCAGCAGACATTATTTTTCCTCCGCTGATGAATTCAGCAGTTCAGCTCTTAACGCTTCGGGAGCAAGGGGGAAGCCGAGGGCTTTGCGGCTATCGTAATAAGCTTGGGCAACAGCGCGGGACAGTGTGCGCACGCGCAAAATAAAACGCTGGCGTTCTGTTACCGAAATCGCGTGGCGCGCATCGAGTAAGTTGAATGCGTGCGAGGCTTTCATCACCATTTCGTAAGCGGGTAATGGCAAACCTTTTTCCATCAAGCGTTGGCTTTCGCGCTCGTAGACATCAAAGCTGTTGAAGAAAAATTCGGTATCGGCTTCTTCAAAATTGTACGTCGACATTTCCACTTCGTTTTGATGGAACACATCACCGTAGGTGACTTTGTCGCCGTTGGGATTAATCGTCCACACCAAATCAAAAATCGAATCCACACCTTGCAGGTACATCGCAATACGCTCGATGCCGTAAGTGATTTCGCCAGTGACCGGGAAACACTCCAAACCGCCCACTTGTTGGAAGTAAGTGAACTGCGTAACTTCCATGCCGTTCAACCAGACTTCCCAACCCAGACCCCAAGCGCCGAGCGTGGGTGATTCCCAGTTGTCTTCCACGAAGCGGATATCGTGCACGCTGGTATCAATACCCATCTCGCGCAGCGATCCTAAATAAAGATCCTGAATATTGGCGGGCGA
>DQHS01000079.1 GCA_003524365.1 Cellvibrio sp. | reverse complement strand
ACCATCATCTGCACCGTCTCCGACCTCGGCCACGGCAACTACCACAACCATCACCGCATCCCCATGTTCCTCGCGGGTGGTAAAAACGTCGGTTTGATTACTGGCCGCTCGGTGGATTTACGTCCACTCGGTGAAACCAATAAGCGCTGGGGTGACCAAACCAGCACCCAAGGTGGCGTTAACCACACTAACGTGTTGATGACCATAGCTGAGAAAGCCGGCTACCGTAATGTGGTTATGCCAACTGCGAATGGCCGCATCAACAACGTGTGGGTCAATGGTACTGGTTTGTAACAAGAATGATTTTTTAAGAATGATGGTCTTCTGACACACAGTCGAAGGCCCCGCTTGGAGCCCGGAACAAGGATGTACCGGATTTTTATTAAGTAAAAACCCTTCTCACTTCATCTGCAATAATCTGCGCGCCCTGCTCCACTACGCTCGCATCCTGACAATAAGTTACGCGAATACATTCATGAGAATGTTGCCAATCGTCCACCAAACCTGGAAAAAAATGATGGCCGGATACCACAAGAACACCGCGTGCTTTTAACCGTTGATAAAGCTCTTCGCTACTAATTGGCAAATCTTTAAACCAAAGCCACAGAAAAATGGCACCTTCCGGTTTGTGGATAAAACACGGTAGATCGCCGAGATATTTTTTAAAGGTTGCTACTGCATGCTCCATGCGTGCGCGATAAAAAGGAGCGACAACTTCGCGACTCAATTGTAAAATTTTCCCGTCCGCCAATAAATGCCGCGCGAGTGCGGGGCCGAAATTGCCGGTGGCTAAACTTAAAATGGTATTGGCTTTAGCGAAGGCGTTAATCACATCGGGATTGGCGATAACAATGCCCGTGCGTGCGCCGGGCAAACCCAATTTGGAAAGGCTGAGCACGAGGATGGTGTTATCGTTCCAATGGGGTTGGGCGTCGGCAAATAAAATATTCGGAAAGGGTGTGCCGTAAGCACCATCAACAATAAACGGGACTTGATTCGTTCTCGCCATTTCATCCAGCTTTAACAATTCTTCATCGCTAATCACATTACCAGTGGGATTGGTCGGGCGGGATACGCAGAGAGCGCCCGTCTCACTGGTAATCTTGAGCTGTGAAAAATCCACGTGATATTTAAAAAAACCATCGGGCAACATTTCGATGCTGGGGCGCGTTGCGGTAAAAAAATCCGCACTAATTCCCAAATCGCTGTAACCCAAATATTCCGGCGTAAGTGGTAATTGAATGCGTTTTTTTGAGCCGTCAGCGTAATCACCAGCAAACAAATTAAACAACACAAAAAATGCCGATTGGCTGCCATTGGCGAGCGCGATATTCGCGCGCGAAATCGGCCATTGATATTCGTTTTGCAATAAGTTGGCGATGGAGTCGAGCAATTCCGCATCGCCTTGCGGCGGCTGGTACACGCCTAAGAGTTGATGGGTTTCGTGCGGGTTATCGAGCGTTGCGCGGAGTGCATCTTCAAATGCTTGCTCCATCTCCGGAATGCGCGCTGGGTTGCCACCACCCATAAAAATCATATCGGGATTTACGCGCAGAGCTTCGCCCAGGTCATCCATGAGAGTGACTATGCCAGCATCAGTGCAGAGTTTTTGGCCGAAGCGCGAGAATTGCATAAACAGGAATCCAAATGATTAAACCGCTGGTGAAAGCGGAGCAATCTAGCGGGTCAGGCAGGAAAACACTAGCGGGATTAGATCAGGCCAAACTTCTTCAGGGTTGCAACCAACTTTTCCGGGTTGATAGGTTTTTGGATAAAATCAATTGCGCCCAATTGCGTAACACGGGTATGTGCAGTTGGTTGGATATCGCCAGAGATGACGATAATCATCGCATCCAACCCTTCAGCTTTTACTGCTTCGAGTACTTGGTAACCATCCATCTCCGGCATGGTGAGGTCGAGAAAAACCATCTCACCTTTGCCTTCACGGATAGCCTGTATCCCCTCAACACCATTGGTGGCAAAGGTGATATCGACATCCCAATCTTCCGGGAGGGAGCGCGCGACTTGCTTGCGCGCCATCATGGAGTCATCACAAATCAGTAGAGGTGTCGCCATGGGGTAAACGTTTCTTTTAATTAATGAATAATTAGTGAAATAACGGGTATTTAACAGTGGCGCCCAACTGCCGGGCACCAAATCAGCTTGATCTCTGGAGAGTATAGTCAGGGATTTTTGCTCACAGAGAGTTTTTTACCCACCTTTGCGTTTTATCAATAACTAGTCAGTTAAACGCGTCGCCGTAACAGCCGTCTGTTGTTCAAAAAGTGCAGCAACGCTAACACCCAGTAACTGCTCGCGATTGTTATCAACACCACCCAAAATACGGATTGCGTCCGCCCCCCAGGGCACATGCGTCAATCCTGCTGCGTCCTGCGGAAGCTGGCGCGGTAACTTCAGAATATCGCTGAGCTGCTGTAACGTCAGTAAATTGAGATTCTGACTGATTAAATAATGCCCTTGGTAATTAGCGGTAATTACGTGATTTTTTACCAGTGCATCACGAATCCGTAACCACTGCTCTGCGGCAAGCCCTTGGTGTAAGAGTTCGCGCTCCGGTACCGCAACCCCCTTTTCTGACGCACGATAACAGCGCCATAAAATCATCAAACTGGCAAACAGATCGGGGTAGTTACGGTCGCGCAACACCATTTGGTGAGCGCCGATTGTGTGAACAAATACTGCGCCACCCAGAATCACCGTCCAAATCAAATTCACCCACAACAGGAACAAAGGCAAGGCAGCAAAAGCACCATAGACCAGAGTGAACGACGAGTGACCGACAATCCAACCGAAGGCGGCTTTTAATCCCTGAAACCCGATGGTGGTAACAAGGCCGCCGATCATCGCGTGTCTGACCGATACCTTGCAGTTAGGGACAGCGACAAACAATAGCGTAAACGCCGCCCAAGTAAGCAGCCAGGGGGCAAGCTGAAACACCCATTCAAATACGCCGAGACTATCGTAAGTACCCACCAACAAACGAAATGACGCAAGATAAGTGCTTATACCCAGCGCTGCTCCAAGCAACAAAGGCCCCAAACTTAATATCGCCCAGTAGAGCAAAAAGTTGGCGACCCCGCGCCTGCCGCGCGGTACACCCCAGATGGCATTAAAGTTTTGCTCGATATCTTTGAGCATCAAGTAGGCGGATACGAGCAAAAAAAGCAAACCAAAGGCGGTCAAATTACGCGCCTGTGAGGAAAAATCTTTCAGGTATTTGCCAAAATCCTGCTCGCTGTTGGGTAAAAAATGCTGGAACATCAGCGACTGAAGTTGGTCGCCGAGGTCCTGAAACGCGGGGATAATGGAAAACATCGAAAAGGTCACAGTCATCATCGGCACTGTGGCGAAGAGGGTGACGTAGGTGAGCGAGGCGGCACTTTTTTGGCAGGATTTGGCCTGATACTGGTGCACCATCAACCAGAAAAAACCCACTAGCCAACGATATTTTTTCTGTGCAAGCTCAATCAGGGACGGTGACAGCGGCATAACGTGAAATCCTTAAACCAAGTCAGGGCGCAGCCGCTATAATCTGCCGCGCCCTCGTAAATAGACGTTATCAAGAGACAATTATGGTCACACTTTATCACAACCCACGCTGCTCAAAATCGCGCGAGGCACTGAACCTGTTGCGCGAACAAGGGCAGGAACCTGAGATCGTTCTGTATTTGGAGACACCGCCTAATGCCAAAACATTGAAAGCACTGTTGGGTAAATTAGGGATAGGTGCACGCGATTTATTACGCAAGGGTGAGGATGCGTATAAAGAGCTGAACCTTGCAGATGGAAAACTCAGTGACGCTGCCTTGATAAAGGCGATGGTAGAAAACCCCAAATTAATTGAGCGCCCGATTGCGATAAATGGCGATAAAGCTGTGATCGGTCGTCCGCCGGAAAACGTTTTGCAAATCATCACTTAAGTTAATCGCTGCTAGTTAGTATGCGCGACGCGCCGTGAATATCCGCAAGCGGAGCCTGCCAGAAATAAATTTCTGGCGTTCCGTGTGCGCAAAGCACGCTTTGCTAATGCACACTACACCCCTATAAGCTCGACTTCGGCATCCATGCCTCANNGAACAGAGTGCAACATTAAGCATAAATTTTTCCAGCTATTGAAGACGACCTAAATTATTCGTCATTCCTGCGAAAGCAGCAATCTATTTTATGGATACCCGCGTTCGCGGGTATGACGGAGATGTATTTTCAGAGCATCTTTAGAGATATTGGGGTTTAATTTTCCCGCGCACGCGGTTTTAATTTGATATAGACGCGACGTTTCACACGCGCAACCAAATGCCCGTGATCATCTTTGATTTCAACCAAAAATTCCGGCACGTATTTTTCGCCGTTGGCCGTTTTTGCGCGTATATCATCGAGGATTTCATCGTTAATTAGAAAATGCGCGTGCACGTGGGTTTTACCGGGGGCGATGTAATCTATCTCGGCGTGTTTGTCCCATACAAAATAGTCGCGCCCGAGGTTGTTCATGATCATCAACATATACCATGGATCAGTCATGGACATTAAGCTACCGCCGTATTGAGTGCCGACATAATTGCGGTTGTACCAACGTAGCTTTAAGGTAACACGCGCCTCTCTGTAATCAGCGGCAAGATAGGTAATTTTAATACCGGAGAAAAATAATGGCGGCCATAAATTGACGATGAATTTAAATACACCTGCTTTCATGCTTGGAATTCCATAAGATGCATTAACTCAACAGGGCTTGCGGAATTTTTGCTGAGACGCGCCGTGAACCCATCCATGGGGGCTCGACTTCGGCATCCATGCCTCAGACGGTCTCGCATACTAACTAGCAGCGATTAACATCCAGACATTTGACTAAAGACACTCTTATGACACCTTATATTTTGGTTTTGTATTACAGCCGCAGCGGTTCCACACTCGAAATGGCAAAACAGATTGCGCGCGGTGTTGAACAAGTGACCGGTATGGAAGCGCGCTTGCGCACTGTGCCTGCGGTATCGACAACGATCGAAGCAACTGAACCCGCGATTCCCGACAGCGGTGCAATTTATTGCAGCGAAGCGGATTTAAAAAATTGCAGCGGTTTAATTCTCGGCAGCCCTACCCGCTTTGGCAATATGGCGGCACCGATGAAATATTTTCTCGATGGCACCAGCGGCCTTTGGTTAAATGGCGATTTGATCAACAAACCCGCTGCCGTATTTACCTCGACATCGTCATTGCACGGCGGACAAGAATCCACCCTGCTTTCAATGATGCTACCGCTGCTGCACCAAGGCATGGTGATTGCTGGAATCCCCTATAGCGAAGCGGGCATTAGCACCACGCGCACGGGCGGCACTCCTTACGGCGCATCGCACCTCGCGAGCGGTGATACACCCACCAAACTCAGCAGCGAGGAAATTACCCTTTGCCAAGCACTTGGCAAACGCGTAGCCACTCTCGCCCTAAAACTATCTAATTGAAACTCTCGTATATAACTCCAAGGTTGATGTATGACTAACACTCAAGAACACGATGACATGCAGTCAGACGAAAAACCGAAAAAGGTAATTGTGATTACCGATGCGGATTCTGTTGTGCTGCATAAAAAATTGCGTATGGGTCAACTCGTGTGCAACAGCTGCTACATCGCTTTATTAGTAGTGTTCACACTCAATTATTTTATTAACGACAACGTAAAACTGGCAACCTGGTTAGTTTCGCTATTTCCGCTACTGATTTTTATACCGGGGTTGCTCAAGCCAAAACACCGGACTTACAGTTGGATGTGTTTTGTTTTACTGATGTATTTCCTGATTATTATCCCACTCCTGATGAGTAGCTGGCACTGGAGCTATTGGGTCATGACCATTCTCGTCTCTACGTTGTTTATCGCCGCGATGATGACCAGCCGATGGCTGCAATACTGGAATTATTATTTGTCCACCAAAACCCAAAATTCATAAATTTTTTCGGAAGGAAATTATTGTGTCTGTAAATTATTACGAACCACCTGCGCCGCCCAACCCAGCGCAACCCAGTCCATCGCAACCAAACCGCGCTGCACCGCAACTACCCACCCCAAAAAAACGCGGCGCATGGAGCAAGTTTTTTAGCGGCATGGGTGCCGGTATTACCTGGTTTCGCAACGCGCTGATGAACACCTTGTTCGTGGTGTTGCTGCTTATTTTTATCATTGCCATAGGCGCTGGTGCACCAAAACCCTTACCAGAAACCTTTGCTTTGCGCCTTGCCCCAACCGGGTTTTTGGTTGATCAGCGCAGCTACATAGACCCTGCCAGTTTATTGTTATCCGATGAGGACCCGGAAGAAAACGAAACAGTGGTGAGTGATGTTGTTGAAGCCATTAATAAAGCCGCAAAGGACAAACGTGTAACCATGCTGGTCTTAGAACCAGGCCGCATGCTCGGCGGTGGCGTCAGCAAAATGAATGATATTGGTCAAGCATTGGAAAATTTCAGAAGCGCGGATAAAAAAATTATCGCTGTCAGCGACAACTACTCGCAAGACCAATATTATCTCGCCAGTTTTGCTGATGAAATTTATCTGCACAATATGGGGCTGATCGAAATTACCGGCTATGGCCGCTATATGAATTACTACAAAACTGCGCTGGATAAACTCGGGGTAACTATCCACGCCTTCCGCTCCGGAAAATACAAAGATTATCTGGAACCCTACTTGCGCGACGACATGTCAGAAGAATCGCGCGAGCACAATGCGCAATGGATTAATGAACTCTGGGCAAGCTACACCGGCAAAATCGAAAGCCTGCGCAAATTACCGCCGGGTAGCATTAACGACTATGTAAATAATATCGATGCGCATATGGCCTTAACAACTGGCGACAGCGCCAAACTGGCACTGGAAAAAGCGCTGGTCGACAAAGTTGTCTCGCGTCAAGACATGGAAAAAATGCTCATTGAACAAGCAGGACTCAGCAAGGACGGCGATTGGTATAACGGGGTCGGTGTGAAATCCTACCTTGCTGACATTCGCAAACGTCCGACACTCGAGCAAAATAAAATTGCGGTGGTAGTTGCCTCCGGTTCAATTGTGGATGGGCATGAACCCGACGGCAGTATCGGCAGCGAAAGCATGTTGGAATTACTACGCCAGGTGAAAGATGACGACGCGATAAAAGCGCTAGTAATTCGAATCGATTCAGGTGGTGGTAGCGCGTTTGCATCAGAAATTATTCGTTCGGAAGTTATCGCATTGCGCGAGAAAAAAATTCCCATTTATATATCCATGGGCACAGTTGCCGCGTCTGGCGGTTATTGGATCGCAACCGCCGGTGATAAAATCTGGGCGCAACCCACCACCATCACCGGTTCGATAGGTGTATTCGGCGCATTCCCTACGCTGGAAAAATCCCTGCAAAAAATTGGTATCAATACTGACGGTGTAGGCACGACTGAATTAGCGGGCAGCATGCGACTGGACCGTCCCCTATCAGAAAAAGCCAGCAAAGTAGTGCAAATGGGCGTAGACAATATTTACCAACGTTTTATCACACTGGTGGCTGACGCGCGCAATCAGGAAGTGAAAGCAATTGATGAAATCGCCCAAGGTCATGTGTGGACTGGCAACAAAGCCAAAGAAATCGGCTTGGTAGATGAACTGGGCACCTTGAGTGACGTTATTACCGACATCGCACAAGAAGCAAACCTCAGCAGCTATAAAGTGGAATTTGTGCAGCGTCCACTCTCTCCAAAAGAGGAACTCTTACGTTCGCTTACGCAGGGACATGCCAGCACATTTGTACCTAAATCCTTGCTGGAAAATTTCGCCTCACTTAATGTGCTGAACGATCTCGCACCTGTATTAAAACCGCTGAGCGATTTGAAAAGCATGAATGACCCGCAGGGAATTTATGTGCAGTGTTTGGATTGTGTAGCGCCCTAACGGAAAATAGATACCCGCGTTCGCGGGTATGACAAAAAAGTAATAATGTTGTCACTCCTGCGAACGCAGGAGTCCAGCGAAATTTTATGGATACCCGCATTCGCGGGTATGACAACAGATGTATTTATTACCCGTTATTTTTTATTGTGTGCAGCTTGCCAACTCACCAATCCACGCCGATAAAACATCCACCGCTTCCTGATCTACCAAATGCGACCCCAAGGGCGGCATTTGGTTTAGATCGCGCACTTTCATACGCGCAAGCAATACCGAACGTTCAGGTTCGCCGGGTGCGATAATACGTGCATTACTAATTCCCAAATCACCCGCAACAGGTTGCACATTGCAGGTCTGTGTTGCTGCCAAGGCAGTGCGGTAGCGCAAATCCAGATTGACCGGCGTAGGGCCACTGGGGCTGTGGCAATTACTGCAGTTGCTGTGCAAATAACTGCGCGCACGTTGTGAAAGAGTTGCGCTGGTATCATCGAGAGCGAAAAGTGTTTGCGCTTTTTGAGTTGAGGTAATTGCGCTGGAAAATATATTGATATGGGCAAGCGTATCCAATTGATGTGCATTAATACCGCTCGCGGTGTACAGCATGGAATTATTTAATTGCAGGGTTTCCAAGCCCAATGAAAAATTGGCGACCTCTGTATGGCAAGTGAGGCATTGCCCGCGACTGGGGTATTGCCATTGCACGCCTTCGATCAATTTTTCTTTGCCATCGATTAATAAGAGCGCATCCGTTTGGTCGTCGCGCCATTCATAGCTGAAACCTTGCCAGCCCAATTCACTCCGTGCGAATAAACGTGTTTCGATAAAATGCTCATTCAATTTAAAGTGTTTCATCAACACACTGCCAACCGGAAATAAAAAATCGCCCTCAGTTGTTATATCAATTGACGTGTTATTGGGTAGCGATAAATAGCGGTCTTTATCAGCAGTATCTGACCAAAATGGGCTGGCAACTGCATAGGGAATCATCGCGGCCGAGGGTAATGTCGGATCAGCAGAATTTACACAGCCGGTTGCAGATAAACGCGCAGCCATAACACCTGACTGCAATTCCCCACCCGTGGCTTGCATTTTAACGATTTGCGAACCGGCACCCGATTGACCAATCGCGTAAAGCTCGCCTTGATTATCTTGCGCGAAGGACACTATATCCACCGGCACATTGCCATGATTACTAACGCTAATAGTGTCATTACTATTGCGCGTGATGGATTGCATGGTGTTAACACAGTAATCCGTAAAAAAATATTTTCCGTAAGCGGCAGGATATTGTGCGCCGCGATAAACGTAACCGCCAATCACTGAACAAACACCCGTGTTGTGGCTGATCGACAATATCGGTTTAATTTTATTCGCGGTGGAACAATTGGACCGCCCGCTATAACAAGAATCACCCTCCATATCGCCCCAACCATAATTACCGCCGCGCGTAACCAAATTCACTTCTTCCCAAGCGCCCTGCCCTACATCGCCCACCCATAGTTCATTGGTTTCGCGATCAAAACCAAAACGCCAGGGATTGCGTAAACCATAAGCCCAAATTTCTGGCGCACCGCCCGCAACAGCGAAAGGGTTATCAGTGGGAATTGCATAATTGCGTCCGCCACTAGTGTTATCGACATCGATACGTAAAATTTTTCCGAGCAGATTGTTGGTGTTCTGGCCATTTTGTTGCGGGTCACCTCCACTACCGCCATCGCCAGTGCTGATATATAAATAGCCGTCGCTGCCAAACGCAATTTGCCCGCCGTTGTGATTGGAATAAGGCTGATTAAAGCGCAGCAAAATAATTTCTGAATCGCGATTAATAATGCCATTGCTGGCAACCTCAAAACGCGTCACTCGCGTTTCCATATTATTGCTGGCGTTGCGCCCGATGTAATTGAAATATACGTATCGATTGGTCGCAAATTGCGGGTGAAATGCCATGCCCAAAAAACCGGTTTCACCACCGGAAAAATCAACGCGATCTTCAATATTCAAAATTTCTGTCAGCGCATTGGCTGACGTATTATTTTGAAAACGCACAACCCTGCCAGACTGGCGTGTCGCATACCAAACATTATTGTCGCCCGGCGCCTGCAGCAAATTCGTGGCGTTGCCAATATTCGGTAGCGAAGGAAAAACAGCCTGCCAACTAATGCTGGTGGGTGTGCTGGAATTAATGGGCGCGGGAGCGAGACAAGTCGTATTGGATGGCCGCGCGGCTAACCCGGAAATAACACTGCTATTACTCGTTGAAAAAGCAGATGAAAAAGAGAATGAAGAAGTCGCAGAAGAAAGTGATGAAAGACGGGATGACGAATTAGCGACGCTTGCTGACGATTGCGCGGCAACTATTGACGATGCAACATTGTTACTACCGCCGCCTCCTCCACCCCCACAGGCGATAAAACTCAAGCAACTGGTAATAAGCAGCAAATTTTTTACGCGGGTTTTCATGGTAATCACCTCTCAGAGCCTTACCCATTGAGACAAGCTGATTATTCAATATAGCGTTCCTATCCATACCCGTCTGTGGTGAATGCCCCATAACTCACGCTATGTGATCAACAGTTGGCGCGATAAAAAGTTGCCGCAATAAAAAACCCCGCGCAGCGAACTGGCGGGGTTGATTAACAAGCGCGTAAAAAACGCCGCACTACTATCGAGTAGCCCAGCCACGATCACCCACTTTATAAGCCAGATCGCCATCAAAACGCCCAGGTATTGGTAAATGGCGCAACACTTGGGTGGCCCCTACTTCCGAGGTGAAGAAACCAAACAACGTCAGTTGCTTGATCATCGTGAAGTAGTGCATCTGGCCCGCCGCAACGCCCGCTTTTGCTTCGCGATCAAGTTGATTTATAAAATCTTCCCGTTCGCTTGGCTGCAGCGCCATAAAACGGCGGCTGTAGGTTTTCTTACAGGTGTCTTCGAAAGACATTAAACCTTTATGGAAAATAGTTTGCTCATCAAGCGTGTAGCAGTCATTGACATATACGCTCATAAACTGGCCGACTTGTGCGTCTTTGGCGCCCGGTGTAGTCGTGCGCGGCAAAATGGTTTCCGCTATTTCATCCAACAGAGCGATATTCTCAGCAGAAAAATTTGCCCGGGGTTCAGTAGTGGTGGCGCAGCCACTTAGCAGCGAGGTACCGCCAATCATCGCCGTGCCTGTGGCGGCGGTAATCAGTGTTAATAATTCGCGGCGATTCATGACAGATTCCCCTTTTTCAGTTCTTTTACCGCGTGATCTACCGCGCGGGCAGTCAGCGCCATATAGGTCAGCGATGGATTTACGCAGGACGCGGATGTCATAGCGGCGCCGTCGGTGACAAATACGTTGGGTGCATCCCACACCTGATTAAAGCCATTGAGCACGGAAGTCTTGGGATCGCGCCCCATACGCGCTGTACCCATTTCGTGAATACCCATACCCGGCGAGTAACCCCAGTCGCCACCTCCTACATTTTTAACACCGGCGGCTTCGAGGATATCGATGGCGTCTTGCTGCATGTCTTTACGCATCGCCAATTCGTTTTCACGAATCTCAACATCCATCGCCAATACCGGCAGACCCCATTTGTCCTTCACGTTTTTATCGAGATAAATACGGTTGTCGTGGTGCGGTAGCATTTCGCCAAAGGCGGTCATGCCGATGGTCCAGGCACCTGGCTCAGCAAGTGCATTTTTAAAATCTGCCCCAACGCCCATTTCGGCTACATCGCGGTTCCAACCCTCACGACTGGCAGCGCCCTGATACCCAAAGCCGCGCACATAGCTGCGTTTTTCATCACCCAGATTGCGGAAGCGAGGAATATAAAAACCAGCTGGACGACGGCCAAAGTAATACTTGTCCTCGTAGCCCTCCACTACCCCACCCGCGCCTACACGGAAATGGTGATCCATAACGTTATGCCCCAACTCGCCACTGCTGCTGCCCAAACCGCCCGGCCAAATATCGGTAGCGGAGTTCATTAAAATCCAGGTGGAGTTAAAGCTGGAGGCATTGAGGAAAATCACATTGGCAGTAAATTCGTAAGTCTGGTTGGTTTCAGCATCGATAACTTCTACACCGCGCGCGCGTTTTTTGTCTTTGTCATACAACACCTGACTGACGATAGAAAAGGGGCGTAGAGTGAGATTGCCGGTTTTCATCGCCGCCGGCAGTGTTGATGACTGAGTACTAAAATAGGCACCAAACGGGCAACCCAACCAACATTTATTGCGGTACTGGCAGTTGACCCTGCCCTGTTCCGGTTTCGGCTGAGTAATGTTGGCCGTGCGGCTGTTGATTATCAAACGTTTGCCGCCATAGGCTTTCTTAATTCTGGCAGCGACATCTTTCTCAACAATATTCAATTCGATCGGGGGTAAGAACTGGCCATCAGGCAGATGATCCAAGCCTTCGAGGCTGCCGGAAATCCCGGCGAAACGTTCAACGTAATCGTACCAGGGGGCCATATCCGCGTAGCGAATCGGCCAATCAACGGCAATGCCGTCTCGCTGATTGGCTTCAAAATCCAGAGGACTGAGACGATAACTCTGACGCCCCCACAGCAGCGAGCGGCCGCCCACGTGATAGCCTCGAAACCAGTCAAAGGGTTTCTTCTCAACATAAGGGCTTTCCTGCTCATTAGCCCACATGCCGTCGGTTTCTTCATTGAGTACAAAATCGCGGCGCAGCACCGGGTGGTTACGTTTCATTTCCTGTGTGGGATGACCGCGATGCGGGTAGTCCCAGGTTTCTTTGGTCGCATTAACGTAATCTTTAATGTGCTCAATATTACGCCCGCGCTCGAGCAACAATACTTTCAAACCTTTTTCGGTAAGTTCTTTAGCCGCCCAACCGCCGCTAATACCGGAGCCAACCACAATGGCATCAAAGTGTTGTGTAGTAGACATAGATGTACCTCTGGATAAACCGAATTCTTTTATAGAAAATTAAACATCGCAGATACGGATCGCCGCTTTCAGCGATTCAATTTTTTCGTTGTCCGTTGCGCGCTTGGGCATAAACTCCTGCGCGACATATCCTTTAAAGCCGGTTGCATGGATAGCGCGAGCAATAGCGGGGTAATACAGCTCTTGGGTTTCATCAATTTCATTGCGGCCCGGCACACCCGCCGTGTGGTAATGACCAAAATACTGATGATTGTTCTGAATGGTGCGAATGATGTCGCCTTCGCTAATTTGCATGTGATAGATGTCGTACAACAATTTAAAATTGGGTGAATCCAAACGTTTACAGAGTTCAATTCCCCACGCGGAGTTATCAGCAAAATAATCCGGGTGATCAACCTTGCTGTTAAATAATTCCATCTGCAAAATCACGCCGCGCTTTTCCGCTTGCGCGAGAATTTGTTTCAGACCTTTGGTCGCGTTTTTCAATCCCTCTTCCGGATCTTTGCCGCGCGCATTGCCGCTAAAACAAATCAGGTTTTTGTAACCGGCATCGCTGACCAAATCGATATGCTTGCGATAATTTTCAATCAGCGGTTTATGAAATTTTGCATCACCCCAACCATCTTCCAGATTTAATTCAGCTCCATTACACATGGAGGAATCTATTCCATGTTGCTTGAGGATATGCCACTCACTTGGCCCCACTAAATCAATTGCCGAAAAACCCAAACGTTTGACAACCAGACACAACTCTTCCAGTGACAAGAAATTAAACGTCCAACGTGCAACCGAGTGTTGGATGTTGCCTTTTAAGGCTGTTGTAGAAGTACCAGAAGTTAAAACTGTTTCCGCACCAAGCGCGGATAGACTGGACAAACCTAAAGCGCTGGCAACAGCGCCACGCATGAGTGCACGGCGGTTTATAGAATGGGTCATAGTGGCAAACTCTATTGTTGTTAGATGGTGTTTATACCGGCTCTCACTGCGCCGGTAATAAAGATTAGCCCGCCAAAAACACCTTATCTACGCACCGATACGGATCTTTACTCTTAATGACAAAAAGAAAGCCAGCTGGCGGGAAACTTTAAAAGCATAGACGCGATTCACAGAAAAACAGTGAACGGGACATGAGTCGCTCTGGGTGTTTTTACTCAGGCACAAAAAAGCCAGCACTGAGGCTGGCTTATAAAAAACTAACAATAACTACGCCATTATTTCGGTGTTAACGCCTCAATTGCGGCCGATACATATACCAAAGGCGCATTCCAATTGATGGCGATTTCATTACTCGCATAACTACACCAATCATCAAGATACGATTTGGCCGCGATATTGGAAGGGTAAGGAACATTGCAACCCGATTTATCCTGTTGCCCCGGCTGCGGACCACCGGCGATAAAACCGGGAATCGGTTCCGCAATGCCATCGGCTTCTGACGGACGATGATGCGGGTGCATAGTTGCTTTATCACCATAGCCGGTCACGAAGGACATATCTGTCGCATTGCGACCAAGCACGTAATCGAGCATCGATTGTGCGGCATCGAGATATTCACGTTTACCATTCAAACGATATGCTTGCACCAACATCATCGCCTGACCCAGCGCAACTGAATTGCTACCCCATACAAAATCATTTTTCTGCATAGTGACGCGATAAGGCGAGGCAGCCCAAGTCGTTTGCAAATTGTTGGCGAGGCCATCGATGCGGCTGGCGATTAATTGTTTATCAGCAATCGCTGTTAAATTTTCGCGGTGATGCGCGAGCGAAATCCAACCCAAGCTGCGCACATCGCCCCAGGAGGGAACAGTGGCAAATGTCTCTGTTGGTTTCATTGCGGTGTAGTAAGCGTCTTTTTTGCTGGTGATATACAACTCGGCAGCCGCCCAAGCAAATTCATCGGCCAAATTACTATCGCCGTACTCACCGGTTTTCACATCGTCGGGTTGTTTGTAAGTGATAGCGGGATTGGCAACTGCCCATGCCCAAGCCGATTCAGCAGCGGCCAACATGTTTGCTGACATGCCCGGTAATTGAGTTTCATATTGCGCAAGTACGCGGCTCGCTGTTGCCATAACACCCGCAAAATCCAAGGCGGCAGCTGTGGTTTTTTGTACGACGTAGCGCTCGCTTGTTGCTTGATGTGGCATCACCGTGCCATCGAAATTTTTATTGGTGAGCTTGTGGTAAACACCGCCATCGTTCGGGTCTTGCATGCTCAACATCCACTCCAGATTCCACAAGGTTTCATCGATAAGATCAGGAAGGGCGTTGCCACTTTCGGGGATATTTAAGTTCTGGCTATTAAAGATTTCCGGGAAATGTTCGTAAGCCGCGAGCAGCGAATAAGTCGCAATGCCCGAGTTGACGATGTACTTGTTGTAATCGCCCGCGTCATACCAACCCTTGGGGCTGGAGATCACTGTGCCTGTAGGGCGCGCTGCACTGGCAGCCGATGGATGCACTAACACCTGGGTGTCAGGATGCCCGAGCGGACGCGCAAAAACTCCCGCGTGTGTTGCTAGTAATTCAGCGCTGTTGCGATTGAAATAGAAGGCCTTGATACTTGCCGCGGTTACCGCGCTGTAGACATCATTGGCTATCGTAAATGGGTAGGAGTCATTCACTCCCTCAACACGCAGGAGATAATCGCCTGGGGTTTTTACGCTGGAAAAGTCGGCGAGCTTGACGCTCTCCTCGGATGCTGTCCAAGTAGCTGCCGCGCTCAAGGTACCGCTAAACACCTCGGTATTGTTTGCTGTATTAATCACTTTAAAACTGGTTGAATTACCGGCAGGCACTACGGCCCATTTTGCAGACTCAGGTAAAAAACCGAGCTGATTGAGTTTGATATTGCCCNNAGCGCCGACACCAAACGAGTCGGGATAAATACAGCCATTGTGATTCTCCATTGCAAATTCAGACTCGGGCGAGCCTGTTGTTATCGTTATGTGGTCGTGCTTTCTGAAACTGGAACGCAGTGCGAGGCTAACTCGCTAGAAAAATTTCTACGCCCCGTTTTGCGTGAAAACCTAAAGTGGTGACTAGGTAAAGGAGAGTCTGGAGGTGAAGCGTGAGGAGATCAAATCGCTAAAACTTTCTTTACAAAAGGAATGGTAAGTTTACGTTGTTCAGCGAGTGAGGCATGGTCAAGGCGCGCCAACTGCCAGAAAAGTTCGTTAGTATCGCGCGGCAGGCGTTGAATAATGTATTGCGCCACATCATCACTCAATTCCAAACCGCGAGCACGGGCGCGCATTTGCAAGGCTTGCTGTTTGTCTTCATCGGTCAGGCTGTGTACTTGATAAGTTAAACCCCACTGCAAACGCGAGCGTAAATCCTCCAGACTTAACGTGAGTTCGCGCGGGCTGTGCTCAGCGGCAACTAGCAGGCGTTTGCCCTGATCGCGCAACTGGTTGTAGAGGTTGAATATCGCCAACTCCCAATCGGGTCGGCCAGCGACGGTCGGCAGGCAATCAAGACAAACAAGATCGACCATTTCCAGGCCGATAAACAATTCATCCGGCGCGTAACCAACCAGATCGCGCAGCGGTAAATACTGTACGCTCATCCCCATGCTCTGCGCCTGATGACAAGCGGCCTGCAGCAGATGCGTCAAGCCGCAACCGGGCGCACCCCACAGATAAACAAAGGCTTCACCGCTGCCGCCTATCTGGTCGCGCAAGCCCTTCACAACCATGGCGTTGTGGGTCTGGCCGGGCGCATAAAAATTTTCGAAGGTGGCGTCATCGTTCAAATTGACACTGAGTGACAATTGCTGTGGCAAGTTAACCATAACTACTTCTGCCAAACGTACATCAAGGGGTTCTCAGTAGTGCCGCCGTAAACAGGTATCTGCGGCGGCTGTTCGGGCGTGACTCCAGGGATTTGCTCATTGGCCAAAGCCTGATCCAGCTCCGCCATCATCGCAGCATCAACGTCTGAATCCTCGACAACAACCGGAGTTTGATCGGCCACTACCGCGCTTACAGGTATATCAACAAGCGTATTCGATTGCAGCGGAGCCAGTCGGCGTCCAAGCGCCAGAGTACTCATCAATAATTTCGCATCACCTTCGGTAGTCAAACGCACCAGCATACCTTCAGCATTAACCTTCACGACTTCCATATGCTGCACCATCGCCAACTCGTTCAAATAGGCCTGTGCCTGTTTGAACTCGCCAAAACTGGCGATATTGCCTATGCGCAAGACGATGGTTTGCGGCCCCTGATCGTTCGGCATGATGGCGTACTGGTTAGCAAAGTAATCAGCGGCATGATCAATAGCGGAGGCAAAAAGACCTTTTACTTCAGGGGTCTCATCGGCAAACGACTGATCGCTATTGGCGTGAATCAACAGCCAATCGCCCAGCCAGGGGCCTTGAATTACCGGAGCGGGGGCTGCATCAGTCACGCCATCGGCCGACGCTGAACTCACTGCCAATGAAGATGCCTGACTGCTTACCGCCACCGCTTCAATCGGCATTTCAGCCGCCTTTTCATGCGCCAACGGATCGATAACTACGGCGGGAGGAATCGGCCCAAGACTATAGGGCGTGTAACGGCCAATCAAAATCGCATCGGCTTTGTACCGCAGCGAAGCAGTTTTGATTTTTTCAATATCGAGTGCCCAAAGATCATCGGCCGTAAGCGAGAGGCTGTCTTCCAAATCCATCTTCGGGAAGTTGAGTGGCAGACCGCGATACTGCGCCTGTAGTTGCATCGCCTGCAGGTCAATCAATTCCGGCACCAGCCGCAGACCGGTTGTGTCTTTAGCGACCAACCACACCAGCACTTTCGGGCGGATTGCGGGCCAGAGTGGCAACTGCGAATCGCGCAGCAACTGCTCAATCGCCTGAGGTTCATAGTTCAACTGCAATCCCACCGCCGGAAATGTTTTGCCATCGACGGTGATTTTTTCAGAGGAGGATTTGTAACTGAAACCGAACAGATAATTCTGTGCTTTGGGTTGTACCGCTTTTACGGCGGGNNTGATCCAGCGCACTGCGCTGGCCGGAGACACGCACAATTACCTCACCCAAGGTCGCGCGGGCAGCGGCATTGCGCTCGCTTTCAGATTGGGATTTAACCAAGGTGTCGGCGCGATAAATATCGACCTTTTGCCCAGCGGATGCGGCGCTCGCAAGCGCGACAATCAAGGATGAAACCAGCAGACGTAGATGCAGGAAACGCAACAGGAATTACCTCTAAATGCAGTCAGCAACAAGCAGTGAGGCGGCATTGTAGCAGGCTTAAACAAGCCAGCGGCAGACCCAATTGAGGAAGCATTCACCAAAAATGCCCTATTCCCATTGCACCACTTATATGAGGATTAGAATAACTTGCCCGGCAGCACCGCTTTGGCCTGCAAGCGCCAGCATAAGCTGTTAGAATGGCGGCCTTTTTTTCAACCAGTCCAACTGCCAGAGCTGTGAGCCCTTTCCTATGAGCCAAAACCAAACCCCGACCACATCCCTTAGCTACAAAGATGCAGGCGTTGATATTGAAGCTGGCGATGCGCTGGTCGAACGTATCAAAAGTGTTGCCAAGCGCACCCGTCGCCCCGAGGTAATGGCTGGCTTGGGCGGCTTCGCGGCTTTGTGTGAAATTCCTGAAGGCTATCGCCAACCGGTATTGGTATCTGGCACCGACGGTGTTGGCACCAAATTGCGTTTGGCGATGAACCTGCAAAAACACGACACCATCGGTATCGACTTGGTTGCCATGTGCGTTAACGATCTGGTTGTCACCGGCGCTGAACCGTTGTTTTTCCTCGATTATTACGCCACCGGCAAACTGAATGTCGATGTCGCTGCAGCCGTGGTATCCGGCATTGGCGATGGCTGTGAATTGTCCGGCTGTTCATTGGTTGGCGGCGAAACCGCTGAAATGCCCGGCATGTATGAAGGCGAAGACTATGACCTCGCTGGCTTCTGTGTTGGCGTGGTAGAGAAATCCGAAATTATCGACGGCAGCAAAGTACAAGCGGGCGACACCTTGATCGCGCTTACCTCCAGCGGCCCACACTCCAACGGCTACTCACTGATCCGCAAAATTATTGAAGTTACCAATGCAGACCTGAATCAGGATTGCGGCGGCAAACCATTGGCTGACGCGCTGATGGAACCAACCCGCATCTACGTTAAATCGGTACTGAAACTGATCAAAGAATCGCAAGTCAACGCCATGGCACACATCACCGGCGGCGGCCTGACCGAAAATATCCCGCGCGTATTACCGGACGATTGCAAAGCCGTCATCGACACCAAGAGCTGGGCATTTCCGCCGGTATTCCAATGGTTGCAACGCGGCGGTAATGTAGATATCCGCGAAATGTACCGCACCTTTAACTGTGGTGTAGGCATGGTGATTGCCGTTCCGGCAAGCGAAAAAGATAACGCCTTGAGCATCCTGCGTGCAGCGGGTGAAAATGCATTTGTAATTGGTTCGATTGCCAAATCCACTGGCGATGAACATCAAGTTGAATTGCAAGGCCTCTAAGCGAATGTCGACAACTGAAGTAAAAACCTTGCGGGTTGTTGTGCTTATCTCCGGTAGCGGCAGCAATCTGCAAGCGTTGATCGATGGTGTCGCTACCGGTGATTTACCTGTCGAGATAGTTGCCGTTATTAGCAATCGCCCCGACGTGTTTGGCTTGACCCGCGCTGCAAATGCAGGCATTCCAACGGCGCTGTTAGATCACAAAGGCTTCGCCAATCGCGAAGCCTTTGATCAAGAGCTAATGAGTACAATCGACGCTTACGATCCGGGCCTGATCGTCCTCGCCGGGTTTATGCGCATCCTGACCGCTGAATTTACCCAGCATTATCTGGGCAGAATGCTCAACATTCACCCATCGCTGCTGCCTAAATTTCAGGGGTTGCACACCCATCAGCGCGCTATCGATGCCGGCGAAAGCCAGCACGGTGTGACCGTACATTTTGTCACTGCAGAACTGGATGGCGGCCCGGCAATTGTGCAGGCAGTGGTTCCTGTATTGCCTAATGATGATGCCGGTCTGCTCGCTAAACGGGTACAGCGCCAGGAGCATGTAATCTATCCCTTGGCGATAAAATGGTTCGCACAAGGCGATTTGAAAATGGTAGACGGCAAAGCTGAGTTAAAAGGTGAACTTTTGCCCGCTTGCGGTTATCAAATTAAGGCAAATGAGCCCTAATCAAGCCTTAAATAAACAGGTAGGAACCCCATGTTAAGCCTTCGCAGTAGTGCGTTTTTAGTTCTTGCAGTATTTTCGTCTCTCACAACGGCAGCAGATGTGCCCAAAACGTTTGACAATCAGTACAAGGCCAAGCTCTACGGATTTAATATCACCGTCACCAATCGCTTAACCAAAACTGCAGACAACCAATACGATTTATTGTTTAAAGCCGAATCCTTTATCGGCAGCATCACCGAAAAGAGCAAAATGCAGTGGAACCCGGTGCAGCAAACCATCAGCCCGCTGCACTACAGTTACGCACGACGAGGCCTAGGCAAAGATCGTACGGCGGAGTTGTCCTTCGATTGGAAAAACAAAAACGTCACCAACAATGTGCAAAAGACCAGCTGGCAAATGGATATCACCCAGAAAGTGCAAGACAAGCTGAGCTACCAAATCCAGATGCAGCAAGATTTGCTTAATGGCCAGAAGAATTTCACTTACCAAATCGCCGACGGCGGTCGCCTGAAAGAATATAAATTCACGACGGTTGGCGAAGAAATGTTAGATACCCCCTTAGGTAAAGTGAATACCATCAAAGTAAAACGCAGCCGCGAAAATGATGACCGCGTGACTTATGCCTGGCTGGCTAAAGATTGGAATTATCTGCTGGTACGCTTACAACAAGAAGAAAAGGGGGAAGCCTATACAATCTATATTCACAAGGCGACTCTGGATGGCAAAAGCATCGAAAAATTTTAATTTTTAAATGATCTAATTTTTACTGCTTTAACCTTTAGCACTTGTTAATCCTATTCACCTAAACCTATTCACTCAAATCAAAAGGCTCTTTATGAATATTTCTGAAAATTGCGTTGCCAGCTTTCACTACACTCTGACTGACGGTACCGGCAAAGTGCTCGACACTTCAGAAGGCCAAGATCCACTGTCTTACCTGCATGGCGCGGGCAATATTATTCCCGGCCTGGAAGACGCACTGGAAGGCAAAACTGTTGGCGACAAATTGAATGTTGCTGTTGTTGCCGCAGAAGCTTACGGCCTGCGCGATGACAGCCTGGTGCAAGAATTGCCGTCTAATATGTTCTCCGGTATCGAGAATATCGAAGTGGGCATGGAATTCCACGCCGAAACCGAACAAGGTTTGCAAGTGGTTACCGTAACCAAAGTAGAAGGTGATCAAGTCACTATCGATGGCAACCACCCATTGGCTGGTGTTGACCTGAACTTTGATGTTGAAATTACCGAAGTACGGGCAGCTACCGAAGACGAAATGAATCACGGTCATGCCCACGGCGCTGGTGGTCATCACCACCATTAATCGCTTGGCGATAAAAACACAAAAGGCTCCCCTATTTTTTACTTCAAAGGGAGCCTTTTTATTTGTGTCGCAATTCTATTAAGCGCTATTTCAATTCCACCTTCTGTTCACCACAGCGACTGCATTTATATATCGTCACCAGCTTGCCCTGTTTTACATCAAATTGTTTTTCTTTTACCACTTCCCACTTATGAAAACCGCTGCGGCAAAGTGTTTTCCCTTTGTGTTTATCAAAAGGGCTTGGCTTTTTAAATTGAATTACATCACCCATAACCTAGCCGCCCTCGCTTTATTAAACATATGCAGCCGCGGCTACACCAGACGCCCAAGCCCACTGAAAATTAAAGCCACCCAAATGCCCTGTTACATCAACAACCTCACCAATAAAAAATAAACCAGCCTGCGTTTTTGCCTCCATGGTTTTGGAGGAGAGATGATTAGTATCCACACCCCCCAATGTAACCTCGGCGGTGCGATAACCTTCAGTACCGGCTGGCATAATTTTCCATTCGTGGAATTGGGTAGCGACTAACTGTAACTCCGTCGGGGTGTATTGATTGATGGGGCGATTGCCATTCCACTGCGCCCCCCAGTAATCACATAAACATTGGGCGATATTTTTGGTGAGCAATTCGCCAACAATAGTGGTAAGTAAAACTTTGGGGCGCGCTTTCTGCTGCTCACTTAAAAAACCGAACAAATTAAGTTGCGGCAACAGATTTATTTCCAACTCTTTACCTGGCTGCCAATAAGACGATATCTGCAACATAGCGGGACCACTAAAGCCACGATGGGTAAAGAGCATGGCTTCCGCAAAACTCACATGCCCGTTTGTGGTTTCGCAACTCACGCTGACATCGAGCGCATTACCAACGCAGGGTGAAAATACCGCAAGCTGCGCTGGTGAGAGCGTAAACGGAACCAAACCTGCCGTGCGCGGTTTTAACGGTAAACCGAATTGCCCGGCTAACTCATAACCCACACCTGTCGCACCCATAGTAGGAATCGAAAGACCACCGGTCGCCACAACCAAAGACTCACAATAAATCGTACCCTGCGAGGTTTTGACTTTATAGCGCATCGGCAAATCATTTTCGGTTAGTGCTGTGACCTGCTCAATATCGCAAAGTGTGTAGATGTCAGCACCAGCTTGTGCGCACTCATCAAGCAGCATCGACAAAATATCCTGCGCCTTATTATCGCAAAATAATTGGCCGAGTTTTTTTTCGTGATAAGGAATGCGATGTTTTTGCACAAGCGCAATGAAATCCCACTGGGTGTAACGCGCCAGCGCAGATTTGCAAAAATGGCTATTGTCAGAGAGGTAATTTTTAGGCAGCACTTCCATGTTGGTGAAGTTGCAGCGACCACCACCGGACATCAGAATTTTTTTACCGACCTTATTGGCATGATCGATAACGACCACTGCGCGGCCACGCGCACCAGCTGTCGCCGCGCACATTAAACCGGCAGCACCAGCACCAATAATTAATACTTGTGTTTGAGAAGGGAGAGCCATAACAGTAAACACCGCAAAGCTGGTGCCTGACACCAGCAAAAAATTACGCGCGCGGTATCAGGGGCGCGGATATTAGGTTCGCGGTAACGTTACACCACGCTGTCCTTGATATTTGCCACCACGATCTTTATACGAGGTTTCGCAAACTTCGTCAGATTCAAAAAACAGCATTTGTGCAACACCTTCGTTGGCATAAATTTTTGCAGGCAAAGGTGTGGTATTGGAAAACTCCAACGTCACATGCCCCTCCCACTCAGGCTCCAACGGCGTTACGTTAACAATAATCCCACAGCGCGCGTACGTGGACTTCCCCAAACATACAGTAAGAATACTGCGCGGAATACGAAAGTATTCAACGGTACGGGCAAGCGCAAAGGAGTTCGGGGGGATAATGCAGACATCACTTTTAATATCGACAAAACTTTTTTCATCGAAGTTTTTGGGGTCGACAACCGTTGAGTGAACATTAGTGAAAATTTTAAATTCATCCGCGCAACGAACATCGTAACCGTAGCTGGATGTACCGTACGACACTATGCGCTGACCGGCGGCATCATAACGAACCTGACCCGGCTCAAAAGGTTCGATCATGCCGTGCTCTTCAGCCATACGGCGCATCCACTTATCGGATTTGATGCTCATAGTTGCTCCAAGGGTAAATAGTTAAACGGCGCGCATCATAGCCTTTTTCAGGGTAGAAAACACCGGCCCCTCCCACTAGGAACCGCCATGCGGCACGCGAATATCAGGCACCTCCACTAATGTGAACGCCATAGACGAGGGTCTATTTAATGGCGGTGATTCAGCCACTGCCAACCGGTCGATAATCACACCATCGTTTGTATCATCACCCGCACATTCATTAGCCATATCGACCAGAGTGTCACGCATGGCATGTAATGCAATCAGCTGCTGGTCGACCTGAATTATTTTTTCACTCACCAGTGCCTTCACCTGACCACAACGGCGCTGCGGGTTCGCATAGAGCGTTAATAACTCGCGGCACTCATCAAGGCTAAAACCCACCGCTCTAGCCCGCTGTAAAAACCGCAATTGCGCGACATCAGCTAATGAGTAAATCCGATAATCATTCCCCTCTTGTCGCATCGGCACAACCAAACCAACCTCTTCGTAATAGCGAAGGGTCTTATTGGGTAAACCGCAAGCTTGAGCTGCTTGACTGATATTCATTTCATCTCCTCCTTATCGACCTTTATCAACACTTGTCACTTTAAACATTTCCGTAACTGGAATGTCAACAAGATATAGGCTATTTGACCATAACATTTTGTAACCCATTACAATCTCTTTGCTACTTTTTAACACAATAAAACAAATTTAAGCGACACTTTTATAGGAAATCGTTTTATAATAGGTGAATCAATGCACACTTCTGGTTTAATTATTTTCATATAAATCATTAGGTTACTAATGTTTCTTGACAAAACAATTTAATAAACCAGAATGATTGAACAAGATTCATCCTAATCCAACAACATGTTTCACCGTAAAGGACGATTTATGGAATATCTCGACATCAACCATACAGAATGGCAAAAAATGTGGGATGAGTTGGCAGCCTATCGTTTGAATAACGGTGACCCCCTTTGTGTCCATGAAGGACGCTGTTGGGAATATATGGGTTCAACCGGTGACCACCATCACCTGCATCACGCATGTCACCCACTAACCAACAAAGCGGAATACATGTATATCGAACGCACCGGCGCCGCACTACGCTGGGCTTGATGATACGTACAAGTATTTCGCCAATCGGGCGATATTCCCGCGGACGATCCTGCTTTTATACCTGCTTCACAATCCCCCTTCTGCACTCTACTCACGCCTACAATTCCTACCACTTTCGTAATAAAAATGTGTTAATGTGCAGCGGATTTTAAGTAAGGGCAGTAGCTATGCTCGTGCTTTATTAAACCTAACCGGGATCTAAAATCAGGGGTTTTGATTGCCGGCCAGTTATCGCATAACTACTCAATAGAATAACAATGAAACGCTTCGCCCTATTTATCGGTATTGGTGGGATCTCCACCCTTATTCAGTTCTCATTGCTGATCTTGTTTGTCGAAAGCCAGCTGCTTCCTGAGGTAATCGCCTCAGCCGCAGGATATGTGCTCTCTTCATTCTTTAACTATTGGGCGAACTACCACTACACGTTCAAGAGCTCTAGCAATCACGCGCAAACTTTTCCCAAGTACATGCTGGCGGTTGCTATCGGCTTATCAACTAATACATTGTTGTTTGCCGCTTTTTTATGGCTGTTCAATAACTATCTCGCCCTACCTTGGGTCGAGCATTATTTGGTTGCCCAATTTCTGGCTACGGGAATTACCGTGGTGTTGAATTTTGCGGTACATAAATTCTGGATCTACAGGAATCATTAAAATGACAACATCCATGCCATCGCTTGCGGTTGTTATTCCCTGCTACAACGAAGAAGAGATGCTGCCCAAAACTCTGGCAACCATGTTGAGCCTGCGCGATTCAATGATCCTTAAAGGCAAAATCAACCAGGAATCCAAAATTTATTTTGTTGATGATGGTAGCAAGGATAAAACCTGGAAAATTCTCGCCGAAGAAGCAGCAAAAAATCCAGCAATTGTTGCGATAAAACTATCGCGCAACAAAGGCCACCAAAATGCGCTTTATGCAGGTCTGTGCACTACCACCGAGGATATTACTGTCAGTATCGATGCCGACCTGCAAGATGATCCGCAAAATATTGAGGCCATGGTGGATGAATATTTAAAAGGTAGCGATGTAGTTTACGGTGTGCGCTCAGCGCGCCGCACAGATACTTTTTTCAAACGCTTTACCGCTGAAGGCTATTACCACTTGATGAAAAAAATGGGCGTGGATCTGGTATTTAACCACGCTGATTTCCGTTTACTCTCGCGCCGCGCGCTGGAATCATTAAAAGAGTACGATGAGTCCAACTTATTTTTGCGCGGCATAGTGCGCGAAGTAGGCTACCCATCCTCCATAGTCGAATACGAACGTCAGGCCCGTGAAGCAGGCGAAAGCAAATATCCATTGAAAAAAATGTTGTCGTTTGCGTGGAAAGGAATTACCGCATTTTCCACCGCTCCGCTGCGTATGATTACTATTTTAGGCTTGCTCTCGGGGTTTGCTTCTTTCGCCTTGATTGCTTGGGTACTGGTAGTTCGCTTCTTCACCGACAATGCAACGCCTGGCTGGGCATCGGTACTACTTCCCCTCCTTTTTATTGGGAGTGTGCAATTAATTTGCTTGGGTATTATTGGTGAATACCTATCAAAAATTTATGAAGAAGTGAAACGCCGCCCCAAATTTCATATCAGCGATATTGTTGGCCGAAAGGATCAATAAGCAAACGCCCACTTAGAACAAAATTTCAGGTATACATATAAACATGAACGACATGAGCGCTACTGCTGACGATGGGACAAAGGAATCTGCAATAACCAGCACCGACGGCCAGGAGCGAGCACCCGCAAAGAGTGCAATAACCTTTCCTGATATGGCACCGCTGAATTTAGGCGATAGCCGCCGCGATCGCTCCCGCTTATTGCATACCTATTTAATCATCACCATAGTTGCCAATTTCACGCTGCTCTTTCTTAAGGGTTACAGTCAGGATTTGGGCTACTGGCAAGATTGGGTGCGACAACTATCAACCACTGGTTACGATGGTTTTAATGGCAACTACCCGCCATTCTATATCCACTGGCTTTATCTCGTTGGTCAGGTTTACAACGCCACTGGCATACCGCTAGAACATAATGATTTATTAAAATTTCTCACCCAATTACCTGTAGTGGTATTCCATTGCCTATTGATTATTTTGGTTCATAGCCAGTTAGGTCGCTTCCATGCCACGCGCCAATTTACTCATATTATTTTACTGATGGTGGCAATCAACCCGGCCATACTGGTGAATGGTCCTATTTGGGGACAAGTCGACCTAATCCCGGCCACAATGGTGTTCGGTGCCCTTTTGCTCGCAACCTACCAGCGATACAGCTACCTTTCCATTCCTGTCTTTGTATTAGCACTGCTAACAAAATTCCAAATGATTGCCTTTGCCCCGGTATTTGGGTTTTTATTTTTCAGTAATATCGGTAAAAATTTGGTAGGTGTTTTCATCTCCGTCGCTGTGAGCGCACTGGTGTTTATGCCCTCAATCCTTGCAGGTCATTTCGTACAATCAGTCAATCAGGCATATATAGACACCCTTGGTCAATATCCAATGACGACATTCAATGCCGCCAATATTTGGATTTTGCTTACCGGCAATGTTGCTCCGGATAACATCATTTTATTTGGCGTTGCAACTGATTCAGTTTTGACCCAAATATTTACTGCAAAATATTTTGGAATGTTTTTATTTTCGTTGACCGCATTGGTTGTTTTCCTCCATGGCATCCACTTTCTTATCAAAAATGGTGCCCAAGCCAACGACCGTCAATTACTATCGCAAACCCTCTTTTCCGCCACAATTTGTGCGCTGGCTTTTTTTGCGTTACTCCCAGCCATGCATGAGCGTTATTTATTTCCCGCAGTCGTCATGGCAATCACTTTCAGCGCTGCAGCTCAACAAAAATTAATTTACCCTGTTGTGATCAGTCTGTTATGCAGCCTGAACATGTTGATCATTTTAGAGATCAACGGCTCGGACATATGGCATGGTCTTGCTTGGGGCACGATGGCGCTGCTGGTTTTAGGTGTTCTCGATTTGGTTAGTGCGGGTCGAATCATTAGCTGGCTGACAACTCTGCTGAAACTTGCATCCAACATTCCCGCACTTTCCGCCTGGTGTTTTAGTCTTGCTACCTTAGGAATGACGGGGTATTTTTTTGATCGCTACCAAGTGCATTCGCTCACGCTCACCAATGAACAGACTTTCCTAACAACCCTACCCCTTGTTTATGCCAAACAAGATCACGGCACTATGGCATTAAACCGCAGTTACGACGGCAATTATTTGTCGATAGCCAATCGCCGCTATGCGCAAGGAATAGGCACCCACGCCAGCTCTGACATCCAATACCAGTTACCCGCGGATGCCGCAGAATTTAGTTTTATTGCCGCGCTGGATGATGAAGTAGGTACCGCTGATGTGCAGTTTTCCGTATGGGGTGATGATAAATTATTGTGGGAATCTAAACCTATATTAGGTTATGAGCGTGACATTCCTGTTATTAAGCTCGATGTACGTGGCGTACAAAAATTAACACTGAAAGTAGCACCACTGAAAGATGACAAATGGGATCATGCCAACTGGGTTAACACAGTAATATCTATGGCCCCAACTGCAGCTCCTGTAGAACAAACACCAACAACTCACTGATACAACATTGATACAGGTGCACGCTGATGCGAGAGCGAATTCTCATAATCATTCCCGCTTACAATGAAGAAAAAAATATTCGTAAGGTTATCCAATCCTTGCAGGACACCAATACAGATTATGAATGTCTGGTCATCAATGATGGATCAAAAGATGACACTCAACGTGAAGCCGAAGCGAACGGCCTAGCCACTGTAATCCAACTGCCCTCCAACCTCGGCATTGGCGGTGCAGTACAAACAGGGTTCAAGTATGCTTTCTACCAAGACTACGACTACGCCATCCAATTTGATGGCGATGGGCAGCACCTGGCCAGTGAAATACCTAAAATTTTATCGCCACTCCAAAGCGGCGAATGCGATGTTTGTATAGGCTCACGATTTATTGAGAAAACCCTGGGTTTTCAATCAACCTTTATGCGCCGCATTGGAATTCGTATTTTTGAATTGATGAACATACTGCTGATCAATAAAAGAATTACCGATAGTACCTCCGGCTTTCGCGCTTACAACAAACAGTCCATTGCGTTTCTTGCAGCCTATTACCCGACTGATTATCCCGAGCCCGAAACCGTCATTTTATTAGGCAAAAATGATTTCCGTATCCGCGAAGTATCGGTTGAAATGGTCGAGCGTCAAGGTGGGGAATCGTCAATTTCCGGTCTGAAATCAGCGCACTATATGATCAAAGTAATATTGGCCATGCTGATGACCTCACAACGACAAAAAATCCGCAGGAGCTCATTATGATTGATGACACCCTGAAACTTCTGGTAGACAATCGCATTCAGTTTTTTTCCGTTACTGGCAGCCTGATGCTATTTTTATTTATCTTGCGCTTGGTCAAACGCAAAAAACTCAAAGAAGAATATTCACTATTGTGGTTAGGTTTTGGATTTGTTTTTATCGTCCTATCCATTTTCAAACCCATGCTGGAAGTAGTTGCCAACGCCGTTGGCATTTTGTATGCCCCAGCCGCCCTGCTACTGATGCTGGTGATTTCAGTCTTTTTTATATTGATCCAGTTTTCAATCGTTATTTCAAAGCTGGCTGAGGGCAACAAAAACCTGATTCAGGAAGTCGGCATCCTCAAGGCGGAGCTTAAAAAATTACAGTCATCGATTAAGGATAAAGAATAAAATGAAATCGCTGCTAGTACGTGCCCTAAAATCAAAAACACTTTATGTTCTGATTCTAGCCATTGGCTTATTGATATTTCTCCTGCAAAGCATACAACCCTCCTTTTCTAATTTTAGCCTGACTACACCGTCAGGGAAAATAGAAACAATTGTTGCACCGGGATTTATGCAATCCCATGAAAACGGGGTGTACCGACTAACGGGTACACTAACGATGGGCAAATACACCAGCACTATATTGCGCTTTATTCCTGACGATGAAATTTACACCTTAACAATCAACCAACATCCGATTGATCTGAGCATGATTCCAGCTCACGAACGCAAAGATTACAGCAAAGGATTTACCTACGAACTTAAAGATTATTTGCATCAGGGTGACAATCAAATTGAAATCCTTTATACAGACCAAGGTGGCTTGATGGGCATAGTCATCAGCGCCGAAAGCAATGAAGGCATCACCCGCATTGTCTATCTATTGTTTACCGCCGTAGCACTCTTGCTCGCACTAAAAATCGTTAACGCCTGCCGTTTATCTACCCCGATTAAAGTACTGTTTATTGGCGCTTTATTAATTCGCTTGGCGTATTTTTCAGTTACCACTGCCGATGTACGTGAACACGATCTGGGCGACCATATAGGCTTCACTCAATACCTGAGTCAACACTGGATGCCACCACCGCTTGAATACGCAGTAGGCGGTGCATTTTTCCATCCACCACTTTATTACTACACCGGCGCAATTGTGTACAAAGCGACGCAAGTATTTGAGCCCAACAACAAAGTGGTTATTTTCCGCGTTCAGCAGATACTGGTGCTGATTTATTCTATGGGGTTTGTATTATTTGGATTGATGATTTTGCAGGAACTACTGAGCTTATACCGCAAATCTGCAGCACAACCGGAATACATAGCACCAGTAATTAAGCTAGCACCACAGGAAGTGCAGGAAGTGCAGGAAG
>DQHS01000117.1:217-9415 GCA_003524365.1 Cellvibrio sp. | reverse complement strand
CAGCGCGCGTCATTTATTGGCGGGGCAGGACGCTGGCTATGCGCTGCAATTTTTATCCGGCTTATTCGCCGAGAGTCCAGTCCCTAGTGTGATTACCGATAAACACGGTGTTCTTTTACATATGAATCAAGCGATGGAGCGGCTGTTTCATTTGTCGCATCGCCAAGCGGAAAGTTCTGCCGGTTTCTACTCCGTTTTGCGCGATAAGCGAATTTGCGCTGACCCTGAACTGTCGGCAGCAGTGCGCAGGGTGTATCTTGAAGGGAAAATACAAACGCTGGAGATGAATTACTCTTTGGGTAATATTCATCGCAGTCGTTTTATTTGCGACAAGAATCTGTATTTCCGCGCAAGTTTTTTACCCATCCGTGATCGTTCGGGCGATACCGAAAGAGTATTAATTCAGCTGCAAGATTTATCGCGCGAAAAAAGTGCGCGCGATGCATTACAAGAAAGCGAAGCCAGCTACAAAGCCTTTATCACTAATAGCTCGGAGGCGATTTGGTGTTACGACATGCAGCCGCCCGTCGCCATCCATCTTGAACAAGAGGCGCAGGCTAAAAAAATTGCGCAGAGCGCACGCCTGGTAGAAGCCAATAAAGTCTTGTTAACAATGCTCGGCGCCAGTTCACTCGATGATATTTTGGGCATGGGATTGGTGGAGAGCGGCTCAACGAATTATGTATTTGATTTGGATTTTTTTGTAAAAAATAATTATGAAATGATTGATCACGACATAGTGCGACAGGATCATCGTGGTAAAAACTATTACTTCCAAATTTGTTGTACCGGAATTGTTGAGGACGGCTTACTCAAACGCGTATGGGGCACCACCAAAGATATCACTGCGCGTAAACGCTACGAAGACAAACTGCGCTACCAATCATTTCACGACTCGCTCACCGCATTACCCAATCGCGAAAAACTCTACGCCGATATGGAAGAATGTTTTGCCCAGCGCAGTGCCGATCAAATCAGTGCGCTGCTGCTAATTGATCTGGATCGTTTTAAAGAAATTAACGATACGCTTGGGCACAATGTGGGCGATCATTTATTGCAATTAATCGGTCCGCGTTTGGCGAATGAAATGTCCGAGGTGCCGGGCACAGTGGCGCGTTTGGGTGGTGATGAATTTGCGGTTTTTTTACCGCGCATTCGCAGCACGCACCAAGCGGTTGTATTTGGCCATCGTCTGTTGGATGCGCTCGCGCAGGAATTCGATCTGGATGGTTTTACCACGCAAATTTCGGCGAGTATTGGCATCTCCATATCACCTCAGCAGGCGCAAGACCATCACGCGCTGATGCGCTACGCCGATATCGCTATGTATTATGCGAAGGGGCAAATGTTGGGCTTGTCGATTTACAGCCCTGAATTTGATCCCCATTCAACCAAACGCCTTGCGATTGTCAGCGAGCTGGGGCGTGCAATTCGCGAAAATCAATTATGTTTGTACTATCAACCCAAGGTGATTCTGGATGAAAGACGCTGTTATGGTTTTGAAGCACTGATTCGTTGGATTCATCCTGAGTTGGGTTTTGTTCCACCTGCTGATTTTATTCCTATCGCCGAATTAACCAGTTTGATTCATCAGCTCACTGCTTGGGTGTTGGAGAAGGCGATTGAGCAATGCCGTCGCTGGCAAGATCAGGGTATGTCATTGAGTATTGCGGTGAATTTATCCGCGCGTAATTTAATGGATGACAATATCACCAAGTTGGTGGAGCGGCTGTTGAATAAATATCAGCTGCCCGCATCGCGACTGGAATTGGAAATTACTGAAAGTTCGATAATGACTGACCCGAATCGCGCACTTCGTAATTTGGATGCATTACATGAGTTGGGTGTGCATTTGGCGATTGATGATTTCGGCACTGGCTATTCATCGCTGGCCTATTTGAAGCGTTTGCCGGTGCAAACACTGAAAATCGACAATTCATTTGTGCGCAATATGCTGGAAGATTTGCAAGACGAATTGATCGTTAACTCCACCATTCATCTCGCGCACAATTTGGGTTTAACGGTGGTGGCGGAGGGCGTAGAAAATGAAGCATTGCTTGCGCGCCTCAGTGAAATGGGCTGTGATGAAGCGCAGGGCTATTTTATTGGCAGGCCGATGGCGGTGGTTAATGCGGATGAATGGATTGTGGAGTCGGGATGGATCAAGCAGCCACCACAATAAGTGGCTGCCCAAATTGGAATTAGAAACCCTCGGTTTGCATATGCGCTTCGACATATTTCAAGCGCTCTTCAATCAATGCCGTGCGATAGTTGTTACCTTGGGTGAGTTTCAATGCATTGCGCAACTGGATTTGAGCACGATCATAAACGCCATTCAAAATAAAGTATTCCGCGCGCGCCTCATGCACACCGAGAATATTCCCTGCGAGTCCGTTTACCTCCGCTAATAGATACCACACGTAATCGTCCGTGCTGCGTTTGCGCGAATAGCGTTCAAGAATATCGGCGCATTGCTGGTAAATCCCCGCCTTCATTAGCGCTTCAGCATGACGAATAATTAACGGATAACTGTTGGGATGTTGCTTTAATTGCGTTTCTAGAATTTCCAATCCCGCTTTGTAGCGCTCAGCGGCGATTTCAATATCGGACCGCATAATTTGATAGGTAATACGGGTGGGATCTTTTTCCAATAGCGGCGCAAGCGCATCGCGCGCGGCATCAAACTGGCTGGCTTCAGTGAGCGCCAGCACCAGTCCATAGCGGCTAACATCGGGGTTATCGCTTTCTTTATCCAATTCACTTTTGAACATTCTGGCCGCGATCTGCGGTGTCTCCTCTGCACCGACCCTGACGCGAGTGCGCACAAGTTGGAATTCGAGATTGTCTGCCACTGGTTTGCGCTCATATTGCATAGCGCGGTTGCGTGCATCGGCTACACGGGTTTCGCTTACCGGGTGGGTGAGTAGGTATTCCGGTGGGCGGCGATTCAAGCGGTTGGCACGCACCATCTGCTCAAACATATCGGCAGCGGCGTAAGGATCCAGACCGGCCTGAACGATTGTTTGCATGCCAATGCGGTCGGCCTCCTGTTCATTCTGGCGGCTAAACGCGAGCGATGCCTGCTGTGCGGCGGCTTGAGTACCCATAATCGCGGCGACACCGGCATCACTATTGCTGTTCGCGGCCAATACCAAGCCTGCGAGCATACCTGCGAGCATCGGCACCATCATGTTCTTTTGCTGTTCAAGGCGGCGCGCATAGTGGCGCTGGCTCAGGTGCCCCAGTTCGTGGGTGAGTACAGCGGCCAGCTGGTTCTCGGTTTTGGCGTACATCAACAGGCCGGTATGCACGCCGATAATATTTCCGGGTACCGCGAAGGCGTTAAGCGTGTTATTTTCGGCGACAACCAGATCGATACGTTTATCATCCAATTGGCTGTGCGGTATCAACCGATCAAACAGCTGCTCCAGATAGTCAATGATCAGTGGATCCGACGTGGTTGGTACTTGGCTACGATAGGCTCTAAGCCAGCGCTGCCCCAGCATTTTCTCTTGGGCTGGTGAAATCATAATCGAGCTGGTATCCCCCAAATTGGGTAGTTCCACCTCCGCGTGGCTTGGAAACGGGTCTACAAGCAAGCTGGTAACAAGCAGAAATGCCACTCCCCAGGGGGTAAATAGACGTCGGTTGAGGGTGGAAAGGCAGCGCTGAAAAGACATTAACACGTTACTGATTGACTCCTGCTGGGATCCGCCGGGATAGGTTTGGCGGCAAAAAAATAGGGCTTAACTCTAGCCTTTTTGACGCGTAAAGACTAGGTTAGCAACCTTTTATGACCATAAGCCTCATTACTGGTTCTCCTCACCGTGGAATAAATACTGGCGGCTAGCGGTATTGTTGACCGGAATGCTTATGAAAAGACGTTCTTTGGGATAACGGGTAACAGGCCTTGAGTGACACTATTGATTGCTTTACCCATCCTGTCGCCCGTGAATTGGATACCTGTGGCTTGCGTTGCCCGCTGCCGCTGCTCAAGGCGAAGCAAGCATTGCGCGATATGGCTGCTGACGAAATATTGCGGGTACTGGCTACCGATGCTGGATCGGTACGCGATTTTCAGGCATATGCGCAATTGAGTGGACATAAGTTAGTAGCCTTTGCGGAATTGGAATTGGTTTATTGTTATCTACTTAAAAAGTCGGTTGCATAGCGCCAGCGCGGAAAGAATTGATCAATCGGTAGTGTTCTTGTTGAATAAATACTGATGGCTAAGTGAGTTTGTTATGGTGAAATGGTGTTGCAGATTTAATCCGGGTTCGCGTGCTCCCTGGCTAGTGGCAGCGGTGTTTATGCTCGCCAGTCAGTTGTTGTTGGCCCAAGGTAGCAACATACAAAGCAGTGCTAACTCTATCTTCAATGCAACCATCGATCTCAATTCTGGCACCAGCGTTATCAAAAGTGAAAACGACAAGCGCAGTTATCGCTATCTGGTGCTCGATAACGAACTGCGTGTTCTGCTTATCTCTGATCCCGCCACAGAAAAATCGGCCGCTGCTTTAGATGTGAATGTTGGTGCAAATCAAAATCCGGCTGATCGCGCAGGCCTTGCCCATTTCCTTGAGCATATGTTGTTTCTGGGTACGGAAAAATATCCGCAAGCAGGTGAGTATCAGGAGTTTATCTCCCAGCATGGTGGCAGTTTTAATGCTTATACTGCGGCGGATAATACCAATTATTTTTTTGAAATTGATAATGATCAGTTGGATCCCGCTTTGGATCGCTTTGCGCAATTTTTTGTTGCGCCGCTCTTTAGTGCCGAATACGTTGAGCGCGAGCGAAACGCGGTAAATGCTGAGTATCTCGCTAAATTAAAAGATGACGGGCGCCGCGAGTGGGATGTTTATCGCGAGCTGATGAATCCCCAACATCCCAGCGCTAAATTTTCAGTGGGCAACTTAACCACGCTGGCCGATAGGGAAGGACATCCGGTACGCGAGGATATGATTACATTTTACCATCAATACTACTCATCGCACCTGATGAATCTGGTGGTTTTAGGGCGTGAGAATTTGGACTCATTGGAAGTTGCTGTGCGTGCCCGTTTTAGCGCCGTACCCCAGCGCGAAGTTAACATCGTCAACAATTATCCCCCGCTGTTTGATAAACAACGCTTACCCGCGAGTGTGGAAATAAAGCCGGAAAAAGAACTGCGTCAACTGACCTTTAATTTCCCTATTCCCAATCCGGATCGGTTTTATCAAAAGAAACCCTTTGCCTATATCGCCCACTTGCTTGGGCATGAAGGGGAGGGAAGTTTGTTATCGCTGTTAAAGCGGCTGGGTTGGGCGGAGGGCATTTACGCCAATGTTGGTTTGCAAAGTCGCAAGGATGCAGTATTTCAACTCAGCATCAAATTAACACCGCAAGGCGTGCGTGCTCGCAATCAAATAGTGTCTCTGGTATTTCACTGTGTCGAGCAACTTCAATTACGGGGGTTATCGTCCTGGCGTTATAGCGAGTTGCAACAGTTGGCAGATGTGGAATTCCGTTTTGAGGAAAAACGCCCACCTATGCAAACGGTGAGTGCACTCGCGGAGACGATGAAAATGTATTCGCCTAAAGATATTTTGCGTGGTGATTATCTTTACACGGCTTATGATGAGAGATTAATTAAAAAGAACTTATCCTATTTAACTAGCGATAATCTGTTGTTGGTGTTGACTGCGCCCGATGTTGAACCTTATCGCGTATCGCCGCTGTATTCCACTCCATTTGCTGTCCGCGCGGGTATTCCGGAACTGTTGGATTTGAAACCGGCAGTGCGCAAAGAGTTATATTTGCCTGAAAAAAACCTGTTTATGCCTCGGCGATTGGCAGTGAAATCTGGGTCACTATTGGAGGAAAGTGGTGCGGTTGATGTCAAGCCTCAGTTGATTTTTGATAATAAAAATATGCGTGTATGGTTTGCTCAAGACCAGCAGTTTATGCAGCCGCGCGCGTTAATTAATTTGCGTATCAAGTCGCCTTTGGTCGCTGCTAGTGCAGAAGGTGCTGCATTGGCGCAATTGTTTGCCGCGCTGATTACTGATCAGCTGAATGAATTTTCCTATCCCGCGAGGCTTGCCGGTATTGATCACACGATCACGGCAAATGTGCGTGGTTATGACCTCAGTGTTTTTGGTTACTCCAGTCGTCAGGGATTGCTGATGAACAAGGTTATGGAGGTGATTCGCACCAGTAGATTTAACGAAGAGCGTTTTACGCTGATCAAAGAAGATTTACTGAGGACCTGGCGCAATCAGAATAAAGATTTACCTTATCAAGTGATTGCCAAACAGTTACCTGTATTGCAATCAGATCCTTATTGGAGCAATGCGCAGTTAATCGCCGCGTTGGAAAATAAAACACAGGAACAGTTTTTGCAGTTTACCAGTCGGCAATTAATTGATGCAAAAATGGATGCTCTTTTTTACGGAAATTATTTCCGCGCTGAGGCATTAAAGCTTGCCGTGTTGGTTGAGCATGAGTTGTTGAATCGTCAGGCTGGTCGTGATCTGCCGTCTGTTAAACTGTTGCTGTTGCCAAAAGGATCAAAAAAGCCTTGGCTCTATGCGCACAATCTTGAACATGGCGATAATATTGTCGAGTTGCTGATCCAAAGCCCGTCTACATCAATCGACGATACCGCACATATGATGCTTGTACGGCAGTTGCTCCAGCCTGCATTTTATAATGAACTGCGTACAGAAAAGCAGTTGGGTTATGTGGTGGCTGCAATAGCCGCACCTTTGCTGAATCTTGAAAATAGTTTGCTGGTGGTACAATCGCCTAGTGTTACGGAAGAGAATATAATTCAAGAGATTGATTTATTTCTAGATGATCAGCAAATGCAATTGGGTGAAAACTTTACGATTAATCAGCGATCGCTAATTAAAAAGTTGCGTGAGCCGGCTCGCTCGCTCAAAGAGCAGGGCGAGCGTTACTGGAGTGTAATAACCACTTACGATAATCACTTCTCGCGTCGCCTTGATCTTGCGGAGGCCGTTGCGCGTATCACGCCTGAATCACTCGATAATTTTTATCGTGCGGTATTCAAGGATAAAAATCGACGCCTTTGGTTAACTTCAGATGCGCCTACGGAACGTGAAAACTTTCTTCTCATCGATGATTTACTGATCCATAAACAGCAAATGCAAAGTATCGTGCATCATTGATTTTTGTGTGTTGCGATACTTGTGAGTCTTCATTACTAGCATATTCATTTTTATGCTATTTTTTGGTGCAAGTAAAAAGAAAATTATCGTTCTTTTTACTGTTTACTGCTTGGTGAATCGTAAAACTTTGGGTAATAATGCCAGCCCAGTTGCGAACGTGTTTTTTATTGGCGTAGTTATATTTAAAACACTTGATTCAGCAATTTGTGCACTAAATTGTGCCCCTCCAGAGTGTTACCAAATTGGCTAGGGCTGGTAAAAAATTCCCACTTATGCAAGAATTCGGGGTTTTTTTACACAAGTAAAAGGAATATTCCTCCTGTAAATCCATGAAAATTCTGCACATTTCAAGTGAGTGAGCAAATTTTGTGCGATGCCCAGATCCAAATTCCTGTCTAGATACTACTGCTACGTGATATGCGCCCTGGTGCATAGCTGAGGAGATTTGAATGCTACAAGATATTGATGCCATTGAAACAAAAGAGTGGCTGGATGCCCTTCGGTCAGTTGTTCGACATGCCGGCAAAGACCGCGCAGCAGAATTATTGAAATCACTGTCTGAGTCCGCCGTTAATCATGGCATTGAACAGCCTTCATCTATTCGCACTCCCTATCGCAATACCATTCCTGTTGATAAAGAAGTCGACTATCCGGGCGATTTGAAGATGGAGCGCAAAATTCGCTCAATCATCCGTTGGAATGCCATGGCTATGGTCATGAAGGCTAATGACAATGATGATGGCCTTGGTGGTCATATCGCCTCATTTGCCTCATCCGCTACCTTATATGATGTAGCATTCAACAATTTTTTTCGCGGTAACGACGGTGATGTTCCCGGGGATCTGGTGTACTTCCAGGGTCATATTTCGCCCGGAATCTATGCGCGCTCTTATGTGGAAGGGCGTTTGAACGAAGCACATTTGGATAACTTCCGCCGCGAAGTAAATGGCGGTGGTTTGTCATCATATCCTCATCCGTGGTTAATGCCGGACTACTGGCAGTTCCCAACCGTATCTATGGGCTTGGGCCCTATCAAAGCGATTTATCAAGCGCGTTTTAATCGTTACATGGAAGCGCGCGGTCTTACTCCGGTAAGCGACCGCAAAGTCTGGGCGTTTCTGGGTGATGGGGAATGCGATGAGCCGGAAAGCCTGGGTGCTATTTCGCTTGCTGCACGCGAGAAGCTCGACAACCTGATTTTCGTGATTAACTGTAACTTGCAACGTTTGGATGGTCCGGTACGCGGCAACAGCAAAATCGTGCAAGAGCTTGAAGGTGTATTCCGTGGCGCTGGCTGGAACGTGGTTAAAGTTCTGTGGGGCGCTGGCTGGGATCGGCTGCTGGAAAAAGATAAAACCGGTTTGTTGCAAAAACGTATGGACGAAGTAGTTGATGGCGAGATGCAAAACTACAAAGCCAACGGCGGCGCTTACACGCGTGAACATTTCTTCGGCAAATATCCTGAGCTGTTAGAGCTTGTAAGCGATATGACTGACCAAGATATTCTCTACCTCGCGCGCGGCGGTCACGATGTTAAGAAGGTGTACAACGCCTACCACAATGCCGTTCATACAAAGGGTCAACCAACAGTAATCCTTGCCCAAACGGTTAAAGGTTACGGCATGGGTTCATCCGGTGAAGCAATCAACAAAACCCACTCGGCCAAGCATTTGGCGGTAGAGGATTTGAAGAAATTCCGCGACCGTTTTGAATTGCCGATTAAAGATGAAGACCTGGAAGCGCTGCCTTACTATCGCCCGGCGGATGATAGTCCGGAAATGCAATATATGCGCTCGCGCCGCAATACGTTGAATGGTTACTTGCCATCGCGTAAAGCCGATTTCGATCCAATTGTCGCCCCCGCTTTAGACGCATTTGCTGCGCAATTGAAAAGCACTGGCGATCGTGAAATCTCCACCACCATGAGTTTTGTCCGTATTCTGTCATCCTTGGTAAAAGACAAGAATATCGGCGAGCAAATTGTTCCGATTGTACCGGATGAAGCCCGTACTTTCGGTATGGA
>DQHS01000117.1:0-197 GCA_003524365.1 Cellvibrio sp. | reverse complement strand
GGTGACTTGGCGTGGGCAGCGGGTGATTCGCAAGCGCGCGGCTTCTTGATGGGCGCAACCGCTGGTCGTACCACCTTGAACGGTGAAGGTCTGCAGCATCAGGATGGTCACAGCCACGTCATGGCTAACACCATCCCTAACTGCCGCACCTATGATCCAACCTACGCTTACGAGCTGGCGGTGATCATTCAAGACGG
>DQHS01000163.1 GCA_003524365.1 Cellvibrio sp. | reverse complement strand
ATTACCACAAAGTCTTGCGCACCATTGCGGCGGGCAAACAGATGCACCTGCTGCTTGCGTTCATTCAATCGCACACTGAATTTCACGGCTGCAAAAGGCATAGGTGTGATTTTTACGACACCCAAATCCACTGGCGCAACCGATGAACTGGCTACGGATGCACTGGACATTGATGAACTGGATCTTGAAGAACTGGGCATCGATGAGCTGGATCTTGATGAACTCGATATTGACGAGGGGCCACAGAACCCCGAGCTACAGGAAGACTGGGTGCTCAGGCTCGATGCGGACGAGCGGCTGCTGGCTGAGGTACTGCTTGGCGCCGAACTGGACGATACCGGCACTGCCACACTGGTATAAACCTTCAGTTCACCCGGGCTGACCAGCAAGCTGGTACCGTCGTTGAAGGTCACGTTTTTGGCATCAGTTGCACTCGCGTTGTAAGCCACGTAGGTGCGCTCAGTGGCGGTGCGGAATACCGCAAAGCTGGCGTGATTGGTCGCGACCACCTGGTTATCAATGCGCCCAAAACGGTGGAACGTTTTGATCCAGGCGTAGGTATTGGCCAGTGAGTTACCTTCTTCGGTCGCACAGGCTGGTCCGGCGATAGAATTGCGCATCCGGCCTTCATTCGCATTGAAATTGGCCAGCGCCGTCGCTGGGTCATAAACCGCTTGGTAGGCATAGAAAATCGCATCCCACATAGTAAACATGGTGCGGCCGTTAGCCATAAAATCAACGTTGGTTTTGGCGTAGTCCGGGAATTGGCCCAGGTAGAGCGAGCCCGACTGGATCGGCAACAAAATAATGCCGTGCATGGCTTCTGCCTGACCACTAAACCAGGTGGCATAGTCAGTTTTGCCGCCCCACACCAGTGACGCCATAGGTTTGGTGTAAGTGGGGTGATAGTTGGTGCCGTAGACGTTGTTCCAGTATTCCTGAATCGCGGTCATCTCGGTGGTGTAGAGGAAGATACCGGCATCGCGCACTGCAGTATTACCTGTCTCTTCACCCCAGAGGATCATCGCCGTCCAGGCATTCATCGCTTCGGATGAAGACTCATTGTTATTGCCCGCACCAAAGCGCGCATGGCCTGAAGCCCAGGAGTGACCAGCGTAGATGTCAAAGTTGCGCAGGAAGGGGAACATTTTGCCGGTGGCGCTAGTGGCTGGGTTGCGCGGGCGCTCCCAGTTGCCGTAGTCGCGCATCAACAGCTCGATCATGCCGCCAAACTGCTGGGGTTGTGCCCAGTTTTTGTCGTTGCGCGCCAATTCAGCCGCCGCACGCACAAAATAGCCGTAGTGGAAGTGGTGGTCGTTTAATTCTTTCAGGCTGCCAAAGCTGCCATCAATACCGAGCAAGGTGCCCCAGTTGCTGTTGTAGTAGAACAGGTTTTTGGCAAAAGGCGATGGTTCCAAATCGTCGATAACGTCGGCTTTTAACCATCCCTCCAAGCGCCATTTGAGCTCATCTTTAAACTGGGTGGCCGCGGCGGTATTGCCGGTTTGCTGTGCCAGCGGAATCAGCGATGCCACCTTGCCCAAGCGCTTACCGGTGTAATAGGTATCGCGATGGGTAAAGGTCTCGTTGCGTACGTTATTCACCAGCGTGGACAGACGGGTTTTATCGGCCGCTTCGGTCAGCGCTGGCATCGCAGGAATCACCCCTTGATAGGTAATCGCCGTGGTAAATGAACTACCTTGTGCCAGTTTCATACTGCCACGCGGGGTGAAATAACTCTCATTTGTCAGAGTCACACCGCTTGCCAATTTGCGCCATTGGTGAGGGTAGAGCCCCATCAAAGTGCCTGTACCGGTCGATTCGGCGTAGTTATTGGTAGTGACCGCATAGGTACTTAGTAACTTACTGTCGCTCGCGCGATAGTTCCAACTTACCTGCGAACCAGTGACATGGTTGTAGGCGTATTGGGTCATCAGCGTGAGCGCCGCGCGGTTGGGCAATGCGGCAACAGAAAAGTACTTTTTGCCCGCTGGTAGATTAGCGGTAATTTTGGAGGTGCCCAAACCGGTCCAGCTGGTTCCCGCCGGTGCAAAAGCGGCGTAATTGCGGCCCTGTACCGAGAATCCGATCACCGCCGAACTGCTGGTGCCCGACCAGACTTCCGGGGTTTTCGCCGCAACAGGCGCAGTACTGTGACTGGCAAAACTAATGGTGGGGTTGCCGTTGGTGTAGTTGGCAAACACATAGGGCGAACCGTGACCGAAGGTCAAATCCATGGCTCCTGCGCCAGCCTCCATCCGCGTGGTGACAAACCAGTCGCTGTAGTCATGCACCTTGGCGCTGAAGTTACCGCTCGCCGCCGTATTGCCCAGCACGAAATCCAGCTCTTTAAAGTACACCGTCTCGTGCATTGGGTGCTCGACACCGTTGATCCACTGGGTCGCTGGCGCAGGCATAGTGCCCACAAAAGCATAATCTATCGCCCAAAAATCCTCCTGCCGCGGTGAGTAGAGACGCACCCCATTCAGTTCCGGTTTGATGGCAAAGGGATGGGCATAACTGACATTGTGCGATCCGCGCGTGCCCCAATCCTGCCAGGGATCATTCACACCCGCCCACAGAATCGAACTCCACCAGGAATTGGTGGGCATAGGTTGATCAGCGAGATTAGTGGTGATGTGTTTGGTGGCTTGCACGTCGCGATTGTCGGGAATTGCCGCATCAATGCGACCGTCCCAATTGGTGAGATAACTACCTGCACCTACAGCTACCGGGTTATTGGTCGGGGTGGTGCTGGGGGGTGGATTAGGTACCTGTGCCGACAAGTGCGCTGCCGTCAGCATTAAGACTGCGGCCGATAAGATGGTTTTCATGTGAACCTCTTGAAAGACAAATGTTGTTATTGGTTATTGGAGGGGTCATCTGCCTTGCAAGACGGCTGTATTCACATGCCCGGTAAAACCCCTTAAACGACAGGATCTACCACGCCGCTACCAGCGTCGTCCCAGTTTGGCGGGCACCTGCAAGGTGGCATCCAAACCTGCACAGGAGTTGTCAAAAATAGAAAATAAATGAATAAAATCAAATAGATAAACGAGTTACAAGAAGTAACAACTACTACTCGGGAGAGGCAGTCTCAACGCACGCTAGTAGCATTTACCGGCGTTGGGACGGACCTATAAAAACGGGACGTAAAAAAGGCGCCTTGCGGCGCCTAGAGAGTGTTAAAGGTGATGCTATGCAAGCGAGAAGGGATAAATCAGTGCACTTTTACCGCCGTAAAAATATCCACAAACGTCAGCTCTTTTTCGATCTCCACCGGCGCATGCAAACGGCTAGCGATATCGCGTGCAGACACGATGCCGCGAATGTGGTGCGCATCTTTATCCACCACCAACAGGTATTCCTGATGGGTTTTCTTCATAGTGGAGACCACGTCCGCGACGGTAGCGAGTTTAAATTGATCGTATTCCAGCGCGCGGATACTGGCGCGGGCGTGCATTAAATCCCGGACCAAGAGTTCATCGCGGTTAACGTGCAGCGCCATTTGTTTGAGCAGCATATTGTGGTTAGACAGATCATCAACGCTAATCACGCCGATAAATTCTCTACTATCATCCACCACCACTTTGATTTTTACATCTTGGGCCAACATCATTTCCAACGCTTCAGTCGCTTCAAGATGACTATCAACCATGTGTGGTTTATGGCTGCGGAAATCCGTGAGAATCGCCAGCGCGGAGGTGTTCGCCTGAACATCGCTAAACTCTTCTGGCTGCACCAGATGGTCACTCGCCGCTAACGCAAACACGTTTAAATTTTTCATGACAAACCCCGATAAGAAAATGAGTAATCCAGAAGGAGCGCGTGCTTTGATGCTTCTAGCGACTGCATCGCCCTCCTGGCGCTCTCTCTGTAGTTACAACATAGGCCTTAGCAGGGCTGATTAAAACCCGCCCAAGTGGGCTTTTACGCTGGATTTACTCCGTGTTTACGTGGGCTTTACTCGGCGCGCAAATCTACAACCAAAACGCACCAATTCAATGCTATTTACGGCCGAGCATGCGCAAAAGCGTGCGATCTTTATCGAACAAGTGATGCTTGAGCGCACCAGTAATGTGAAGAGCTATCGCCGCTACAAGTAAGTAACCTACCCACTCATGGGTGACCGCACCAAGCTGCGCCAGACCTGCATGGATAGGTTCAGTCTGACCGGTTGCAGGATTTTTATTGCCCGCTACCATCACCCAACCAAACACTTTGATGCCATAACCACCCAGACCGGAAAACATCATGCCCGAGATTGGCATCAGCACCGTGCCCACAATTAATACCCAGTGAGTCAACTGCGCCAAACGATGTTCGAGTTTCGGGTATTCACGCACCGGCACCGGCCAACCGTTTTTAATCCGCCACCAAATCCGCACCAGAATCACCGCAAAAATCACCACACCGATGGATTTATGCCAGTCGTACAGCGGGTAATACTCGTTAATCGACATATAAAAGCCAATGCCAAGCATGGCGATTATGGTTAGCGCGATCACCCAATGCAGGGCGATGGTAAGGGGGCTGAATTTTTGTTGGTTGTCCACGGCTGATCCTCAATTAATGTTGTTATGGCTCGTTTGATGTTGCTATTGCGCAGGTGACCTCAGGTATTTTTACAGAACTTGGGCAAGCGCTGCCATTGTGCAGGTTTGATGGCTATAATCGCCGCATTTTTCTACCTTCATAAGATCAGGTCTACCATGTCCGAAAAACGTTATGACGTAAGCACCTTTCAGGGTTTGATCCTCGCCCTGCAAGATTATTGGGCGCGCCAGGGTTGCGTGATTTTGCAACCGCTCGACCTCGAAGTCGGCGCCGGTACTTTTCACCCTGCCACTTTCCTGCGCGCCATCGGCCCGGAAACCTGGAATACCGCTTACGTGCAGCCCTGTCGCCGCCCGAAAGACGGCCGCTACGGTGAAAACCCCAACCGCTTGCAACACTACTATCAATTTCAAGTTGCGCTCAAACCGTCGCCCGCCAATATTCAGGATCTTTATTTAGGATCGCTGCGCGAGATGGGTATTGATACCAGCGTGCACGATATCCGTTTTGTGGAAGAC
>DQHS01000058.1 GCA_003524365.1 Cellvibrio sp. | reverse complement strand
AAGCCCCCAGCCGATTTTTCCAGCCGCTCCGCTTGCTCCAGCAATTGTTTGGCGCGACGATAAAGCAATTCACCCGCAGGCGATGCGACGGCTTTGCGTCCCTGCAACTGAAATACTTTCACACTCAATGCCGTCTCTAATTGGGAGATGGCATAGGACACCGCCGATTGGCTTTTATTGAGCAACTCTGCCGCTTTGGCATAACCACCTGCATCAATAACCGCGAGCAACGCCCGCCACTGCTCCAATGTCACCTTGTTTTCAGTAATACCTACCGCTGTTGGCGAAACCATTTCCTGCGTCATAGTGAATTAATCCAGGGAGAAGAAGAGAAACCAATCCAATTATTCGATCATATACCACNNAGTTTGTTCGGCGATAACGGCAACTCCAGTGTATTAACCCAGGAGTTTGTACAACGCTGGAAAGCGCAAAACCCAACCGGTGATGTGGTAGTGCGCGATTTCGCCAAAGAAGATGTACCGCATTTGGATGCAACGCGCGTGCAAGCCTTATTTAGCCCTGCGGAAGGCCGCACTGAAGCACAACAGGCTGTATTGGACTACTCGGATAAAATCATTGCAGAACTAGAAGCAGCTGATGTGATTGTAATTGGCGTACCCCTGTATAACTTCGGCGTACCGTCTACGCTCAAGGCTTACTTCGATCATATCGCCCGCGCCGGTGTCACCTTTAAGTACACCGAAACCGGTCCGGTCGGTTTGCTCAACAACAAACCTGTTTATATCATCGCGACACGCGGTGGCGTTCATAAAGGTCAACCGAGCGATACCCAAAGCCAATTCCTTACCAACTTCTTGAATTTCGTAGGTTTAAAAGATGTCCATTTTATTTATGCGGAAGGCCTGAATATGGGCCAAAAAGATCAGGCATTTGCAGCAGCCAAAACTGAAATTGAACAAGGTGTTGCTGCATAATCATCAGGTTTTAAGGCATCCACTACCGATTAAACATTCGCGTACAGGAGTAAATTTATGCAACGTCAGTTACAGCAAATATTGCAAGGCCGCGAGACCAGCGACGGTGCCGGTGTACGCATAAAACGCAGCCTTGGCCAAGGTCCGAATGCACGCTTTGATCCTTTTTTAATGCTCGATGAATTTGGCAGCAACAGTGCTGATGATTACATCGCCGGATTTCCTGCGCATCCGCATCGCGGTTTTGAAACTGTGACCTATATGCTCGAGGGCCATATGCTGCACGAAGATCATATGGGCAACAAAGGTCATCTGCGCAACGGTGATGTACAGTGGATGACAGCAGGACGAGGAATCATCCACTCCGAAATGCCGCAGCAAGAACATGGACTCATGCGCGGTTTTCAATTATGGCTAAACTTGCCTGCCGCCGAAAAAATGAAAGCAGCCAGTTATCGGGATATTGCTTCAACAGATATTCCAGTCGCCAATTTACCGAATGGTGGCTGCATCAAAGTCATTGCGAACAGTGCGTTTGTGAATGGAAAAATTATCAGCGGGCCGATTCAGGGACTAACGACCGAAGCAATTTATTGGGACGTACATCTCCCAGATCAGGCTGAATTTCATCATGCACTGCCAGAAGATCACAACACATTCTTGTATGTGTATGAAGGTGATATCGCTATCGGCGAAGACAAACGCAAACTCACTAAGGGTAACGCCGGCTTGCTCAGCAAAGGGGACCAACTGAGTGTACAAGCACTAAGCACCGACACGCGATTTTTGGTAATTTCAGGTAAGCCGATAAAAGAGCCTATCGTGCAATATGGTCCATTTGTGATGAATACCACCGATGAAATTGAACAGGCAATTCAGGATTATCGAGAGGGCACACTGGCGCCTTGATACGTCTAAACACACAGCCACCGGAGACCATCAATCATTAAATTCAATGAATGTTGTGATTGTTGGGCGTCCGGCGGAAGGACTGGAATCACTTGTTTTCGCGCTGGAAACCAATGAGAAAAGGCTATCTCTATTACTGCGGGTATGTAATTAGCATGCCAGCTCTGCTCATCCAAAAATAGCAACGGTTTAAAACTGCCACACATATAGTTATATTTTTTGCATGCCGTACTTAAAAATATGAACGATAAGTTCCCGATTTGATGGCAACAAATTTGCATATTTACGGGATCTTTCAAAATTATCTTTAATTTTTTCCAAACCCAGATTCACATTGTCCGATGCTCTTATTACACCGTTAACATTCGATTTAAAACCCATTCCATAAAGCACATATTGGTAGCTTGCCGACGGAAAAGTCTCTTCTACTTGAATCAAATCATTAATATAAGGCGGGCGCTGCGCCCATAATAATAATTGTTGCTGCAACTGTTCCGGTATTGCATCAGGGCTACTCATATCGCGCCAATACTCAGTATCGCGGCGCTCGGTCAACACATAATGCAACTTCAAAAATTCAACAATACGCTCCCAGCGATATTGAAAAACACTATTAAAACGCTTAGCAACTAAAGGCATAGTAGCGCTGGTCAACGGAAACTCATCGCGAATCATATTAGCTGACAGCTCAACCAGAGCCAGAGCCGATGCCTCTAAAGGTTCAATAAAACCAGCAGCCATACCAATCGCCACACAATTTTTATACCAAAACTGTTCACGATGCCCGGCGCGAATGGCGAGCTTACGCGTACTCACTTTCTCCGCCGCATCAACCCCAACGCTTTTTGCAATATGAGCACGCAGCTCTCGCTCGGCATGGTCATCAGAAATATGCGTACTAGAATAGACATAACCGACACCGCGCCGGGAAGAGAGACCTATATCCCAAGTCCAACCTGCAGACTGTGCAGTAGCAATAGTAGATGATGCTATAGGACTTATTTCTTCGGGATAGGGAACTTGCGCCGCAAGAGCCGAATCATTAAGAGAAAAGTTCTTCTTATCAACGAAAGATATTCCAAAATGTTGCCCAAGAAGAAGGCATGCGAACCCGGTACAATCTATAAACAAATCCCCTTCTATCGCCCCTACTTCTTTAGTATTAATTGCAGCAATATCACCATTAGGTGCAGAAATTACATGCGTAACATGATCCAATATATGTTTTACACCCAGCTGTGCAGTACAGTGTTTTTGTAATAACTCGCCAAATTTTCCTGCATCCAGATGGTAGCCGTAATTTACTGCACCAGCATATTCCGGAGTCGTAAACTGCTTAGGCGAACAACCACTTTCCGATACATAATTTTGCACAGAGACAACATCTGCAAAAGGTAAATCGGAGAACTGGGTTTGCCAAGCAGCCACAAGATTACACTCCAAATAACCATTCGGGATGGTAAATGGGTGATGGTAGACATCGCCCTCCAAACCAGTTTTCCAACCCACAAATTTCGAGCCCTGCTTAAACGATGCCGCGCACTGGGTAACCAAATCCGCTTCTGAGATACCAATTTTTCTCAGTGTTGCACGCATCGACGGCCAAGTGCCCTCACCCACGCCGATCGGATTAATATCCGGCGATTCAACCAGAGTAATCTGAATATCTAGTGCAGACTTATTTTTATATTCAGCAGCTAGAATACCCGCCGTAAGCCAGCCGGCAGTCCCTCCCCCCACAATAACTATTTTTTTAACCAGACTATTCATTGCGATTTTTCTTAAAAATTACTATTAAATTATTTAAATTCAAAAAACGACGTGAGCGTAAGCCGGCCCGTAGCTGGACTGGGGTCAAAATTATAATCTTTCCCAATTTTTCCCGAGTGAAGGCTCGTTCCTCTGTACATAAGCAATCGATTAAATACCGCATCAAATGACGCCACTTCTTCAAAGTGATCTGTAGAACCGTTAATATAACCTTCCGGGTAGTCACTTTCCGTCGGATATCTTTGCTGTATGTTTTCCATATATTGTGAATAGCGTTGCTCATCCACATACTCAAAACCTGTTGGCTTATGGCGATACAATGCAGTTCCCATGCTTGGAATCGAGTGCAGGTAATGCACAAAAGCTAAACCTTTACGCGACGGAGAATCGAAATGGGGAATGCGCTGCAACAAATCAAGATCATCCGGACGAGTGGTTACTATTGAAAATTTAGAAACAGCACGTTTGATTTGCCGCACTTCCAACTGAAAAAATCGCTTCATAAAGAAGCCAAGATTTTTAACAATAGAAAATGTATATTCCTGTGGAACCTGCATGCGGACGCCAGGATAAAAAGAATCTGCGTGGGCAAAATTATTTTCGTGTACAGCACGCGCCTTTAAAGCTAAAGCGCCCTTAAGGAAATCATCAACAACTAGAACTTCTTGCTGTTCATTTCCCACCCTATAACATTCAATGTTTGCATCTTCGCAAAGCTCATACACAATCGGTTCCATACAATGCTCTATACTTTTACAAACTAGAATACAAAATGAATTGCCATGATGCTCTGCAGCGAATAAATTTACAGAGCTTCAGTTTAAAAACACTCCATATCTGATTCAACTTTTGCACCTGCACGCAAGAATGTTTATTAAACCGGCGCAATCGCCTTGCAGTATTGATTGATAAGCTCCTGATGACTAGGCATTGCCGATACTTTTTCGCCTACACTGCCACTCAAATATCCTAAGAATTTTTTCAGCTCCATTTCATCCATCACATCAGCGATAGGATGATATGCAGTAGGCATAATGCCTTGCCCCATCATTACCTGAACCCAGGAATCATTGAGGAATAATTCTTTCTCTTCCAGTGCAATTGCCGCTGTGTCTTTAAAGAGCTGCACTCGATGCCCCAAGGCCTCGGGTATTTCCATATTTTTACAATAGCGCCAAAATTCTGTGTCATCTCTTTGGGTTGCGTGATAATGCAAAATAACAAAATTACGTGCGCGATCTGTTTCTTCAGCTGACTGCTTATTAAATTCATCCACATTCGACATTACAATTTCATTTTGTGGAAAATATCTCATTAAGCGATAAATCGCAGACATCGCCAAATGGATAGATGTAGATTCAAGTGGCTCAATAAAACTTGCTGTAAGTCCCACTGCAATACAGTTTTTATTCCAGACCTTCATACGACGGCCAGTTTTATATTTAATTACTCTCGGTTCTGTAACGGGGCGCCCTTCCAGATTTTTCATCAGCGTAGCCATTGCTTCATCATCAGAAACGTGCCGACTGGAATAAACCATACCATTTCCCGCTCTATGCTGAAGCGGGATACGCCACTGCCATCCAAAGTCGTGGGCTATTGATTGTGTATAGGGCCTAGGTGCGCGCACCAATTCAGTTTGTAGCGCGATTGCAGAATCACAGGGGAGATAATGACCATAGGGCACCCATGGTGTGTTTAAAGCCCCGTCGATGAGCAGCGCTCTAAATCCGGTACAATCCAGAAATAAATCGCCCTCTATTTCCCGACCGTCTTTTAATAACAAAGATTTAATAAAACCATTTTCCGGGGAAACTATAACTTTTTCAATCAACCCTTCGACATGTTTGGCGCCGTGCTTCATGGAAAAAATCTTCAAAAAGTCTGCGTATAACGTTGCATCTAAATGATAGGCATAATTAATCTCATCATTTTCGCCACTACACTTCTCTAAACGCGCAGCTTTAGATTCAGGGCAATAATCCCCAAATGGAACATCTATGCCGTATTTTTTTCCTGCCAGCCAAAAATGCTGGAATTGGCATGCCCAACAATCTTTTCCTGTAAGCCCAAAAGAGTGAAAGTATTTATCACCCTTGTTAGCCCAGTTGCTAAATTCAATGCCTAACTTAAATGTTCCTTGAACATGTGCCATGAGCTCTCGCTCATTAATACCCAACAGTTTATGAAATACTCGCAGGGTGGGGATGGTTGCCTCACCCACACCAATTCGCCCAATTTCGGGCGATTCAATCAAGGTGATATCGAGATTTTTTCCGAGTACTTTGGAGATGGCGGCTGCAGCTAACCAACCTGAAGTGCCGCCGCCTGCAATAACAATTTTACGAATAGAATTCACTGCTGTATGTTCGGTCATTTCTCAGCTCATATTAATCAATTCGAAGTATGCTAACTTACTTCATTTTTGCGTTTTTGATATCAATCAAACGTTGTATGTTATTCACAGAATCAGCAACGTTATACGCAAGTGACAAGAAACCGGATTTGTGTAAGGCAACAACTGCATCATTTTCCAACGCCATCAGGTTTTCAATATGCACTGTATAACCGGCATCAAACTTAATAGTGGCTCCATGACTTAAGCCAATTTCTAATATAACCCGCTCAAGAAGATTGTATTTTAAAAATGCTTCAATCATAGGCTCAAGTGACTCCGAACCTTTATGGCGCGCTGACAATATCTCTCTTATTTCATTTAGGGTGGCGGAAGCATTGCCATCAGCATTGAACAGTGCAGGCGTTGCGTTTTGTTGGATTCTTGAATCATTTAGGTCCGCATAAATAGCCAGTCTTTGTTCTGCCTCTTGTTGCTGGAGTCCAATAAGAAAAGGACCCTGCCTCACCGCAAGTGGAATATAACGTGCACCCCAGGTTGCGCTCTCATTAAGGAAGAGATTTTCATGTTCTTCAAACCCGAGTAAGACTACTGGCAAAAAGCGGCCGGTCTCAGAATCTTTGCGAAATAGAATGGGGTATTCTCGTTGAGCCTTGGCAAATTCATTGGGCAGTATCATGACTGCGCCTACCTGGTGCCCATATTCAGAGCCGTATTTTTCTGTGTACCCAAAGGTTTTATGCTGTTCAAAGCTTAATGGTTGTAAATCTTTCATTGTATTGTCCGTTTTTCTTGTATGAACTAAAAATAAGCGACCTAAAAAAATGCCGCTCATAGAGCGGCACTTTTTCTTACTAACATCAACTATAAACTATTAGAAGTTGTAGCGCGCAGAAAGCGCATAACGAGCCTCTAATATATCGATGTATCTTACTTGATTTGCAGTGCGACCATAGGTTCTCTTGTCCTCAGCCAGCACGTTAGTGCCTTCAAACGATACGGTTAAGTCATCAGTAACCTTGTAACCCACGTTAAAGTCTACTTGGCCATAGTCGTCGGTAAACTCAGGTTCACCGCCACCAACATTCGGACTACTCAGGAACTTGTCACGCCAGTTGTATGCAATACGTGCTTGCCACTGGTCGTTTTCAAAGATACCGATAATGTTAGCTGAATCACTCAAACCAGTCAGCGCAAATTGAGTAGCAGAACCCGGTTCTGCATAAAGATCGTAGTTAATACTGCCATTAACGATAGTATAGTTGGCTTGAATACCAAAACCGCTATCGCCGAAGAAGTGTTGACCTGCGAATTCCCAACCATTCAATACAGCGTCTTTAGAGTTTGTAGGCATAGAAGTGTTATTGGTAACGCCTGGATCACCTGCTACCGCAACGATATCTGCACCGGTTTTGTATTCCTGGTAAATGTCTTCATCTTGTGAAGCAAGGCCACCAGATCCACATAAATTGAATCCCTCAGCATTGTTACAGCCGTTAGTGTTCATCCTAACAACCTGCTCAAACAGGGTTCGCTCATTGATTGGAATGCCAGCAGCCGTTAATGCAGCTGCAGCTGCGCGCGCGCGCGGGCCATTACTTGGATCCAGTGTGCCAGGGTAAGTAACCTCACTTTGCTCTGTACCAATGAAGTTAGGTACGCGCTTATCGAAGAAACCAATAGACACATAATCGGTATCGTTAAAGTAATATTCAACCGAGAAGTCTATGTTGTTAGATTCAATCGGTTTCAGCTTAACGTTACCGTCACTGGAGTCACCGAATGAACCACCGGCCAATAGGGGACCACCTTTCGGGGCATTGCCTGCGGCGCCCATCTGTAGGTCGTTGAAGTTTGCACGAGCAATCGTTTTACTGCTGGATGCACGCGCAATCAGCTCATCACTAATATGGAAGGTTAAGTCCAAGTTGGGAAGCACATTAGTGTAATCGTATTTACTAACAGTGTAAGGAAGCGAGCCAGCTGCTCCAAGAGCCCGAGTGTTGAAGTCTCTATCGGATGTCCAGGTGAGCTCTCTAGGAGAAACACGAGAGTAAGACTCTACATCTGTGGTTTCATAACGAAGGCCAGCAGACATATCCACTTGCATCCCACCCAAATCACCACTGAGGTTCGCCTCAACATAAGCTGCCTGAATATCTTCAACTATCTTACGGTCAGTACTGTCAACCGGGTTTGCGGCATAAGGAATTTTATCCGGTGAGTCAGCAAACATTTGCGTGGCCACTGCGTTAAAGTTGGTAACGCGTACGCCGGTAATGTTTGATGTAGCCTTGTCGCCGTTATTGCCTGCTCTAGCAAACAAATCTTTGGCTCCAGAAGACAAGTTAGAATTATAACCATCGAAATAATCATTGAAGTTAATTAACTCAAACAAATCAGGGTTAATATCACCCGGTGCTGCAACACTCCAACCACCTCTCATTGTGGCATTACCAATGTCAGATTGCTTTTGAATCGATTCTGTTTGAAGTGAACTTATACCAAAGTTAATAGAGCCCGACTCTGAGAACTCGTATTTACCAGAAATTCTGGCTTCTTCAACATCTTGCCAAGCACGAGCATTAACCAACTGGCTAATAGTGGAGCCCACATCGCTCTTCGCGATGCTACCGCCTTGCACAACGCTTGCAATAAGCGGCAAATCACCACTCATATCCAAACCTTGAGCCAGCAAAGTATTTACACCTATACCCAGCGTCACGTTTGAGCCTGGCGCACCAAAAGGAGTTGCGCTTGATTCAGCCTTGTGAACATCGAGCTCAAAGCTCAACTCATCAGTAGCTTGAAATGCAAGGTTAAAACCTACGTCATCCAATTTGTTTTCAATTGAACGTAAGGAGTTTTTCAACGCGATATCGCGCGGGGCACCAGTTGGATTCGCCTGCCACACGTAGAGTGGTGATTTACTAATTGAGCTGTCATCCCACTGCACAGCATTCGTTGGCCATGCACCATCAGAGAACCACAAAGAGTAAATCGCGTGTTGCGATTGGATTTTGGTGTTCACACTAAGGACATCAAGTGTTGCTGTAATGTTATCGGTGGGTTGGAACTGCAATGTCAATAAAGCGTTATCACGCTCACGCGTTGTATCAGTATGAAAGAAATTCGCTTCTTGGAGACGTGTAGCTAAGTCACCCGTGAACGGAACGTTTGGCGTTGCCTTGGTTGGCTCGTTAACTACAACAGCACCTGGAGTATAACCGCTATTGAATATATCCCCGCCGGCGTAGCGTTGTTGCTTATCACCCCAACCACTATTAGCAAAACCAGAACGACCGCTGTCACGTTCTTGGTGAGCAAGCGACAATGAAGCGCCAAACATATCATTAGACCAGCTAACGAAACCAGACAGCTCCGGAGTGACATCGTCGCCAATGTCGTTAGATTCGTCATATAACGCTTTTCCACCGACTGTAGCTTTAAAACCGTCGTAATCAAATGGTTTGGCGGTTGTAAGGTTCACTGTTGCACCAATACCACCGGTAGGAACACTTGCCTTGCCGGTTTTGTAAACTTGTACACCTGTAACAGATTCAGAGGCAATATTGCTCATATCAAATGAACGGGTACTCTCAACATCACCGCCTTCAATGACTCCAGCAGTCGACAATTGACGACCATTCAGGGTAACCAAGTTGTATGCAGGACCAAAACCGCGAGAAGTGATTTTGGCACCTTCACCGTTTGTACGATCAATAGAAATACCGGTGATGCGCTGTAACGACTCAGCCAAGTTTGAATCTGGCATTTTACCGAGATCTTCTGAGGATATGGCATCAACAACACCCGCTGCATTACGCTTGACATCCACCGCACGGGTCAAAGAACCACGAATACCAGTTACCATTACTTCTTCTACAGAATCGTCTTGCGCATAGGCCATACCACTAAAGCCAGCTGCCACAACTGCAGAGGCAATTGCGGTAGTCAGCACTTTTTTCTTAAAGCTTGTTGTTTTGTACATGGAGCTCTCCTTTATTATCGACAGGAATTATGTTTTTCCGGTACACAGATATTTGAACTGCAATCTGGGTAGATGCAAGTTCAAACATTTTCGTTTTCGGGATGAAAACGAATTCTTTCGCTTTCTAGTTATCTTTTGCTGGTTTTAACTGTAGAACGCATTTTGAAATTAGATAGTTTTTTATAGGTAAATTAATCATGACTGTTCAGCAGATGAGAACGCACACCTCCTCCTCTTGAATGCGCACAAAACTACTACTATGTGACAGCGCTGTCAAACACTGGAAAGAGGAATATTGTACAAATTTGGGAAAGGCGAGGAACACGATTCTTATAGTCAAAAAGACTCGAAAATCATCTGACATTCGCGAAAATTGCTAAAGCTGCCAAACTATTGGTAACTTGCCACAACGCTTCAGATAATCGTTGGCTGCCGAAAAGTGACCACAACCAATAAAACCCCGGTATGCCGATAATGGCGAGGGATGCGGGGCTTTGAGAACAAGATGCTTGTCAGAATTGATAAACGCGGCCTTCTTTTGGGCATAGCTACCCCACAAAAGAAAAACCACCCCTTGGCACTGATCATTAACCAATTGAATAGCTTTGTCGGTAAATGTTTCCCATCCTTGCCCCTGATGGGCACCAGCCTTCGCATGCTCTACCGTCAATGTCGCATTCAGCAACAAAACACCTTGATTTGCCCAGGACTGAAGACAGCCGTGGGATGGGATATCAAAACCCAAATCACGGTGTAGCTCCTTGAACATATTTTGTAACGAGGGCGGTGAAGGAACTCCTGGTTGCACCGAAAAACAAAGCCCATGTGCCTGATTGGGGCCGTGATAAGGATCCTGACCAAGAATAACCACCTTTACCTGATCCAGTGGCGTGCTGTTAAACGCGTTAAAGATATTTTTTGAGGCAGGATATATGACCTTTCCCTGCTTTTTCTCCGCCAATAAAAAAGCTTTTAATTGCTTCATATACGGCTGTTCAAATTCGGCGACGAGGTGCCCAAGCCAGCTTGGGTGGAGGTCGATTGTTTTTGAAGCATCTGACATGGCTATCTCGCCCATAAAGAACTCACACGTAAATAAAAAAGCCCAGCTAGGTAGCTGGGCTTTTTACAAGACTTAAGTCTAAAAGTAAAACTTAGAGTTTTGCGCCGTGCTCAGCCAAGTACTTGGCAACGCCAGCGGGTGACGCGTCCATACCTGCGTCACCCTCTTTCCAACCAGCAGGGCAAACTTCACCATGTTGCTCGTGGAAAATCAAGGCATCAACAGTACGAATGGTATCGTCAATGTTACGGCCGATTGGCAGGTCGTTAACGATTTGTGAACGCACAACACCTGCTTCGTCAATGATGAAAGTACCGCGGAAAGCAACACCGTCAGCAGATTCAACGTCGTATGCTTTTGCGATTGCGTGAGTGATATCAGCAACCAGCGTGTAGCGAACCGGGCCAATCCCACCATCGTTAACTGGTGTGTTACGCCATGCGTTGTGAGTGAATTGTGAGTCGATAGAAACACCAATCACTTCGACATTGCGCTTTTTGAACTCTTCTACACGGTGATCAAAAGCCAACAACTCTGATGGACATACAAAGGTGAAGTCCAGTGGGTAGAAGAACACTACTGCTTTTTTGCCTTTGGTGGCAGCAGCAAAGTTGTAACCGTCTACGATCTCGCCATTTGCCAATACGGCAGATGCAGTAAAATCCGGTGCTTTTTTACCAACTAATACGCCCATAATTAATCTCCTAGTGGTTAAGACTCAGTAGCTAATGCTTGAATCGGTGAGGTAAAAACAGGAATCGGGAGCCAAGATACTATTCACTGATTGTGAACATTTGATGGCCATTTATTGATTACCTGATATTTATCGATAGTGCGCGACTATCATACACAGGCACGCAGGGGTGTCATATTGATTTTCTATATGATGCGTCCAAAACTAAAACTATGACGATTTTGTTGGCACATTATTCATCAAGCAATCACCCGGTTATAACTGCAAATCTAAATTCCTGCCAAACGAGATAAGTTCCTATAAATTGTTGACATGAATTCTCATTAGCATTAGAGTTTATCCGTACTCGATTTAACCCCCTGAAGGGCAATCACCTCGGAAGCCTCCATATGTATGTCTGCGTCTGCAAAGCTATTACTGATCGCCAAATCAAAGCGGCTATTGATGATGGTGCCAACTCGATTGGCCAATTGCGCAAGGCCTTGGGCGTCGCCAGCCAATGCGGTAAATGTTCAATGATGGCTCGCGAGATTCTCGACGAGGCGCTCAACGACACACCTATGCTCAACGGGCTGCCGCAGTTTTACGCTGTAGCCTGAGCCTGTATTTCTCAACGAGCCCAAAAAATCCAAATCATTGCGATTTTAGTATTTTTCCTTTCAGCATCAAACACTTAGATAGCCCAACTGCTTGACATACTGCACCGCGAAGACCAGACTCTCCTTTTTAGTATTTGTCACATTAAGGAGAACTCCATGAAAGGCGATCCGCAAGTCATAGCCGTATTGAATAAAGTACTGGGTAACGAATTGGTTGCGATCAATCAGTATTTCCTGCACTCGCGCATGTATAAAGATTGGGGCCTTAAAGAGTTGGCCGATCACGAATACCACGAATCCATTGATGAAATGAAACACGCCGATGTGTTGGTTGAACGTATTCTGTTTTTGGAAGGTCTACCCAATTTACAAGATCTGGGTAAATTGCATATTGGCGAAGATACCCTGGAAATGCTCAAGTCAGATTTAAAACTCGAATTAAAAGCGATTCCCGATTTACGTGATGGCATTATTATTTGCGAAGGTGTGCGCGATTTTGTCAGCAGGGACTTGCTGAAAAGTATTCTCGAATCGGAAGAAGAGCATGTCGATTGGCTGGAGACGCAACTATCACTCATCGATAAAGTCGGTATCCAAAATTATTTGCAAACTAAAATGGCTTCTCAATCATAAAATTTACTCGGACTGAAAAGAAAAAAAGGAGCTACGCTCCTTTTTTATTACCCCCCTATATCATTAGGCGATTGTCGAGCTACATATTGATCCAACCGTTCAACGCGCGCAATTTAAACACAGCATTGCCATGTTTTAAAATTACACCATCGACGTAAATTTCCTGGACAACAAATTGCCCTGTGCCAATTATGTTACCCACTCCCGTGGTTTGATTATTAATAACAACGCTACTAATACCATTGGCAAGATAATTATGTCGGGCATAAGAAATTGTGGGAATTTGTTGGCGCATATTCCACGGAAGCGCATTGAAATCAGGAATATTTTTGATGCTATCAAAGGTTCGTGGTGGAGCCGGCTCTTGCGCTGTTACCGATACCACGGCGCCACTACCTNNCACAGCGGTACTGCCTGATGGATTGAAAGGATCAACAATCGTTTCTGATGCCGCTGTAGTCGCCGCCTCTGCCGCATAAAGCTCGCTCACACCGGTATCGACCACTGCCGACGTTTCAGTATCTTCAGCAGCATATAATTTATTGATATCAACACTGGTAGCCACATTTTGTGGCGCGATTACTACCGCCGATGCTGAAACTGCAGACACCGTAAGCACTGGTTCAGGTTCACTAGTGGTTTTTTGCTCAACAACAGTCTGTGGTGATGGTACAGCAGGAGATTGTTGCGCAGGTGCCGCTTCCGTCACTGATATGTTCTCTGCAGGCTCCCTGCGCAGCATTACGACTAGCACAATAATAATTGCAATCAGCACCAAAACCACACCAACACCCCACCACAATGTACGACGCACTTCTGGCGAAGTATCAACTTCCTGGGGGCGATGCTGGGTATTGAGATCCGGCACTGTGTTTTGATTCTTGCGCTCATGTTCGGCGCGATTCAGGGCATCCAATATTAATGACATACTCTTACAGCCCTTGATTTTCCGGCGGAGCAGTTAATTTTTGCTCGTCCAATTCCACCAGAGGTTTATCTACCCCCAGCACTTCGTTTAAACGGCGCAATGTCTGCGCGTTAATTACCCCATCGGGAAGAATATTGTGCGTCGACTGAAAAAGTTCTACGCGCGTTTGTAAACGCTCGGTAAAAAATTGACGAGTCAGCGGCGCTGGCTGATTGTCGAGCATCGCGAACTGCTCTGCAATCCAGGTTACCAAATCGCTTTTATCGCCCATTTGTAAATTGCGATCAAACGCTTTGGGGCGCGACCACACATACAACAAGTCGCCATTCCATAGCGCGGCGATTTCAGTCCAGAGTACGATTTTTTCTGCCCCGTTTTCCAACAGCAACGCATGGTTTTCACTCAAACCAATCATCAAAGCGTAAACCCATTTTTTATCCGGTGTCGCGAGCGTTATCAATCCGGGGCGATTAATATCTTTTAATTCATCCCAGGAATTGATGTTAATTTTTTCGCACACGTAATCGGCATCTTTAACCACCAGACACGGATTTTTTTTATCACCTGCCGTAATACCCACATAGGTAAACAAAGCTAATTGCGCCGCAACCAAATCACGGGTCGCCATAGAGACTACTGCGGGCATCACCGGTTTTGGTTGGTTGCGCAATTCACTGAGTGTGCCAGATGCTAATGGCTGCGTTGCACCCGAGGAGGATTGTGCAGCCGATGAAGCTGGTGCGCCCGATAAGCTGCTTATTGTTTTCGCTACCGCAGGCGCAACCGGCAACGGTGCCTCATCTGGTACAAAAAACCAGACGGCTAGCATAATTCCGATCAATGCCACTACAAATAGCGCATGCCAGGACGTTCTTCGAGTAGAGGCTACTTTTTCTTCCTGCTGGGTGGTAGTACCAGCAACTTCTTTCACTGCCGCCGCAAAAATATGTTTGTCGATATGATGATGATTTTGTGCATAAGCGCCCAACAATAATCGCTCACTGATCACGTTGATCAAGCGCGGGATACCACCGCTGAACGCGTGGATTTTTTTTACCATCGCATCGCTAAACGGACGTTGGTGTTCAGGCAAGCCAGCAATTTTTAAACGATGGGCAATGTAGGCTTTGGTTTCCGGAAGGCTCAGGGCTTCCAAATGAAAGCGCGCGGTGATCCGCTGGGATAGCTGCCTCAGCGCCGGGCGCGCTAATAGTTTTTTTAATTCCGGCTGGCCAACCAGCATGATTTGCAATAACTTTTCGGTGGTCGTTTCCAGATTAGTCAGCAACCGAATCTGCTCCAACACCGGCACTTTTAATAACTGCGCCTCATCGATCAATAAAACCGTCTTCCGTCCCTTGCGGTGATTATCGAGCAGGAATTGATTAAGCGCATCAGTCAGGTTTTTTACCGTCAACTCATCGGCGATGTAACCTACACCCAGCTCATCACAAATTGTCGAGAGTAATTCCGGCGCGCTGCCCATAGGGTTGAGGATGATTGCCATATCGGTATTGGGCGGCAGTTGCTCCAGCACGCAGCGAATAATAGTCGTCTTGCCTGTGCCCACTTCGCCAGTGAGCATCACAAAACCACCGTTCTGGATACCGTATAACAGATGCGCCAAGGCCTCCCGGTGCTGGTCGCTCATAAAGAGATAGCGCGGGTTTACGGCGATGGAAAAAGCGGGTTCTTTGAGCCCGAAAAAATCGTGATACATAGGCCTATTGATACAGAGTTATTATGGAGCCGCACTTTAGCGGAGCTGAATCATATCAGGCCTAAGATTCGGCTGTTACCTTCTTGTTCCACGGTTACAAATGAAAAAGCGAAATAGCCATCGATTAACCAGCACCATTGTCGTGGAATAAATGAACCCAAGCGTGTCAAAAACCGTATTGGGTCACAGCTCGATTGCCCGCCAAGCCCCAAATTGATACCATTGCGGCCTTTTTAAGCAGGGGCCCTTTTTTACAGGCAACTCCTGGTAAGCAGCCCTCCTCGGCCGCAAACCTCTCCCGCCTTTATTATTGATTTCCTTACACAGAGAGTTTCTATGTCAGTTGATTTTCGTTCAGCTCCGCTATCCGCATTGGCTTTTCACGACGAATTTGTACAACGTCATATCGGCCCGGAGGCCCAACAAACTGCCGCCATGCTGGCAACACTTGGCGTCAGCTCAGTCAAGGAGCTGATCGACAAAACGGTGCCAGACAATATCCGCCTGAAAAACGAACTCAATCTGGGCGATGCCGTCAGCGAAGCCAATGCACTGGCCCAACTCAAAGCCATCGCCAGCAAAAACAAGATCTTCAAAAACTACATTGGCATGGGCTACCACGATACCCACGTGCCACTGGTGGTTCTGCGCAACGTGTTGGAAAACCCGGGTTGGTACACGGCTTACACCCCCTATCAGCCGGAAATCGCACAAGGTCGTTTGGAAGCTCTGCTTAACTACCAGCAAATGATCATCGACCTCACTGGCATGGAAATGGCCAACGCCTCGGTATTAGATGAGGGCACAGCCGCTGCCGAAGCTATGGCGATGTGTAAGCGTCAAAACAAGAAAAGCAAATCCGACGTGTTTTTTGTGGATGCCGATACTCACCCGCAAACCATCGCCGTGGTCAAAACCCGCGCCGAACATTTTGGCTTTGAAGTCTTTGTAGCCAAGGCCGATGAACTGGCCAATGGTGACTACTTCGGCGCCCTGCTCTCTTACCCCGGCTCGAGCGGCCAGGTACGCGATTTAACCGCGCTGATTGAAACTGCACACAATAACAATGCACTGGTGACAGTTGCATCGGATTTGATGGCGTTGATGCTACTCAAATCCCCCGGCGCTATGGGCGCCGATGTTGTGGTCGGCACCAGCCAGCGCTTTGGTGTACCTATGGGCTTTGGCGGCCCGCACGCCGGTTTCTTCGCCTTCCGCGATGCCTACAAACGCTCCGCTCCGGGCCGCATTATTGGTGTGTCTATTGATACGCGCGGCAAACAAGCATTGCGCATGGCGATGCAAACCCGCGAGCAACATATCCGCCGCGAAAAAGCCAACTCCAACATTTGTACATCACAAGTATTGCTCGCCGTGATAAGCGTGTTCTACGCGATTTACCACGGCCCCGACGGCTTGAAACGTATCGCCAACCGCATTCACCGGTTAACGGCAGTTGCAGCGGCTGCATTAAAAGCCAAAGGTTTCAGCATCAACAATAGCCAATTCTTCGACACAATCTCCGTGAATGTTGGCGATAACCAAAAAGCGATTTATCAAGCAGCATTAAATGCAGAAATTAATTTGCGTTTAATCGGTAGCGATTCATTGGGCATCAGCCTGAATGAAACGACGTCGGCTGCCGATCTGGAAAACTTACTCTCGGTATTTGGCGTGACCGGAATCGAATTAACGTCATTCGACGAACAAATTCTCGCCGGAAAAAATATCACCGCTAACAATGCAATCCCGGCCGATTTGCTGCGCAGCGA
>DQHS01000179.1:1806-3717 GCA_003524365.1 Cellvibrio sp. | reverse complement strand
TCTTTGTGCCGGTGTTTTTTGTGGTGGTGTTTCGTTTTGCGCAGCGTTGGTTCCCTGTTGCTCCGAAACCAGATGATTCGGTGTCTTCATGAACAAATGCGACATAATCCTTGATGCAACGCTAAATCTCTTGGCTAGCCGGGGCTTTCACGGCTTCTCAATCCGTGATGTTGCGAAAGAGGCCGGTGTGGCGACCGGAACAGTGTATTTATATTTTGAAGATCGTGAAGATTTGATAAAAAAATTACATAGCCAAATTATCGAAACTGTCGGACGGGAAGTATTTGTTGCGATGAGTAATGAGTTATCTTTGTATCAACAGTTCCATCATATGTGCAGGAATTTTTGGGATCTATTCAAACGTCGGCCAGCAATGATATTGAGCAAGGGCCAGTTTGATCATCTACCTGCGGATTTGCTGCGCAGTCGTCATGAAGAAGCGAAAATTGTATTGGAGCCACTCTTTACTTTTTTTATGCGTGGGCGCGAGCGGCAGGAGTTGAAAAATTTTCCGGATGAAATTTTGTTTTCGCTGGCATTTGAGCCTTATTTTGAAATCGCGCGAAAATCATTGCAGGGATTTATCGTAGTTGATGACAACATGTTGGATCGCATAATCCGCGCAAGCTGGGATTCTATTGCGCTGCATCCAGAGCGTTAAGTTAGTTGCATTTCTTAATTTAAAAAACGTAATGAAAAACGGCGAGCCAAGGCTCGCCGTTTTTCATTCACCACTTTAGGTGGGGTCTTCTGGGAAAATTATTTCAGGTGACCCAGATTTTTTTGCACGATTTGCAAAATTGGCTTAAACACTTTCGGCGAGCCGCACACGATATGTCCGGTTTCCAAATAATCCGCANNGCGATATCCCACTCGTTTAAATTCATTTCCCAAAATGCATCAAAGCGACCTGAGGCAACGTAGGCTAAATCCAATGCGGCTGAACCTGCGCGGCGAATACCCGATGTTTGACCCGCAATTTCCTGCACACAGGTGAGGTAGGGGCCGATATGTTCAAGTGCATATCCGCTAAACGGAATGCCGGTGCCGATCAGTGCACCCTCAAGATTGCGGCGAGTGGAGACGCGCAGGCGACGACCATTTAGCGCAGCACCACGGCCACGGCTAGCAGTAAATTCTTCGCGTTTAATAGGGTCGATTACCACGGCATGTTCAATTTGGCCACGGTNNAATACTGTGATCGGGGTAGGCTTTACGGAGATGGTAAATAATTTCTTTTTCGGCGGCTTTGTCGACTTCGGTAACGTAGTCGTTGCGGCTTTTGGTTTCGATCGTTAACAGGTCAACGCGTTCAAACGCGCGTTCAATCAACTCGGCAGCTTTGCGTCCAGCACGCAAGGCAATCGTCAACATGGGTTCCATAAAGCACCAATTCAGTAGGCGAAGTAGCAACACGCTAAAAGGCCAGTGTTAATTACGCAATTAGATCGTATCGATTAGATAGCACTAATTCAGGGGTAGGGGATTGTATAAAGAGCGGGGCCGCAGGTGTTTAAGCAACTCTTGCTTACTACCTCTCGCCAAGGGCGCGGATTATAGCGGCAAGTCATCACTAGAGGCTAGTGATAGTTGACGGTATACTGCGCGCCTTTTTATGGCATCCCCAGTTGCCCCTCTTTTTACCACCGAGATTCGCCTATGTCAGCCCAGCCTTTTGCCAATATCCGTATCGTTTTGGTCAATACCAGTCACCCCGGCAATATTGGCGGCGCAGCGCGGGCGATGAAAAATATGGGGCTGTCGCGCCTTTATCTTGTTGCTCCGCAGGATTATCCGTCGGACAAAGCCGTGTGGCGCTCGGCTGGAGCGACTGATGTGCTTGATGATGCGGTCGTGGTGGAGAATCTTGACGCAGCAATTGCCGGTTGCAGCTTGGTAGTAGGTACTAGC
>DQHS01000179.1:0-1800 GCA_003524365.1 Cellvibrio sp. | reverse complement strand
TCCTTGAACCTTGCCACCGCTGTGCAGGTGATCACCTATGAAGTGCGCATGGCCTATTTACAGGCGACGGAGGGGAATACCTTGCCACAGCACCAGTGGGATATGCCGCCGGTAGAAGCCCAGGCGATGGAAACCTATTATGAACACCTTGAGCAAACTCTCGCCGAGCTGAATTTCCTTGATCGCGATAACCCCAAGCAGACCATGACTCGCCTGCGTCGCCTTTATAACCGCGTGCGTATGGACCAAATGGAGCTGAATATCTTGCGCGGTGTGCTCACCGCCGTGCAGAACTACGTGCACTACAGCGGTAAAGTCATGCAGAAGTTTGGTCAGAAGCCGGGTTTGGAATCCATGCGCGAGCTAACTAAAGACGATAAACCGGCCGAATAAGGCTGGCAAAAACGGCCGATAGTCGCTGCGATGAAGATTGGGCGTTGGAAAAAAGTGAATACTTGAGTAAAATACTCGGAATTGGCGTCGCGCCTGTGTTTGAGTACTGTTTTGGTCTGCGACAATAGATTGATACCGGGATTTTGCAGCGAGGCTCCTCCGCGATGAGACTTACCACCAAAGGCCGTTATGCCGTGANNAAGTGTGCGCGGTCCGGGCGGCGGTTACCGTTTAATAGGCAGCACTACTGATATTTCCATCGCTCAGGTAGTTGATGCGGTAAGTGAGTCGCTCGATGCAACTCGCTGTGAAGGCAAGGGTAATTGCCACGAGGGGGAAGTCTGTTTAACCCATCATTTATGGGAAGATTTAAGTGCGCAAATCCATCGGTTCTTGAGTGATATTACCCTCGCTGATTTGGTTGCGCGCAACGATATTCAGTCGGTTCGCAAGCGCCAGGATTTGCGCGTGGTGAGTACGCACAACGACGAGACACATATTGCGATCAGTGAAATTTTGTAGTTATTTTTTATGATCCTATTGTTCACAACTCTCTATTTCAGCGTTTAGTTTTTTCACCGTTAAGGTACCCACTGTTTTGCGCAAGCCTATTTATCTCGATTACGCCGCGACTACACCCGTTGCCCCTGAAGTGGCAGCGAGTATGGTTCAGTGCCTGACTTTGGATGGCACCTTCGCCAACCCCGCCTCTCGCTCTCATGTGTATGGGTGGCAAGCGGAAGAGTTGGTTGAAGAGGCGCGTGCACAGGTTGCCAGTTTACTCAATGCTGATCCACGCGAAATTGTATGGACCAGCGGAGCAACCGAAGCCAACAATCTTGCGCTCAAAGGTATCGCTGAAACTTATCGCACCAGTCACAGCACTGGTGGCCATATTGTTGTGTCGGCCATTGAACACAAAGCAGTGCTTGATCCTGCAGGCTGGTTGGAGACGCAAGGTTTTCGTGTAACTCGTTTGCAGCCCACGACAGAAGGAATTATCACGGCAGATGCGCTTGCTGAAGCACTGCAAGAAGATACATTTTTAGTCAGCGTTATGCAGGNNGTGCGCCGCGCGGGCGAGGTAAAAATCGCCGCGCAAATTCACGGTGGTGGTCATGAACGCGGAATGCGTTCAGGTACGTTGCCCACACATCAATTAGTGGGTATGGGTGAAGCGGCAAGATTAGCGGCCGCACATCTTGGTGAGGATCGTGAACGTATTAGAGTGTTACGTGATCGTTTATGGCAGGGCATTGCAGATTTGCCGGGAATTAAGCGCAACGGCTCCAGTATTGATTGCGTTAGCGGTATTTTGAATCTCGCGTTTGGCAATGCTGATGGTGAAATGTTATTGCTCTCCCTGCGCGATTTGGCGATCTCCAGCGGCTCTGCGTGTAATTCCGC
>DQHS01000004.1 GCA_003524365.1 Cellvibrio sp. | reverse complement strand
GTTGCAGGGATAAACATTTTTTTCACATCGTCTGGCGTGACAAACGAATTGTTATTGAGCAGCGCATAAGCGCGTGCAGCAGAAAGCAGGGCGATACAAGCGCGCGGGCCAGCGCCGCGTGAAATGCCGGACCAACTGCGCGTAGCGCGCACCAGCTTCACCACGTACTGCAGAATTTGTTCGTCTACGGTTATTTGCTCGGCAATTTTTTGCAGGCTTAATACATGGGCTGGTTTTAATAATGTGCGGATATGCTCCAGACCAAAACCACCTTGTGATTGCGAAGTTACCTGGCGCAACATAAATTGCTCATCGTTCTCGCTTGGGTAATCAATAATCACCTTCAACATAAAGCGATCAAGTTCCGCTTCTGGTAGCGGATAAGTACCTTCTTGTTCAATCGGGTTTTGCGTCGCTAGCACCATAAATGGCTCACCGGTTTTAAAGGATTCACCTTCAATAGTGATTTGCCCTTCCTGCATTACCTCCAGTAGTGCCGCCTGGGTTTTGGCGGGCGCGCGGTTGATTTCATCCGCGAGTAATAAATTGGTGAACGCAGGGCCTTTGCGGATTTCAAATTCCTGCTTTGCCATATTAAACATCGCATGGCCGGTGACGTCACTTGGCATTAAGTCGGGTGTAAATTGCACGCGTGAAAATTGTCCGCCAAAACATTTTGCGAGGCTGCGTACCAATAAAGTTTTACCCAAACCGGGTACACCTTCAATCAATACATGGCCGCGTGCAATCAGCGCAATCAATACCTGTTCAATTACGGCGTCCTGACCAATCAAGACTTTTTTAATTTCATTCAGTAAATTGTTGGCAACGGTACTTGCCTGCTGCAAGCGATTCTGCAAACTCTCGTCGGCATCCGCTGCTTTATTGGTTTCAATGCTGTCGTTGTTGATAGTTGACTCAGTCATAGTTGCTTCCTGATAGTTTGCAAATGTGCAATCGCAGCGGCAAATTCCTGTGGATGATGCAGGCCGTCGGCGAAGAGAGCTTGTTTAATATCGGCTTTGGCAATGCCGGTTAATTGGTGTAAAAACTCAAGACGTTGATCGCCAGATGGCTGATCGAGATTGGGATGTTGTTCCTCAATGCGCTCAAAAATTTCTTTGCGCAATATGTTAAGCAATTGCGGATGCTGCTGTTTGCGCCAGAGCAACATTGCACTCGCATAAATGTGTTCAGCAAGACTGCGACGTCCGCTTTGCTCAACAACTAATATCGGGCCAAAACGCACGCTGAGTGCCCATAACCACAAGGCCAGTGCAACAATTCCGGCGATGACACCGTAGCTTGCATTGCGCCATAAAATGGCGGCGAGTGACGGTGCATCCTGATTAATTAAAAACCATACGCGGCCATCGGGATTCACCAGGCGCCAGAGTCCATAGGCGTGGTCGTGGCAGTCAATGCGTTGGTTTGCCCAAATGGTATTGTCGCTGGTGATGGTGACTGAACCTTCGCCTATATCAAAGTAGAGCAGGTGTTCGCGCTTTTCATCGTAGTGATAATCTTCTTCCTCATCCGTGTCTTCTTTTGCTACTGATTCAGTTTCTTCCTCATCATCAACTGCGTCGTCTTCATCTGTTGGTGCTTCACCGCTCTCTGTATCTTCAGTAGCATCTTCGTCGTGAGCGACATAATCATAATAAATAAATTGGCTGCGGTGACTGAAATCAAAGTTGAGCGGTTTTTCTTCACTGGCAAATGTAATAGGTGTGGGTGTTTCATCGAGCGCGCACCGATAATAATTTTCCGGCTTTTCTTCTTTNNCTTTCATACTACAACGATAATAATTTTCTGGCTTATCATCTTTCTTGGTATTTCCTTTTGCGTCGCCTTTATCTTTTTTATTGCCCGATTTTTCGTCGTTTTTTTCACCCGCTTTGTCGGCTACTGTATTTTCTGCGGATGTGTCCTGCTCATTATCAGATTCTTCCTCATCGGAATTTTCATCATCATTTTTTTCGCCATCGGCTTCATCATCGGGTTCGTCAAAACCATCGGCCAATTTTTCCAGCAGGTCGCGCGTATCCTGATCAACTTTTTCTGGCTCCAGCTCGATATTAAAATCGTTCAGCAACAAATCTTCTTCGCTGGTGTGGGTGCCAATAAAGGGGTTTTGTGTTGAGGTGATCAGGGTGCCGCCATTTTCTACCCACTCGTAAAGTGAGTCGTAACGCTCCTGAGTAAGAGTTTTGTAACCGTTGATAATGACAATCGTATCCTGCGCGCCCAATCCGAGATTGCGCCAGGAATGTGTGTCCAACAGGCTCAAGTTTTTTATGGTGGTAGCTTGCACGCCCTGTTTGCGCAGGAAAATTTCAGCGGCGAGAAAATCGTTTTGTCGTGCTTCTTTTGAGTAACCCAAATCGATTTCTTTTTCTTCCCACTCCAGTGTGGTGTACCACCAATAACCCAGCCCGGCTACAACAGCAGCCAGAGCGCTGAGGATTAGCCAGCGCTGCACAGTTGTTAGCGATTCTTTTGAGTCACTCACTCTGCAGCTCCTTGTGCGGATGGATTATTGCTTTGCTGCAACCAGCAGTTATTCCAATTCACGCATAAATACTGGGCCTTCTCTGCCGTGGGTAATAAATGGCCATAGGCGAGCCGTTGCCATTCACGAGTAAGCGCAACAAAGTAAGCAACGCGTGTTTGTGCAGTGGTGTTGTTGGCAAAATGCTCGCGCATCAATTCGGCGCATTCACGCTCGGTGTGGCCGTCGTGAATATCCACACCACTGTGAACCAAGTGAAATAAACTGGCGCGATAGAGCAGGGCGAGCGCTGCGCGCATATCGCCCGCTTGCAGAAGTTTGAGCGCGTTAGTGCTGATATCTTCCGGCAGGGATTCGCGCGTGACATCCATGCCAAACAGGGTTACTGGCTTTGCTTTGGGCGCGGGTGTGGGTTTAACCCGAACAAACTGCGCCGCTAACCAATGGCGATAGCGATAGAAGACAAAGCCGATTAGCGCTAGCACCGCGACCCAGAGTAGAATTTCCAATAGGCTTGCCGCCGCGACAAAACCTTCAAAGTTGCTCAAAAATTTAAAAAATCGTTTCCAGAACTCGGAGGGCTCTTCCTCGGGTTCATCAAGTTTGAGTGTGCGCTTTATTTCTTTGCGACTGAATTCGGATTGTTGCAGCACGGCTTTAATCGACTCTTGCGCCTGGTTGCGATCAATTTCGGTAAATTCTCCGATTGGTTTATCGATGACAGCGTCGCCCGAATATTCCGCGCTTGTTTCTGCGGCAGTCGCTTCTGCAGTAGTTTCCACTGCAGGCAATTGATCATCGGCATAGACGCTGCGTTGCGCATCGATTGTAAAAATGCTGAGCCCCAAGGTAAGTGCGAGCAGGAATGACGAAAGCGCGTTGCTGGTGCGGCGCTTGTTGGCGATGCGGCGAAAAGCAATATCGATATCCCAAGCCTCCAATTTAATGCGGCGATTTAAATAGAGCGCAAAACCGCAGGCGACATAAAAAGGTGCTGTGAGGCTGAGTGCGAGATACCAAATCGATAGTTGCAGAAAGTGAAGTTCGGAAGATTCCTGATCAAAAAAGAAATTCGCCCATTCGATATTAATTTCNNCTTGCGGGCGATGAATCTTCACGGTGCAGCACACCCAAGCGGTCTTGACGACGTGTGCCACTTAATCCTTCCAGCTGCAACACGGGTAAATCCATACCGCGAGTTGGGCTGAACCGTCTCCAGGTTAGACTGGGGAAAATTTGTTTAAAGGCAAGCGATGGAAATAATTTAAACGTGCTGCGTGTGTCCGGCAGATTATTAAATACGGCGTGACTGAGTATGTGCAAAAGCGGCCGCTCTAACACCGGTTTTATCCACCACATAAACA
>DQHS01000256.1 GCA_003524365.1 Cellvibrio sp. | reverse complement strand
AACGCTGACGAATAATTTCGGCCAGGGTATTTACCACGAAAGTCAGCGCCAACAGTACCAGTGCCGCGAGGAACAACACCCGGAAGTGGGTACTGGCCACTGCAGTTTCCGGCAACTCCACGGCGATATTGGCCGAGAAAGTGCGCATGCCTTCAAAGATATTAAAATTCACCACAGGGCTATTACCGGTGGCCATCAACACAATCATTGTCTCGCCTACCGCACGACCAAAGCCCATCATCATCGCCANNAACTATGCCAACGACTAATGCATTGCGCTGGCTGTAGTCGATGCCATTCTCGGTAAACCATTGACGCATGCTGCCATCAAACAACGAGATTTCAGTAAACGGACTCGCAGCAACACAAGCCCATACAGTGAGGATAATCGGCACCACTAGAATGACGGCCTCATAACCTTCCGGCATGCGTGTGCGAATCGATTCAGGGAAACGGCTCCAGATATATCCGGTCACTAGCATAACCACCGGTAACAAAATCAGGATGGCAAATATCGCTGGCAAGTGATTTTCTACAAAAGGCGCTAACCACAATCCGGCGAGGAATCCGAGAATCACCGTTGGCAATGCCTCCATGATTTCGATGGTCGGTTTTACCAAGCCGCGCAATTTTGGCGTCATAAAATACGCTGTGTAAATCGCGCCCATTACGCCGAGGGGAATCGCAAATAACATCGCAAAAAATGCTGCTTTTAATGTACCGACAGAAAGCGGAACAAAACTCATCTTGGCTTCAAAGTTGTCACTACCGGAAGAGGCTTGCCAGATATATTCCGGCGCATCGCGCCCTTCGTACCAGACCTTTTGCCAAAGTGAGCTGAAGGAAACTTCAGGGTGCTTGTTCCATACATCAGCAACCGTGAGTTGATTGCTGTCATCGAGCAGTAACGTACGATTATGAATAGGGGAAATGGCGATTTGGTTGATCGGCTTGTCACCCACTGAATCGAGCAACAACGTGCGCTCGGAGGTGCCGTAATAGATACCAATATTTCCCTTGTCATCGCTTGCCCAGAAACCGCGGCGCGCATGCTCTGGGGCCAAACGGGTAATCGCACCTTCAAGTGCATCGAACGCGCGCACGAAGGTGATGTGGTAAATATTGTCTTCATTGTTACGCACTAAAAACCATTGGCTGACTTCGCCTTGATCAGTGCCAATAACCAGCGACGCGGTGCCGACTAAAAACTCCATCGCGGTAATTTTGCCGCCCGACACAGTAACCGGATCCATACGAGTGATGGCCGTAGGATCAACAATTTTGTAGAGCAGCAACTGCGATGTATCGGTTGCGATAATTAAATGCTGCGCGCCTTCATCGATCTGCATCGCAACCGGATTAGTGCCCTGCGGCAAGGGGGGGAGAGTGAAGACCTCCTGGTTAACGCTCACTTCACCGGTGATCATATTCTCACTACTGCTGTATATAGCCAGCTGCAAACGCTGGTCAGCCGTCACTGCACCAATCAAGATGCCGCTCGATGTTTCCTGAATCGCCAAATGGGTCAGCGCAGCACCATTCGCATCTAATTGCAACGGGGCCTCCCCCAACGGGAAAACCAGACTTGGGGTGATATGGCGTTTATCCTGTGGATAGCTGAGCGCGTAGTTGACCTTGGTCACCGAAACCTGGCCATTGCTGTAGCCGTAAACCACCAAGCCGTGGTCGGGCGTGCTAGTGGCGAGGCTGGTGAAATTGGCCTCCGCAGCGCGCGGAACGCTCACATCCAAGACTTTGCTTCCGTCCACCACATTAAAGAAATTTACCGCACCACTGCGTTTGAAGCTTGCGCCAATTTCCTCGTAGCGCTCCAGCGTCAGGTATTCGGTCGCATCTGACTCAACCTGATTCAATTGTGCAGGGGTATAGGTCTTGACAATCTCTAACGAAGCACCGCGAAACAAGGGTGCGATTTCCGAAAAGAGATAAAAGAAAATCAAACCCAAGGAAAAAACTACCGCTAAACCGGCCGACATAACGCCGTAACGCGACAGGCCATCTTTAAATTTGCGAATGCTGCGCAAACGGCTGCGCTGCTCGGTAGTCGGCATCAAGCTGGGCGCTTGTTTCGCCATTGTGATTGGTTCGGACATGGTCTGCTCACCTGGTTGATCGTCTGACGCGTAAATCCTAACAAGCAAAGATGACACTTTTGTTACAAACAAAAGATTACTGTCATATTACTGTCACAAATTTCCTACCCTGCAGGCATAAAAAAACGCCGAACAAGTCGGCGTTTTTTTGCGTTTATAAACGCGCTATTTCTGAAGCTCAGCCAATGCTTTAGCTGCCATGGAGGCTGGGAGCGGGATGTAACCATCACGCACCACAGTCTCTTGACCTTGCTTGGAGAGAATCAGCTTTACGAATTCCAATTGGAGGGAATCCAGCGGACGATTCGGGTGCTTGTTGATATACATAAACAGTACACGCGACAAAGGATAAGTTCCATCGAGTGCATGTGATGCCTCAGCAGTGACAAAAGGTTGGCCATCTTTCTTAGACAATGGCACAGCGCGCACACCAGAAGTAATGTACCCAATACCTGAGTAACCAATACCGTTGATGGATTCTGAAATACCCTGCACTACCGAAGCAGAACCTGGTTGCTCAAGAATCTTGGCTTTGAAATCGCCTTTACACAGAGCTTCATCTTTAAAGTAACCGTAAGTGCCTGACACTGCGTTGCGGCTGTATACGGCAAAATCGCGGCCTTCCCAAATACCAGTCAAACCCACCTCGCCCCAACGGGTAATGTCTTTGGCGCCACCACATTTACGGGTCGCAGAAAAAATGGCATCTACCTGGGGAATGCTCAAGCCTTTGATCGGGTTATCTTTATTGACATAAACCGCCAATACGTCGATGGCAACCGGCACTGCAGTAGGCTTGTAACCATGTTTCGCTTCAAACGCTTGAATTTCTTCGGTTTTCATCGCGCGGCTCATAGGGCCGAAGTTGGCAGTACCTTCAGTCAAGGCCGGTGGTGCAGTTGAAGAACCAGCGCCCTGGATTTGAATGTTGACATTGGGGTACCACTTTTTGAAATCTTCAGCCCACAGGGTCATCAGGTTATTCAAGGTGTCTGAACCGATAGAGTTCACATTACCTGAAACGCCAGTAGTGGTTTTGTATTCTGGCAACTTAGGATCAACAGCGGCTTGCAGCGCAGCGGCGCAGACCATAGAACCAGCCAATGCCAGCCCTTTGAAAATTTTGATGGCGTTCATAGAGCGCTCCGTTAGTCATTGTGAATAATGAATTCTTGCGTGTCGATGAAGAGCTTTGCCTCTTCATTGACGACTACTTTATCCAGCAAATATGACAGTAATATGACTGACGGAAATTTTTGTCACAAATGTGTCGCACAATCGTCACAATTTTTACTGCTCCACTCCCTCCCCCAGAAATGAAAACACCAGCCGCAGCTGGTGTTAGGGAGTTTTATTTTACGACGCGCAATCCGGGTCGTTTGGGCCCTGAACCCGAGGGGGATATCGGCTCTGGTCTGGGCGAGGTCGGTGGTGTTTCCGGTGCAGGTGGCTGTGGATTCTGCTCGGGATCAAACATCATGCCCTGACCGTTTTCACGCGCATAAATGCCGAGAATAGCACCACAGGGGACATAGAGGTTATTCACTACACCACTAAAGCGCGCATTGAATGAGACGGCGGTGTTATCCATAAAAAAATCTTTAATTGCTGAAGGGGAAATATTCAGAATGATTTGCCCATCTTTATTCACATGTTGCTGCGGCACTTGTGTACCTTGCACATGCGCATCCACCAAAATATGTGGGGTGCAGTTGTTATCCAGTATCCATTCATAGATGGCACGCAGAAAATACGGTCGACTGGATGTCATGGACATAGAAATTTCCTTTAACTGAACAAATGAATACCAACAACAAATTACAGGTATTTTAACCAAGGCTCAATTTAATTGAGCCTCAAACAAAACGGGCGACCTAAGTCGCCCGTTTCTTATCAGTGGATCTCTCTCCAGAATTCGCGATTCAGGAAGTAGACAAAGACAAACAAAATCAGCAGAAAACCCAGCACGTAGTAACCGATTGCCTGACGCTTCACTGCGACAGGTTCCGCAACATACTCCAGAAAATTAACCAAATCGTAAACAGCCTGGTCAAATTCGGCAGCAGACATAGAGCCTTTAATCTTGCCTTCTTTAAGCGCACCGCAGTGCTCGTCCACCTCAACCTGACCAACATCGTTGCGCAAGGCACCACCATGATGGTTGAGTTTCGGACCCGCACTGCACTCCAATAAACCCTGCGGACCAATCAACACATGCGGCATACCCACATTGGGGAATACACGGTTGTTAACACCCCAGGGACGAGTCTCGTCTTTGTAGAAATTGCGCAGGTAGGTATACAGCCATTCTGGTGAGCGCGCGCGCGCAACCAGAGTCAAATCCGGTGGCGCAACACCAAACCATACTTTGGATTGCTGTGGTTTCATAGCGATGTCCATTAGCTGACCAATGCGCTCGCTACCAAAAATCAAATTTTCTTCCATCAAATTGTGTGGGATATCCAAGTCATCAGCAACGCGCTCGTAACGAGAATATTTTGCTGAGTGACAACCCATACAATAATTGACGAAGTATTTGGCACCGCGCTGTAGTGACTCCTTATCATTCAAATCCGGTTCCATGTGATCACATGGAACCGCACCACAATTGAATGCACCTTCAGCAGCAACCGCTTTAATAGGTACTACGGCGAGAATGATAAACAGTGCCAAGCCGGCAAGAACCACGAGCGTTGGCAAACCTTTCGCCTGAGTGCGGGTTGGCTCCACCAGATCTTTATCGCGCGCAGCAAGGAGTGGCATCACAGCGAACAGCACCGCCAACAGGAAACAAACGATCAGTAGTAAAACAGGAACCTCGCCACCAATATACTCAATCCCCATCCAGGCAAAAACTATGGCGAAGACACCGCAAAGCACCCAAGCCACTTTCGACTTGGCTTTTTCCGGACTCGTAGTAGTCCAGACTGGCATTGTCAGGAAGTAGGCGAAATAGAAGGCTGTTGCAATTTGTGAAAGCAGAGTTCTGCCCTCCGTTGGCGCCTTCACGCCCAAATAACCCAGCACGACGAACATAGCCGCAAATGCAATTAACATGACGCGCGGAATATGGCCNNGTGAAATACCAAACCGGTGCAATGTGGAGCGGGGTTTTCAGGTTATTAGCTTCTTCAAAGTTAGCGTATTCGAGAAAGAAACCACCCATCTCCGGCATGAAGAACATGATGAAGCAGAATGCAAATAGGAATACAGTAATACCGACCAGATCGTGTACGGTGTAGAAGGGATGAAACGGAACACCATCGCGCGGCACGCCATTTTCATCTTTGTTCTTTTTGATCTCAACGCCATCAGGGTTGTTAGAGCCCACTTCGTGCAGCGCCAGAATGTGCATAACAACCAGTGCAAGCAACACAATCGGCAAGGCCACAACGTGTAGTGCAAAGAAGCGGTTCAGGGTAATGCCAGAGATGAGATAGTCACCGCGAATCCACTGCACCAAGTCTTCACCAATCACAGGAATAGCACCGAATAGGGAGACAATTACCTGCGCACCCCAGTAGGACATCTGCCCCCAAGGCAATACGTATCCCATAAAGGCTTCAGCCATGAGCACCAAATAGATAGTCATTCCAAAAATCCACACTAATTCACGTGGAGCCTTGTAGGAGCCGTACATCATGCCGCGAAACATATGCAGGTAGACAACAACAAAAAATGCCGATGCGCCAGTGGAGTGCATGTAACGCAACAACCAGCCGTAATCAACGTCGCGCATAATATATTCAACAGAAGCGAAAGCACCCTCTGCAGAGGGGTTATAACTCATCGTCAACCAGATACCAGTGACCAGTTGGTTCACTAATACCAGAAGCGAGAGTACGCCAAAGAAATACCAGAAATTGAAATTTTTAGGAGCATAGTATTTACCCATATGGGTATCCCATGCACGCTGCACAGGAAGACGCTTATCAACCCACTGCCATAAACCTGTTAACCAATTCATATCAAGCCCCCTGGTCTTCGCCAATCACAACAACAGAATCGCTCTCATATCGATGAGGAGGCACTTCCAGATTCAATGGTGCTGGAACAGCTACATAAACACGACCTGCCAGATCATATTTAGAACCATGGCATGGGCAAAAGAATCCACCTTGCCACTTGTCACCACCCAAATCTGCGGCACCCACATCTGGGCGAAACGCAGGTGCACAGCCCAGATGGGTACAAATACCCAAGAGGATGGCGAACTCTTTATTGATCGCGCGCTCAGCATTTTGCGCGTAAACGGGCTGCATCGCCTCTTTTGAGTCAGGATCAAGCAACACCCCCTGCTCTTCCACTATTTTTAAACTATCCAAGGCTGCCTGAGTGCGGCGCACTATGAAGACCGGCTTACCGCGCCACTCAACAGTGACCATGGCGCCTGGTTCAATTTTGCTAATGTTGTATTTAACTGGCGCACCCGCAGCTTTCGCCTTGGCACTTGGATTCCAGGAACCCACAAACGGAACAGCGGCACCCACAACACCAACCGCACCCACTGCACAAGTGGCTCCGATTAATACGCGGCGGCGCGTTTGATTTACTGCGTCATTACTCATGACGATTCTCTCCCCTAAACAGCTTTCGGCTAGCAAATTGCCTAAAATTGCCCCAAGACGTGATTCAGATTACTAATACGACGTCAGGCAAAAAAAGGAATATTGGGTGACTCAAGAAAAGGCGGGCAATGTTAATGAATTAACGTATTGCTTACAAGAATAACCACACATNNCGCCCAAGCCAGTAAAGACTTGGGCGTTTTTGATGATCATCAACCAGCCGGCATAAAACCGGCTGGAGAAAACCATTAACGCTTGGAGAATTGTGGCTTCTTACGTGCTTTACGCAGGCCAACCTTCTTACGTTCAACTTCGCGAGAATCGCGAGTAACGTAACCGGCTTTACGCAAATCGCTACGCAGAGACTCATCATATTCCATCAGCGCACGGGTCAAGCCGTGACGGATAGCACCTGCTTGACCGAAACTACCGCCGCCGGCGACAGTGACGTTAACGTCAAACTTTTCTACCAAACCAACCAATTCCAGTGGCTGACGCACTACCATGCGCGCTACTGGACGACCGAAATACTCGTCCAAAGGACGATCATTTACGATGATGGTGCCTGTACCAGCGGTGAGAAACACGCGCGCGGTAGAGGTTTTGCGACGGCCAGTGCCGTAAAACTGTGTAGCAGACATGTCAGCTCCCCTTAGATGTTCAGTTCTTTAGGTTGCTGAGCAGCATGTGGATGCTCATTACCTGCATAAACTTTCAGTTTTTTGAACATAGCGCGACCGAGTGGACCCTTCGGCAACATACCTTTAACGGCAGTTTCGATAGTGCGCTCTGGTGCTTTTTCAATCAACTTCTGGAAGCTGATAGCTTTAATACCGCCAACAAAACCGGTGTGCGAGTAGTAAATCTTGTCAGTTGCTTTACGGCCAGTCACGCGCACTTGAGCGGCATTGATTACAACAATGTAATCGCCGGTATCAACGTGTGGAGTGAATTCTGGCTTGTGCTTGCCACGCAAACGCGAGGCGATTTCCGCAGATAAACGGCCGAGTGTTTTTCCCGCCGCATCCACGACGAACCAGTCGTTAACGACGGATTCTGCTTTGGCAATATAGGTCTTCATGTTATTCCTGCCTAGTCGGATGTGGATACTAATATAAATAAATACCCTAAAATAGGGAGGCGGCATACTACACAGCCAATGCCTTATTTTCAACCACAATTTACAGCAAGTTTACTAATTAGGTCGATGCGGGCGCGCCAGATACTCATGGCTTTGCATTTCCAGTAGGCGGCTCACGGTGCGCTGAAATTCAAAATTCAATTTGCCAGTGGAATAGATTTCCGCTAGAGGACGCTCTGCCGAAATGACTAACTTGACCTGACGATCGTAAAACTCGTCCACCAAATTCACAAAACGCCGCGCCTGGTCATCTGTCGCAAGCCCTAAACCCGGCACATTGCTGAGGATGATCGAGTGATGCTCGCGCGCCAATTCGATGTAATCATTCTGCGAGCGAGGACCATCGCACAATTCGACAAAATCAAACCAGGCAATACCTTCGCTCAAGTAGCGCGCCCGAATCAATCGCCCCTCGACTTCAAGATCCTGATTTTCATGGAACTCAGCCGTGGCTGATATTAGACTTTTAAAACTACACATTAAACTCTGGTCAGCGGCCTCATTCAGCGGTGAATGATAAAGTTCGGCCTGTTCCAGCGCTCGTAAACGGTAATCCACGCCACCATCCACATTTACCACCAGCGTGTGCTGGTTGAGCAAGGCTATGGCAGGCAAGAAACGGGCGCGCTGCAGGCCATCCTTATATAAGCCATCTGGAACTATGTTAGATGTGGCCACCAGCGTCACGCCGCGCGCAAATAACTCCTCCATCAAGGTGCCGAGAATCATTGCATCGGTGATATCCGATACAAAAAACTCATCGAAACAAATCACCCGCACTTCGCCGGCGATAATGTCGGCAACTTGTTTGAGCGGGTTTTTCTGGCCATCCAGCTTTTTAAGCTCAGCATGTACACGGCGCATAAAACGGTGAAAGTGCGCGCGCAGCTTTTGCTCAAACGGCAAGCTTTCGAAAAAATTATCCATCAGATAGGTTTTACCGCGCCCTACCCCACCCCAAAAATACAAACCTCGCACGAGCGGACGCGGCTTGGCACCGATCATTCGCTTGAAAAACCCGCTTAATCCGGATTGCTCTTGCTCGACCTTGCAGGCAGCAACTAATTGCTCATATAAATGTTGCAGGTGATTTACGGCAGCGGCCTGCGCTGCATCGTGGCGAAAGTCTGGTCGCGCAAGATCGCGCTGGTATCGATCATAAGGAGAGAGGAAAGCAGGGGTTGTCATAGGTATCAGGCAGGTTTACCAAAATTGTGCGCCACTTTAGCGATATGCCTACAGTGACGCATTAGTTTTCACACAAGTTGCCATAGAAATCGCGCTAAGGAATTTGCCGCAGCAAGAGTTCGGTCAGATCCGTTTTCATTTGGGTTAAATAACCGTGAAAAAAATGCCCCGCGTCCGGATAGCGCAATAACTCAGCGGGGCTTTGTATAGCGGCCACCCACTGATAAACACCATCGGCGATAACACGCTCATCTTTGTCTCCTTGTATAACCGCAAGCACGCAGGGAAATCGTCCATCGCGATCATAGGGATAACGCTCCACCGGCGGCGCCACCAAAGTCAGATGCTGCAAAGAACCCACTTGATGACTGGCCTGCGCGGCAATGGATGAGCCGAACGAAAAACCGGCCAATAACAGCGTAGATTGCGGCAACTGCTGCTTCGCCCAAGCCACTGCTGCTAATAAGTCATCAACCTCTCCGATCGCATTATCAAAACTGCCCTCGCTTTTGCCAACACCGCGAAAATTAAAGCGCAGCACGTGAATCCCCAAATCGCGATAAGTGCGCATTAAGGTA
>DQHS01000180.1 GCA_003524365.1 Cellvibrio sp. | reverse complement strand
CGCCCAATCGTTGGCGATACATTAGTAGCGTGTACGGTATTGTAGATTTGCTCTCCATATTACCCTCGTATTTAGGTTTGTTTTTTGCCGATGTCACCTATCTATTAATTATTCGTTTGCTGCGGGTGTTGCGTATTTTCCGCGTGCTTAAACTAATTAAATATTTGGATGAGGCCAACGTATTAATTCGTGCGCTGTTTCAGGCGCGCCGAAAAATATCCGTATTTTTCTTTGTGGTCATGGTGTTCGCCACCATCTTTGGTTCGATTATGTATGTCGTTGAAGGCCCGGCCAACGGCTTTACCAGTATTCCGCGCAGCATCTACTGGACCATAGTCACCATCACTACGGTGGGCTATGGCGATATCACCCCGCAAACGCCGCTGGGGCAAGTGGTGGCGTCGCTGGCGATGCTGACGGGTTATTCGATCATCGCGGTTCCCACCGGAATTGTCACTGCAGAATTAGCGCGTGAAATGCGCCACGATGAATTATTAATTAAATGTCCTAATTGCGGTAAAAAAGGCCACGAACACGCGGCCGATTATTGCTCTCGCTGCGGCAGTGAGCTTGACAACCCCTCCGAGGACTAATGCGTTTCACATCGAGCTGTTGGTTGGTGCCGGGTGCAGCATTATTGATTGCACTCGCTGCACTTTCATTTGCGCCACTTCCATGGGCATTGCACCAGCAATCCTATGCGACTTTATTGCTCGCGCGTGATGGCAGTTTATTGGGGGCAAGTATCGCTGCTGACCAACAGTGGCGATTTGCTCCGGTAGAATCCCTGCCCGAAAAATATAAAAAATCCCTGTTGTTATTTGAAGACAAATATTTTTATCGCCACCCTGGCATAAACCCCCTCGCGATTGCGCGCGCGCTGCAAGGAAATTTTCGTGCAGGCAAAGTCACGAGTGGTGGCAGTACTATCAGTATGCAACTGGCGCGCTTGCTGCGTCAGGCGGAATATCACCAGCAAAATAAAAAATTACCTTCGCGCAGCGTCACCAGCAAGTTGTTGGAAGCGGGCAGTGCGTTCCAATTGGAATGGCGTTTTAGCAAAGAGGAACTGTTAATTCACTACGCGAGCCACGCGCCTTTTGGTGGAAATATTGTCGGCTTACGCGCGGCAGCCTGGCGCTATTTCGGGCGTGCGCCGGAACATTTATCCTGGGCGGAATCAGCGCTGCTTGCCGTGTTGCCCAACAGCCCTGCGCTTATTCACCCCGGTCGCCAGCGCGATCTGCTAAAACAAAAGCGTGATCGTCTATTGGTACGCATGCATCAACAACAGTATTTTTCTGATTTGGATTTGCAACTGGCATTGATCGAACCATTACCGGATCGGCCACAATCCCTACCACAACTTGCGCCACATTTATTGGCGACCTTAAAAAAACAACATAATACCCAGCCGGTATTTCACAGCAGTATTGATCCGTTTATCCAGCGCACTGCAATGCAAATCGCCGAGCGCCATAGTCTGCGTTTGGCCAATGAAGGTGTGAACAATATTGCACTGATGTTAATTGATCATGAGACTATGGAAACATTGGCTTATGTTGGCAATCAGGCGTGGAAAAAACAACAGCGCTATGCACCCGATTTGGATTTAATTCGACGCCCGCGTTCCACCGGCAGCATTTTAAAACCGTTACTTTATGGTTTGATGTTGCAAGAAGGCGAGCTTGCTCCCACCAGTTTAATTCCTGATATTCCCACTCAATTTGGCGGTTACAGCCCCAAAAATTATGACCGCAGTTTTCGCGGTGCAGTACTCGCACAATTTGCACTGGCGCATTCATTGAATATTCCTTCAGTGCGCATGTTGCGCGATTACGGTATTGGAAAATTTCAGGAAAAATTGCAGGCCATGGGAATGACCAGTTTATTTCGCCCTGCGGATGATTATGGGCTCACACTCATTTTGGGTGGAGCAGAGGGAACCCTGTGGGATCTCACCGGTATTTATGCTCGACTCGCTGCCAGCGCGCGTGATGGCAATATCCATCAGCCCGCTCCGTCACTATTGCTAGCAAATAAAACAGTACTGGAAAACAAAACAGGATCGGAAAATAAAACGGCGGGGCAACAAAACACACTAACGATTAAACCAGTAATCCAGCAAGGCGCCGCCTGGTTAACCTTGCAAGCGTTAATCGATGTGGCGCGTCCCGGCAATGACAATTACTGGCGAGATTTTTCTGGCAGTCAAACTATCGCATGGAAAACCGGCACCAGTTATGGCTTGCGCGACGCTTGGGCAATTGGCAGCAATGGTCGCTACACGCTCGGAGTCTGGGTGGGCAATGCCGGCGGTGAACCGGCCAGTTTTATCAGCGGCCAAAGCAGTGCTGCGCCCATTTTATTTGATGTGTTCGATGCGCTGCCGAGCGTGAATTGGTTTGCCAAACCCGCGCACGCCCTTAAAACAATTTCAGTGTGTAAGGATGATGGCTATCTCACCGGCGGGCAGTGCGAATCGGTTGATATGGAAATTCCTAACACCAGCCATTTCGATAAAGTCACCAAAAACCATCGTCGCATCCATCTCGATAGCAATGAACAATTTCGAGTGCACAGTCGCTGCGAAAACGTGAGCAATATGCAGGCGCGCGATTGGTTTGTATTGCCGCCCACGCAAGAATTTTACTGGCGCCAACATCACAGTGAATACAAAGCCCTGCCGCCTTGGCGCAGTGATTGTGTGAAGGATCTATTGCAAGTCGATGAAGATCAACCCATAGAATTGGTCTACCCCAATGAAGAGAGCCGCATTTATATTCCAATGGATTTGGATGGCAAGCGCAGCCGCGTGATACTAAAAGCAATCCATCGAAATCCTGCGGCGCAATTGTATTGGCATCTTGACGATGAATTCCTTGGTGAAACCAAAATCTTCCACGAGCGCGAGGCCGCGCTTGAGCCTGGCTTACACACATTATTGATTGTCGATAAACAAGGCTATCGATTGGAACGGCGCTTTCGGGTGATTGGCAAAGAATAAAGATCCAAATCCATCTTGATTTCGTATCAGCTTGACTAAGAAACGGCTGATGACGAGAAAAATTCATGAAACATTATTTAATTGTAGGCGGCACGCGTGGAATTGGCGCGGCGCTGGCCACGCAGCTCATTGGTGAGGGCCACGGCGTTACCATCTGGGCGCGCAATCAGGTTGATATTGCTGGTGCGCAATTCATCGCAAACAACCCCGCTGAAAAAAATCCCGATCTTACCGGTTTACCTGAGGCGCTTGACGGCGTTGTCTATTGCCCCGGTAGTATCAACCTCAAACCTTTTGCGCGGTTATCGGCAGACGATTTCTTGCAGGATTTTCAAATCAATTTACTCGGCGCAGTACGCACCTTGCAATCTGTTGCGCCCCTGTTAAAAAAATCTGAACACGCCAGTGTGGTGCTATTCAGCAGTGTCGCGGCCACCCTCGGTATGCCGTTTCATGCAAGTATTGCCAGCAGCAAAGCGGCGATTGAAGGGCTGGTAAAAAGTTTGGCGGCCGAGTGGGCTCCCGCTATTCGCGTTAACGGAATTGCCCCGTCATTAACGAACACATCCCTTGCCGAAAAATTATTAAATACAGCCGATAAAATGGATGCGGCAGCCAAACGCCATCCGTTACAAAAAGTGGGTGATCCCAAGGAGGTTGCTGCTATGGGTGCGTTTTTGTTATCACCGCAAGCCGCTTGGATCTCCGGCCAAATTCTGCATGTTGATGGTGGCATGTCAGCGCTAAAATCTTAGGGGCTTAAATGCACATCACTGACGATAATATCCAGCAGATGGATCAGCGCTACCGTGCGCAATTAATAAATTCACTCGGCGGTTTTAAAAGTCTGGTGATGCTGGGTACACAAAATTTGCAGGGCGATACCAATCTCGCGGTGTTCAGTTCTTTCTTCCACATAGGTGCAAGCCCTGCGTTATGTGGAGTCATCGTGCGGCCGGATAACGGCGAGCGCCACACGCTGAATAATATTATCGCGACAGGGTCTTACACGATTAATCATGTGCACGAGGCGATTTATCAACAAGCCCACCAAACCTCTGCCAGCTATCCGGCTGAGCGGTCGGAATTTTCCGCAACCGGTTTAACTGAAGAGTGGCTCAATGGTTTTTTTGCGCCCTTCGTGCGTGAAAGCCGCGTCAAGCTCGCGCTGCAATTTGCAGAGCGTGTAGATTTACAGATCAACGGCACTATTTTGTTGATTGGAAAAATAGTGGAAGCTTATGTTCCTGATGAAGTCATTAATCCGGATGGATTTATCGATTTGGAAGCCGCAGGCACAATGACTCTCTCAGGTTTAGATTCCTATCATCACACCCAAAAAATTGCGCGGCTGTCCTATGCCAAGCCGGATCAGCCGCTAAAAATTATTCCATAACTTGTATATCGATGATTGTCAGCATGGCGGTTGCTCGCCAATCTGGAAATTCTTACTATCAACGACTCTTTTTAAAGGGCACGTTGAGCGTCATATAAGTTGCGCTGCGCCATAGCCACTCCACAGGGCCGTAGTAAAAACGCTTTACCCACCAGTGCGCCACCAGTATGAGCAAAGCATAAAAAATAATGCCGAGTATTAGGCTATTGGTTTGCCCCAGGGTTTTGTACAAACCCAGCCCATAGGGATAAAATAAGGGCACGCCTACCAACGACTGAACCAAATAAATACTCAAGCTAATGCGGCCACAGGGTGCGAGCAGGTTCAGGAGTTTTCCGCTGCGTTGCCATAAATAAAATTGAATAAACAGCAGTATTAAACTGGTCATAATCGCGGTACTTAAATAAGAGCCCAGCAATTGTTGTAAATACCACTTCGCCATACCTGTTTCCTGAAAGAAATTTGCCGGCAATTGGGCGATATATTTTTCAAGGCAGTACAGAACTATTACGGCGAGCAGCGCCATACCTAAAGCTTTAATCCGGCTGCGATCAAACTTTTCGGCTTGGGTGAAAAAACCAATGCGCCCCAATACTAAGCCCGCCAGAAATAAACCGATTAACTGCAATCCGCGGCCTGACTCCACAAAAAATATCCATTTGGCGTAGAGCCCATCGCTACCATTAAGCACCAGCAATTCACTGAAGCTGGCTTTTTCAATAGCGGCATAGACATCGCCAAAGAGAGAAAAAAACGCAGGGTTGTCATTAGCGCCCGGCAGATTATTAAGTGCGGCAAAAAATTGATAATAAAACGGTAGCTGTAATAAGCAGAGTAGGGCGAGGGCGACTAGCCAGCGATTACTCATGCCCTGCACAAATAACAAACTCAAACCAATCACACCCAATACCGACAAAATATCGCCCAGATAATACAAGGTGTGTATATAACCAATTGCGAGCAAAATAACTAAACGCCACGCAAAATGGTAACTAAAGTTCACGCCCTTCCTTGCCTGATTATCCATAATGATAAAAAAACTCAACCCAAACATAAGCGCAAAAATCGCGTAGGCTTTTCCCGCAAACAAAAAGAAAATGAGGTTGTGAAGAAAGGTTGGGTCCTGATTGATCCAGTAGAGTTCAAAATACTCCATAAAGTGGACGAGACAAATTCCCATCAACGCAAATCCGCGCAGAGCATCAACTAACTCAACGCGCTGTGGAATACTTGGGTGATTTAAGGTTTGGGTTGTCATAGATAATTATCGCCGTTGCTTATTATTGATGTTGCTTGGGTGCTGCTCTTGTTTTGATGCAAATGGGGTATGGTGATACGAGTAAGGCATTTGCTAAAGAGTTTAGCCGTTCCGCCCATTATGTCAGCCCGAAGATTGTAAAATCGTCCGAACTTATGCGTGAATGTGTAGCACTTTTTACTAATGAGAGTTCACTTTTGTATAAACGGTCTCGTTTTGCGCTGCGCGTAAACTGAACCTGGTACGAACGCATAGCCTTACCACTTATTAACAACCGCTCAGCGCAATTCCCTCTATAATGCGGTTTTGCATTTCCCGCGCTGGAGCGACACGTGGTTTCTTCCCCCAAACTTATTTCTCTCGACGACAAACACGCGTTCTGGCGCAGTGTGATTTTATTGTCGCTACCCGTTGCCGCACAGATGTTGATGCAATCACTGCTGGGCATGGCCGATGTAATTATGGTGGGCGATCTGGGTTCCAGCGCAATTGCGGCAGTGGGCTTGGCTGCAAAGATTCATTTCTTGTTGCTGGTATTAATGAGCGGTCTTGCGACTGGCTGCAGCATTCTGATCGCGCAATATATAGGCGCAAAAGATTTTGTCAGTTGCCAGCGTTCGCTTGCAGTCACCTTGCTGGTGGGCACACTGGTAATGATTCCGTTTGTGCTGGTGTTCGGTTTCGCCTCTAACACTTGGGTGGGATGGATTAATCCGGATGAAAATGTAGTCGCGCTCGCCGCGCAATATCTCATCATCACCGCACCGGCATTATTGTTTACCCAATGGATCGTAATCTACGAAGCATCGCTGCGCGCACTGGGCAGCACCACCATGCCACTAGTGGCCGGTGTATTTGCGGCGGTGTTAAATATTCTCGGCAACTACGCTTTAATTGGCGGCAATTGGGGTTTTCCCGCATTAGGTGTTGCCGGTGCCGCATGGGCAACATTGGGTTCGCGCTTTTTACAATTGTTAATTGTGGTTGGTTGGGTCTACGCAAAAAAACACGGCTTCGCATTGAGTTTTGCGCAATTGCGCATGGGGTTGGATAAAGTTCAAATTAGCCGCTATCTCGCTTTCTCATTACCCTTAGTTGCGAACTACGCTATCTGGGCTGTGGGCAACTCGACTTATCATTTAGTCACAGGATTTGCGGGCACTGAAGCGCTCGCGGTGATGGGTGTCATCGTACCGATTGAAAGTGCATTCTTTGCATTGTTTGTCGGCCTCGCCAATGCGTCGGCGGTGTTGATCGGGCGCGAGCTGGGAGCAGGCAATAATGAAACCGCCTGGCAGCTGCATAAATTTTTTGATCGCATCACTTTTGTACTGTTAATTTTCTTTTGCACTGCACTTTGGTTCGCCCGCCCCTGGATGCTGTTGATCTTTGATCAACTCGACGAAAAATCTACCGATCTGCTCTTCAACACGCTCGGCGTTTTTTGTTTGTTGGTCTGGGTAAAAATTATCAATATGATGCGTATTATCGGCGTGCTGCGCGCGGGTGGCGATAATCGCTTTACATTGATCACCGATACTGTCGTCATGTGGCTATTTGGTTTACCTATCTACATCGCCGTGGTATTCCTGACCAAGCTATCGTTTGTGTATATTTATGCCTTGATGTTTTTGGAGGATGGGCTGAAGTTTATCCCGGTGATCAGGCGTATTATCAGCCGTAAGTGGATGAATAATTTAACGCGGCAGTAAGCGCAATCGCTGCTTATTATGTGGGAATGTGCATGCATAGATTAACGAGCGTTGACGCCTGGGTTCTGTTGGCGATCTATCGCGCAGGGCAACAAAACAAAGCCGATTATGCGGCTATAGTATCTTGCCTTCCCGATGTATCCCTGCCTATCCCCACACATCAAGAATTTAAAACCGCTTATAATAAATTTCTCTATATAAAATTTATTATCGTCGAGGGTGCCAATACCTCGCTTGCACCTGCAGCGCAACAACTGGTTGACGCTGCAAAGCCTGTATCCGCTACTGGCGCTAGTGCCCAAGCATGGGTTGATGCAATCGCTAACACGCTTGCATCTTATAAATGTAAAAGCATGTGCAATCGCCGCGAGTGGCAAGAGGCGCAGTATTTACAGGGGCTCGAATTAAGGGATCTTGAATTACAGGATCTTGAATTATTAAATGAATAAAAAGGAGATAAAGATGTTAATCAAGATTGATGACCTGAGTGGCCCCGAAGTTGCGCAAATATTAACGGAACATTTGCACGATATGTACGCCGTATCCCCACCTGAAAGCGTACACGCGCTTGATTTGAATAAATTACGCCAACCCAATATCACCTTCTGGTCAGTGTGGGACGGCAATCAATTAGCAGGCTGTGGTGCAATAAAGGAATTGAAAGCAGGGCACGCTGAAATTAAATCCATGCGCACTGCAAAGGCGTATCGCGGCAAAGGTGTAGCGGTAAAACTGATGGAGCACATTTTGAGTGTGGCGGCTGAGCGCAATTACCAACGCCTGAGTTTAGAAACTGGACCGCAGGAATTTTTTACTCCGGCGCGAAACCTTTACGAACGTTTTGGATTTGAATACTGTGGGCCTTTTGGCGATTATGTGGAAGATCCTTATAGTGTGTTTATGACCAAATCGTTTGTTGACTAATTTAAAGCGCTTAGCCCTAAAACAAACCACATGCACATGACTGCAACAAAATTAATAGTAAAAATAAGGCCACGCAGCCGGATGTTTGTTGTAAAAATTTGCACAACACTGTGAATGATTCGGCCAAATACAAATAACCACGCGAACCACAAATGACTTGACTGGTAAGGTTCCGGGCGTGCAATTAGCAGTGTGCAAATTGCATAAAACAAAACCGGCCATTCAAATTGATTGCTCAGGTTTGCGCTGACTCTTGGCTCCAGTGTGGCAAAGGGGTTGGTGCCATCAGCTCTGGCGCCAATGCCCCATATTTTAGGCGCGCGCATCACCGTTAGCAGTACATAGAGCATTGCCACCCAGAGTATGTGAAATAACATTGGCAGAATTAATAAATCACTCATGGTGCCGTTCGGCTCGCATTTGAAAGCGAGGGCAGGTGCTTACGCATAATAGCCTCAATTGGGGTTGTGGATTTCTCTTGCACAATAAAACTACGAGCGCGAAAAAATGTAAACAAAAATTCTCCCCCCAATTTGTAGGAGCTTCGCGAAGCACGACTGCATGGATGCAGAAGGTGGAGCGACACAGGAGCCAAAGCCTAAGCCGCCGAACTTCGCAAAACGGCCAAGAGCGGAAGCTCGTTTCCCAAAATTACTCCCAGGATAACGTCAGTGTAATTGTCGCAGGGGGTTTTTCTGGCAGTGCTGACCGCTGAATATAAACAGACTGCGTCGCTGCATCCGCAACGTCTGAGCCATAAACATGGGTACCTTTTGTGGATTTTACGAAGGTTAGTTCAACTGTTTTTACGTTCATTTTTTCTCTCGTTATTAAACTTTTTCGTTAGGGCTATTAAGTAGCTGTAGGTACACCCGCAGTGCGGCATAGGCGTCGTTAGCTGCATAAAGTAATTGGTTGGGCGTAAGTATTGGGCTACCCCAATTCGACATAGTGACATGCTTTGCTTTATGGAATTGCTGGTTGAACACAATGGCGACCGCAGCTCTAATTCCAACTGTATTGAGATAACCCTGCTTTTTAAATACAGGGCGAAGGTCTACGAGCCCACGAGGTAAGATGCCAAACTTCTTGAGCAATAACTTACGGTCTGAACCTAAATCAAAGCCAATTTTTTTAATATCTTCAGCTGCTAACAAATACAGTAAGGGATTGTGGCTTTCCGGGTTGCACAATTGAAAAATATAGGCCTGGTTCTCGCTTGCAAATTGAACCACATGCGGCCCGTCACTCACTTTACCTTTCTCAAATGTTGGCCGGGATTCAGTATCAAAGCCCACGAGTTTAACTGACTCTATATGCGCTACCGCAGCTGCAAATTCACCCGCCGTGACCGGGACGATAATATTATCAAGTCCAAGATAGTTGAAATCGGGTAACTGCTTGGTTTCTAAAATAGTAGGAACTGATTTTCGCATAACACTCCATACTATTAATTGCTTCATTAAGCTAAGTTCGATAAAGCTCGAAATGTATAAACAAACCAATTGTGGTTTGAACAGAAAACTTGTCTGTAGGTCTCAAGTCGGCCAAAGCTGGACCTTCAATCTATTGGCTAGCGAGATAAAATCTATGCGGCATTCACCACAATCGCTTGTTAGGCTTTTGTAAAACTTAGGCTGACTGAACATGGCTTGTTGTAACTTCTGCTATCAACTTACCGGATGTGTCAGTAACTGTTGTTTTAACTACACTGACAGTACGACCTTTTTTGAGATAATTTGATTTTGCCACAAACGCTCCAGTCGTATTGTTTCCTAGCAAATGTGCATTAATATTTATTGCCAGGGGAAAGCCTTTCATACCTTGCTCAGGATTAACGCCTTCAAGCACAAGTACAGATGCATTTACATCAGCGAGCCACAAAGTGGCACCAGCATTAACAGTACCAAAAGGATTCAATATGCCGGGTTGTATTGGCATTTCAGATATAACTTCATCTGATGATCTTTCAAGAACAGTAAATTTAATATGACCTTGAACTTCCATTATTACACCTAAAAGTAAATGTATGTATCGTGAGCCTAAGGTCGCAGTAACTTGCACTGCGTGTGGAGAGAAACTTTGTTGTAAAGTGGCGTAACCACACCAAAGTTGAACGCAGCACACGTTGTTAAGTTTGCTGCTTGTTAGGCGATATTTAGTGCATTACCCCCCATCTTGAATAGAGAAAAAAGTAAGATGCTGTGTTTATGATTTTACTGTGTTGCTTGTAAGAGATGAATGCTCGGCAAGCTCAGTATTGATAAAGGCTGAAATCATTGCGCGATAAACGGATTCAGTCACGTCTGGATTTGCTCCTAATTCGGTTGCAAGAGCACGTACTTTTGAAATTACCTGCTCGACTCTTTGTGGTGCTTTAACGTCTTCGGTTGTTTTTTTGAAGCGAGCGGCCTGCATCACAAAGCCACCGCGCTGAGCAATTAAGCTAACAATTTTTTGATCGATAACATCGATGTTTGAACGAACTTCCTCAAGGGAATTGCAGGTTACGATATTGTTCAATTTTAACTCCTTATTTTGTGTTTATAACGAATGATGCGGACTCACCCTCTTAACACGCGGCGATATTGCATAAGTGCTACTTACAATTCGTCTGGTGCAATGCTTGTTATGCATTTTTCTCTTTTCCTATTTTTCCTAAATGTGTGTAGCTAAAACCTTTTCCATACTTTAACCCATACCCTAAAGCACGATCAAAACCTATATGAGCTGCCCAAATTACACCAATAATTTGAAATAACTCACCACCCAAACTAAGAAATAGCGAAAATACGATGGCTGGCCCTATATAGGAATGCGCACAGTTATAGGTAATCGCGCCTACTTTTTTTCCAAAAAAATAACCAAGAAATGAAAGATCTGGAAGCAGAAAGTAAATGAAAAATGTAGCCCAGTTAAAACCAAAAGCGTTATAAAAAAACAAAGCAAGAGTAAGTACAGCTAGCCCTTCAATTCGTAAAACCCATTTTACATTCCCGATAACTTGACCCACGGGTTGACCTCCCTTTTTGCACGATTTAAAAACTGTCTAGCGCACGAAGTGCGCGGGTTGCTTGTTAGGCTTTACTTAGCCTTGAAACTTAAAATTTCAAAATACCAGTCTTGGTCAGTAAACTCAGTTTTAGGTTCGGTTGAATAGTACGATATGAAATTGTATTCCGAGTTCAATTTAATTTTGGATTGAAACACGCCTTGAAGCTCCTGCTTTTGTACTGATTCTATTAGTTCGTGAATTCTATGCCCCTCACATTTACTCTTTTTCCAAGGGTGCTTTTTGCCATACACGAACTGAGAGCGTGCTTTACAAGTTCCTTTTCGAACGCTTATTCTATTGATGGTGTAGCCAAAGACGCCACCATGACGCAATGTATAGCTATACGATTTTGGTTCGGTTAAAAACCAATTGTTTTTCAGTTCTGAAAGCTGAGTATCTGAATATTCAGAAGCCTGCCCCATAGAACTAAACAGCAATAAAGCGAAAATGGTAAATTTCATAATTGCCTAACGTTAAGCACGACTTACAACCGTCCAGCGGCGTGTTGCTGCGCCTGGTCAGCAATGATTCGTGAAATCACGCTTTTGATTTTCTGAGCGTGGCCAAATATATGCGTTAGATTGTTTAAGCCAACCAAGCTTTTCATAAAACCCGCCCTTACCAGGAGCAGCGGTTAACATAGTACTTGTAAAAGGCGCTAGATCTTTTTCAAGCTCTTTGAGAATAAAGGAACCAATACCCAAACCTTGATACTCTGGCAATATAGCTAGATCTACGACCCAAGCATAGTAGAGCCCATCATCAACAGTTCTACCCATACCAACCACTTTATCGTCAACATACGCAAAGCGCATGAAAGAGCTTTTGTGAAAAGCAGCCTTAACTTTTTCAGGCGGTCTTTTACCCCAGCCTATTACTTCAAATATCGCAGATACTTGGTTCCAATCAACTTCTTCTAACGTATTTCTATATTGAATATTCATATTTTTTTTGATTTTTGCTAACGTGAAGTTCGGCCGCAGTTTGTAAACAGCGCATGAGCGAAAAACTTCGCGCAGCGATTCGCTAAATGCGCTACTTACAAACTGTCGAGTGGAGGCGCGAAGCGCCGAAAGGATGTTGGAACACCTTGTAGCAAATTTTAGGGCACACTCTTGGGGCTAGCATTCTTTTCTTTACGAACCTTGTTAACCAAAAATTGAGCTACTTTTAACGATTCTTCATAGCTTTTTTGGTTATTACTCACTTTATATCTTCCATCTACGACCAACGTAGGCGTCGAAGTGATTTTGTAACCATTATTTCTTGCATCAGCTTGCTTAATTTGACTATCCACCCCAAATGAATCATACGCATTAATAACCTTCTGTTTTTCAACTCCATATGCTGATAGAAAATTGGCCCAAGATTGAGCGTTATTCATTTCACTATGCTTTATGTGAATTTCATTGAAAATATCCATGTCGATATTTTTATTAAGATTTAGGCTTAATAGTGTGTAATAGCCGCGCTGATAGGGTAACCACTCAGATCGAAAACTTACATGACTACGAACAAATTTAACATCTGTACTTTGCCCTTTAACCCAAACCTCAAGTAGGGGCTCAAAGTTAAAACAAGCATGGCATGGATATGCAAAAGCTTCTGCAACTTCAATTTTTGATGGGTCACTTACCCTAACTGGTTCGCTTAAAATTGAGTAATCCTTGCCTTCAATATAATCTGTATTAGACAAATTCTGTGCATTACTTGAGTAAGCTATAGCGACTATAAAAATTGCCGAAATTCTTGATAAAGCATTCATGTATATAATTCCTTAATAATTATTAATGTTCTTGTGCCGGAAGTTTTCTAGCGATAACCTTCACTTTGCTAACGTTGCGTTCACCTGCGGATTGTAAGTAGCGCGTTGCGATAAACTTAGCGTAGCGATATTGCATAAGCGCTACTTACAATTCGTCAGGTGCAATGCCTTGTATGTATTATGGCTATAGTTCAATACAAAGGCTAAGTGTAACTCACTCATAAAAATTTAAGCTCTCTTTTAAATAACCTTTGAACCCAATTAGATAGAAAGTTATTAGTACAAAAACTATAAAGAAAGTAAGGCTCAAAGCCCAAGACCTAGTGAAATCTAATATCCCCGATAGATTTGCCAGAGCTATAATAGCGCATATAAATGAAGCAGAAGATACCGCTATAACTGAAATTTTAATGGCCAGTCTTGTACGAAAGAATATAGTTATGCATGGAATAAATACAATCAATGAAAGAACTAGCAGAAAAGTTCTAATTGGCTGTAAAAAGCTTAAGCCCGCCACTAAAAATATGCAGGAGATAATTAAATATATAACCCCACAAATTATAAACCCTTTAGCCATAATTTTTCCTACTTAAAATGCGTCAGGTGCAATGCTAGTTAGCCACATACAAGCTGGCACTAATAATGAAATTCCTTTGTGAATTTTGGTAGCCCTAACCTTCTGCTTAACTCAATGAATTTAGCTTCACTAAGCGGGCCCTTCATAATTTCATTGGCATTTTTGTATATGTTGTCTTTTTCCTTTTCCAGATAGAAATATGCGATTTCTTTAGATTTAATGTTGGATTGTTTAACAACGATATAATGGCTATTACCGCCAACAGCTACCACATTGGGTGGTACACGTTCTACTGAAGCACCGTCACCGACATTTAAATTTAATGAAAGCCCTGGAGTATCAATCCAGATAACTTCGTACTTCCCATCGCGCCACTCTGTTCCAGAATCACACCCTGAAAGAAAAAATGCAAAAAATAACAGAAGAACTCTCTTCATTTTTATTTTCTCTGACTAACGTAGTGTTCAACCGCAGTTTGTAAGTAGCGCATTGCGATAAACTTTGCGCAGCAATTCGCTAAATGCGCTACTTACAAACTGTCGAGTGGAGGCGCGAAGCGCCGGAACGGTGTTGGAACACCTTGTTATAATTTCCAATCTAGAGACCTACTTGACGATTTCAGCTCTTAGAAAATTTAAGTTTGTGAATACAAAATGAAATTATTACCCCAATATGAAAAATATAATTTTCATACATGTTGTTATTGGGAAATAAAGATTCTTTTGCAACCAGCTTGTATAAAAGATGACAGAGAAAAAGGCCTAGCCAAAAACAGATATGTAGAATTGCCACGCGTGACTCACGCCAAAAAGCTCTATGCCATCTAAATAGAACAACCCAATACGCCATAAATCCTAAGATAAACCAGATAGCTAATTCCATGAGCACACCAAATTTATAACGCCGAGCTAAGCGGCAGTTTTTAAGTTGTGGTTTTGTGGAATGCTTTTGCGTAGCAAAACCACAAAAGCGCGACTTAAAAACTGTCCAGCGCACGAAGTGCGCGGTGCTTGAGCGATTTGTTACATTTACTTCTACTGTAAGATTTTCAATATTTTTACGCAGATAGAAAGCATTTCTTGAGGGTTAATTAGATAATAATAGCCATCAATCAATTCCCATCTATGGGCTTTTGAATACTGTTTTGTTGCCATTTTAAGTCTAATTTTTTTCATGACGGGAAGATAAGTGCACAAAGCAACTAGCTCTTCAGTTTCAATTCGGTAAATGTTAGAGCTGCTTTCCCCACGTGTTAGTGATTTAACCCTTGCACTAAGTATTTCTATGATTCTGGGCTTAACCTCTTGAAGCTTGATTCTATGATCTTTGGATATTTCGCCAAAAGCCCAAAAAATAGCTGTTACACAGGCAAGTATGATTCCTACTGTAAGTGCTTCCATTTAGTGTACCTATTATGCAGTAGCAAACAAATGTACTGCTTGTAAATTCATACCAATAAAAAATAAATACCCAATATATATGATTCAAGTCAAAGTTAAATTAGTGCGCAATGTAACGTTGCGTTCACCTGCGGATTGTAAGTAGCGCGTTGCGATAAACTTAGCGCAGCGATATTGCAAAAGCGCTACTTACAATTCGTCAGGTGGAATGCCTTGTTATGACTTGGGTAGCTCAATTAATTAGTAGCTCCAACACAAGACAATTCAAAATAAATACAGATTAAATTTGTAAGCGCGCTATTTTTTAGAATTTAGTGCAACAACAAGTATTGCAAGGAAGCCCAAAGGAATGGTGACTATGGCTAAAAAAACAACTGATACCATTATGTCCAAAATCGCATTAAATGATGAGATTGCACAACCACTTATTCCACTCGCACCACTATTGCAGCCGAGAATTGCACTTAATATAGCTCCTATAACAGCGCTTATCAGTGGGCTAACCGGCGTTTTTCAAGCTAGTTGTCGCGTCAGCTGTTAAATTTATGCCGCTTTCTTTAGCCGCACATCCTCGCGTTCCGGATTCAAATTAACCGCACCCACAGGTTCCCAATTTCTGGTGTTGCCCGACCATCGCTCCGGCCGCTTTTGTTTCGCCTGTTCATACAAATCATGACGCTTTTTCAAAATCATTTTGTCCTCGCCGCGATGACGTTGTGCCGGCGTCACAAAGCGGATGCGACTATGGCAATGATGATGGTTGTACCACTCGATAAATTCACGCACCCAAACGCGCGCATCATCAAGCGTAGCAAACCCCTCAGCAGGCCATTGCGGACAATACTTCAATGTGCGAAACAAGGATTCCGAATAAGGATTATCGTTACTCACACGTGGCCGTCCACGCGATGGCGTAATGCCAAGATCATACATTTTTGTTAACAGTGTGAGTGATTTCATCGGCGCACCATTATCGGAATGCAGCACCGGTGGATTCGAAAAACACTGCTCGGTCATCACGATGCGCTGTAATAAACCCGCAGCCAACTCACCGCTTTCTTGTTCATACACTTCCCAGCCAACGGCTTTACGGCTGTAAATATCTTCAAACAAATACAGATAATAAAATTGCCCGCGCACGTGTGTGGGCAAATACGTGATGTCCCACGACCACACTTGATTGGCTGATTCCGCGCGATAACTCGTTGGCGCTTTGTGTTTGCCGGGTGCCTGCGCACGACCGCGCCGATGACATTGATCCTGCGCTTTAAGCTCACGGTACATCGTCGATTCCGAAGCAATATAAATCCCTTTATCAGCGAGGCGCGGAACAATCTGACTCGGCGGTAGCTGCGCATATTCAGGGCTATTACAGGCATCCAGCACTTGCTGCCGCTCCAACACACTGAGTTTATTGCCCGGCTCTGGTCGTATGCAGGTAGTGCGAGCATCGGCTTCCACCCTCTCGCCATTCATCCAGCGCTGCAAGGTGCGCAGTGAAATCCCGACTTCATCACACGCCAGTCGTCGCCGCGCACCGGTTGCAACGGCTTCGTTAATCCATTCAATCAATTGTTCGCGCTCTGAAACCAACGTCATTCGTCCGCGTTGTTTTTCTCTTCCCAGAACGCATTCAACTTTTTTCGCAACACCAACAGCGCTGCCGCCTCTGCCAATGCTTTTTCTTTACGGCGTAATTCTTTTTTTAATTGGTGTATTTCCCTTTTATCTCGAAGCGCTTCCTTGGCTGCTGCTTTTAACTCAGCCTTCGACGGTTTTGCTGTTGGTCGCTGGCCATTCAGAAACGCATCCTTCCAGGCTTTCACTTTCTCAGGAAACAAACTATTTTTCCGGCAATATTCACTCAACTCTACTTCGGAAAAAGCGAGCGTTTCGGCCACTACCGCAAGCTTAGCTTCGGCTGACCATTGTTCGGGAGACTGACTATCGGGCACAACAACACCTTTTTCGAGCAACTGTTTGCGCCAAGTGTACAGGGTTACATTGGAAATGTTTTCCTGCCGCGACACCTCCGCGACGGACATGTTTGACGGCGGCAACAGCTTTTTCAAAATGGCTGACTTGCGCTCAGGGGAGTAACGATTCATGCTCTCTACTTGTCGCCCCCGGTCTTTGTTTTCATCGTTCAGTTGACGCGACAACTATCCTGACACCGGGGG
>DQHS01000246.1 GCA_003524365.1 Cellvibrio sp. | reverse complement strand
TGTTCGATTTGCTTCAAGGTGATTTCGGGCAAGTCTTGTAAGGTTTTTACATTGCTGTAGAGCGTGGTGAGTTTGTCGTGCGGGACGGCAACGATTTTGGCATCTTCACCAGCTTCGTCGGTCATCTTCAGCACGCCCAGCGGACGGCAGCGAATCACAGAACCCGCTTGTACTGGTTGTGGGAATACCACGAGTACGTCAGCCGCATCGCCATCGCCACACAGGGTGTGAGGGATGTAGCCGTAGTTGCAGGGGTAGTACATGGCGGTGCTTACCAAGCGGTCAACAAACAGCGAATTGCTGTCTTTGTCGATCTCGTACTTGATACCGGAATTCATGGGGATTTCGATAACTACGTTAAAGTCATCGGGCAGGCTTTTGCCCGCAGGGACAAGTTCAAAACTCATGATGCATTCCTGACGTCTATATGGTTAAAGGCTAATGGTATTGAAAACTAATGGGTTAAAAATGTAATACAAAGCATTCTTCGAGCTGTTAGGCGGCGGATTCTACCACAACAAAAAGATGACAATAGCAGCGGCAACCAGGGTGGCTGTAATCAATGCAAGCCATGCGTTGCGGCGGCCATTGCGCAGGCTCGGTTCGATGCGATTGCCAGGTGAGGTGGGGCGGGTCTTCCAGCGTTTGGGTTCGCTGCTGGGTAGTTTGCGCTCGACCGGTTTGCTTAGCTCGTCAATCGGTTTGCGGATGCGGGTTTTGCTGTCTTCCAGATCTGGCGCGACTATACGGAAGGTGTAGACATCCAGGCGCAAGCGGTCGCCATTGTTGGCGGTGGCGTTATCGATACGCAGCTCATTGAGGAAGGTACCGTTGGCAGAGCCAAGGTCTTTGATGCGCAGATGATTGCCTTCGATGCTGATCTCAGTGTGGCGGCGCGATAAATGGGTGCCGGGGATAACGATGTCGCACTGGTTGCCGCGCCCGATTATGGTGCCGCGTTCTGGTAACAGGATAAAATGCTTACCGGCCAGCCAACTGCTATCTGATACGAGGCGCCATGGAGCTGCATAGGTGTCTTTGGCTTTGTCGGGCAGACTGCGGGGGTCGAGCACGATAATGTCGCAGTGACCAATTTTGATAATATCGCCGGGCAGGATTTCTTTTTGGGTGATGCGCTGGCCGTTGACGAAACAGCCGCTGGTACTGTTGTTATCTTTGAGGAAGTATTTGGCATTTTCCTGGATAACCTTGGCGTGGAATGGGTCTACACCCTCGTCATCCATTACTAAATGATTGTCTGCCGCACTGCCAATTGAGAAAAGTTTCTCAACGATCCACACGGGTGGGCGTCGATTATCCTTAAAATGAAGTTTGAGCATGGCAGGTTCCGTATTTTGTCGTCTAAATCATCGTTTAAGCCGCTATCTACCCTGAAACTGCCTATTTGGGCGCCGATCCTGTGATCTGAATGACCTTACCATCGAATTCTATTAACTCATACCCCAAAGGGCAATCAAATGGCCGATATTCCTACGCACTCTCCTCCTCAACCAAAAAATAAAGTGGTTATTCACTACTGCAATATGTGCCGCTGGATGTTGCGCTCCGCGTGGCTAGCGCAGGAGCTGCTAAGTACATTTGATGGTGAGTTGGATGAGGTTGCTCTCCATCCTGGTACAGGCGGAATATTTCATGTCTGGCTCAATGACAAGTTGGTCTGGGACAGAGTGAGCGATGGTGGTTTTCCGGAAGCTAAGGAGCTGAAGCAGCGAGTGCGCGATCTGCTCTGCCCGCATCGCTCTCTTGGCCACAGCGATGGTCATAGCAAGGCAGACTGACTTTTGTAACAAATCGTTTCAGAGGTCCTGAGTTGATGGCCTTTTTGCTGTTTTACATAGGGGTGGCTGGCATAATGGCGCCGCTCCTGTATCGCTAGCTGCACCCCGCGGGGCGTTGCTCAGGGAACATTCACCAACTGGATTTTTTCATGCAGACACTTTCACGCTTTTATCTGTCGCTCAACCGACTTTATCGCGCCCTCGTTATCAATCGCCCCTACCATGTGCTAACCAGTCTGGTGCTACTCACCGTAGTTGCGGCGTTCGGCATGACCAATTTCAAACTCGATGCCTCCGCTGACTCACTCACGCTGGAGAATGATAACTCTATCGATTATCTGCGCGAAATCTCTAAACGCTATCAAAGCGGCGATTTTTTGGTGCTCACCTATGCGCCTAAAACGGATATGTTTTCTGACGAGTCGATTAATACGCTTAAACAGTTGCGCGATGAGCTCGCCAGTGTAGATGGTGTGGCGAGTGTCTACTCCATGATCGATGTGCCGCTTCTCTATAGCCCTATGCGTCCGCTGGCGGAACAAAAAGAATCAACCCGCACCTTGCTTACACCCGGTGTGGATCGCGCCATGGTCAAGCAAGAGTTTTTAACCAGCCCGGTTTACCGCGATATGATGCTGAGCCCCGATGGCACCACCTCTGCGATTTTGCTCAATTTACAAGTGAACAACCAATATATTCAAATGGCGCGCACGCGCGATGCACTGCGTTTGAAGCGCAAACAAGAAGGTTTGAGTGCGGACGAAGAGCAAGCGTTGGTGAAGTTATCTGCTGAATTTCTTGATTACCGCACTGCGACTGCCGCACAGGATGCTGTGCGTGTAGAAATTGTGCGCGGCATAGTGGCGAAATATCAGGACCGCGCCCAAATTTTTCTTGGCGGCGTGAGCATGATTACTACCGATATGATTGCCTACATCAAAAGCGATCTGGTGGTATTCGGCGCTGCGCTGCTAGCGTTTATTATTTTTATGTTGGCGTTTTTATTCCGTCAGTGGCGTTTTGTAGTGCTACCACTCGCTACCTGTTTAATGTCCGTTACTCTGATGCTAGGGTGGTTGAGTTGGATTGACTGGCGGCTTACGGTTATTTCATCCAATTTTGTTGCGTTGCTATTAATCATGGTATTTGCTTTTACCATTTATTTTGTCGTGCGCTATCGCGAAATTCATGCGATTGATCCTGATATGGAACAAGCCGATATTGTTTTGCAAACCGTACGTGACATGGCTGTCCCCTGTTTGTATTCCGCGCTGACAACAGTTGTTGCGTTTATGTCACTGGTGATGAGCGGTATTCGCCCGGTGATTGATTTTGGTTGGATGATGACGATTGGTCTAATTGTCGGTTTTATTTTGGTATTTGTTGTGTTGCCTGCAGGCTTAATGATTCTGCCTAAAGGTGAAGCAAAAGATCGCGGCGATAACTCTGCCGCACTAACCCTGCGCTTTTCCAAATTGGCTGAATTTCACGGTGGTAAAATTTTATTGCTCGCACTCATTGCGGTATTGGTGAGCGCTTGGGGAATTACTAAGCTCGAGGTGGAAAATCGCTTTGTTGATTACTTTAAAAGTGACAGCGAAATACATCAGGGTCTGAGTGTGATTGATCGCCAGCTCGGAGGTACTGTGACACTTGATATCATTCTCGATGCTGACAAAAACACTCTTGATATTGTCGAGTCTGATGCGAGCGATGAAGATCCTTTTGCAGAAGTGGCACCTGATGATGTTGCCGTCGATGATGAGTTTGCAGAGGAAGAAGATCCGTTTGCCGACGTTGGCGATGAGGATGCATTTGCTGATGAGTCTAATGCTGCTGCACCCAGCTACTGGTTTAGTGTGGCGGGTCTGGATCAAGTCAAGAAACTGCACATCTATTTGGAGTCACTACCGGAAGTCGGTAAGGTGCAATCGCTTGCGACAGTTTATCAACTGGCGCACGACATCAACAAAGGCAAGTTGAATGACTTTGAATTGAATGTGCTGCGCAATATGCTCTCCGATGACATCAAGAGTTTTTTGATCACTCCTTATTTGGTCGATGATGCACAGCAAACCCGCATCACCCTGCGTGTGATTGAAACTACTCCCGATTTAAAACGCGCCGAGTTAGTTGAAAAAATTCGCCGCTATGCGCAGACCGATGTTGGTCTTAAACCGGAACAAGTGAATTTCACCGGTATGTTGGTGCTTTACAACAATATGTTGCAGAGTTTATTTGCCTCGCAAATTTCAACTATCGGCGTAGTGTTTGTATCGATTATGTTAATGATAATTCTGTTGTTCCGCTCCTTCAAAATCGCCTTGATTGCGATACTACCGAATATCCTTGCAGCGGGAACTGTACTCGGTGCGATGGGCTTGGTGGGGATTCCGCTCGATATGATGACAACGACTATTGCTGCGATTGTGGTGGGGGTGGGGGTGGATCAGGCGATCCAATATTTCTATCGCTTCCGCATTGAATTTGCCCATGACCAAAATTATGTTGAATCTATGCATCGTTCACATGCATCCATTGGTCGTGCGATGTATTACACCTCGGTCACGATTATTGTGGGCTTCTCCATTTTGATGCTCTCACAATTTATTCCCTCAATTTATTTTGGCTTGCTGACTGCATTTGCGATGTTGATGGCGGTGTTGGGTTCGCTAACGCTTTTGCCGAAATTGATTTTGATGATGAAACCGTTTGGTAACGGAACATAAGCAATGAAATGGTAGCCAAATAAAAAAGCCCGAGATCGCTCTCGGGCTTTTTTATTGGCTGAATCGAAATCTATGGTGCTAACACTATGCTAGCGGCTGTGATGGTGACAGAGCCGGCATAACTGCTCCCGCCGGTCAATTGGAAGCCTAATCTGACGGGGGTCGCGTCAGTGATATTAAATGCACCCGCTTGGCTGATGGTACAGGTCAATATGTTGCTTGCGCCGACTACCAGGTCGGTATTATTAAACCAGCAATCCCACTCGCCAGCGTAGCTTCCACCCTCAACTTGCGCAAATGGTTGTGGGTTGTGGCCGCTTGCTATAAACGCCGCGTCGGGCGTCATGGTAACGCTAAACGTAGCTCCTTCCAGATTAAACGGTCCGACTGGTTTGAAAAAGACGCCTGAAGAGTATTCTGCGGGAGCAGCGGGGGTGTAAATAACACCATCTGCAGTATAGGCAATCGCTCCGCCACCATTCCCCACTTCCCAATCTTTGGTCATATCGGCATTAATCACACCGGATGCAACCGAGCTGCTTGAGCTGGAAGCAACAGGAGTGCTAGAGGCTGCGGAGCTAGAGGCTGCTTGGGTGGCCAAGGTGACTTTGGCGCTCTTGATGATCACAGTACCTGCAAATACAGTTCCTTTGGCCTGAATTCCCACTTGTACATCAGTAGCTGTCTGGTTAAATTTGTCATCAGCTTCATCAATGGTGCAGCTAATAGTTTGATCAACCCCTTGAGTTAAATCGGCATTGTTTGTCCAGCAGTCATACTCGCCGGGATAGGCACCTGCCTTGATTTGAGCAAAGAGTTGCAAGTTTGCTCCGCTTGCTTTGTATTCATTGCTCACATTAATAACCATTTCTACCACTGCACCCTCCAATTGAATGGGGGCCATCATATCGAAAACCGCACCTTGTCCATCGGCGGCCGCAACCAATGTCACACCATCGGTGCTGTAGGATACGACACCGTCATTGTTGCCTCTCCAGCCTGTAGTCATATCGATTGTTAGCAGATTGGATGGTGCTGAACTGCTNNGCGCTGTTTGATTTCTTGTTGTCACTGCCGCCGCAGGCAACCAAAGACGCTGTCAGCGCAATCATGAGCGGAATATTTTTGAGCATGTTAAAACTCCTGAAGTAACGTAACCGCCGGGGCAGGCGTCACATGGGTAAAGCGTTATTGTTTGGGAGTGCTTGTCGTTGGGTATTTAGGTATTAAAAGCGATAACTAATTGATTTATCTAATGATTATTGGTTTTTGCCAAGCCTGCATACTTGTATTTTTGCAGCAATGGAAACATAGCACACAAATGTTCTGGGCGACCATAAGTTGAGGGGCTTTTTCTACGGAGTATTTTCGGGTAGGCCCAAAGACCTTGATCAGAAGCCTTTGGGATTTTTACCTATCTTATTACCAATCCATTAGTGCTTTCAGTTGCGGCGCTAAATCCTTGGCCATTGCTGCATGCTGTTCTTTGGTGGGGTGTGCGTCCTGCGCATCGCCGGGATAGTTACTCGATGTTACTTGATGTACACGTGAGTCGTTCACCCTCGAAATCGCTTCGCGAATGTAATCGATCAGTGCTGTTTTTTTCTCGCCATTGAGGATGGCGCCTTCGGTTAACGCAATATGGGCTTGCGGGTGATTAGTGAGTAATTTGTTGATCAGTCTTACATAAGTGGTGACGTAGGCTTCGCGCTCAGGAATGCCTTGGCTGAAATCGTTGGTACCGATAGCGCTGATAATTAAATCCGGTTGATATTGGGTGTGATCCCACCGCATCGCCGGGTCATTATCGCCTACCGCGAATTCATAAAAGTCCGGCAGATTTGCGTCGTCGGTTTTACCATTCCAACTGCGCACCAAACCGCGCCCGCCCCAGCACACCAAATTCACCTGCGCATTGAGCGCTTTGGCAGTGAGCATGCCGTAGGATTCGCGCGCATTCCACCAGCGGCTATTCTTTTCTTCGCCTGTAGCACGATCAACTGCTTCACCGCAGGTGACTGAATCACCAAGTGCCAGTATTTTGCGTTTGGGTGATGGTGGGGCCGGTAAAAATTTTTCGCCAGTAAGCGTGACTTGTTTGAGGGTGACCTGGCCTTGCCAATTTTCCGTACGATGAATAATTTCAACAGAATGTTTGTCGTCGTCCGCAAAATTAAACAGTTCAATTTGCTGCAGTTGGTTGGTGACTTTAACTGCAGTTGGTTCGCCCTCATCAACAATCACATCAATCCAGGAATTGCCGGTTGAACTTTGCAGGTCGGCCGTTAAGATTTTGCCGATGACTTCCATTTTAAAACTGACACCGGGAAAACCAAATAACAGGCTGTCGTTGTTATTGATGTGAGTGCGCCCCATTGTGGAAATCTGTGGGCTTGCGGCGGGAATTGTGGTCATAACAATATCTTGTTTTTCGGGTGTGTTGCTGCAGCCAATTAATAATGTGACGGAAAAAAAGAGTGTGCTGGAAAAGAATGTGAATTTCATGATGGCTACCTCTGGATAATCATTTGTTGGGTAGGGTGGGCAAGGCGCCCACCGCCATGAATATTTATTGCAACAGTTGTTGGATGTCCGGTGTCATCGCATCCGCCCAGACTTGATAGCCCTTTGCTGTGGGGTGCAGAAAGTCAGCCATAATGTCGGGGGAAATGCTGCCGTCTTTTTGCAGCAGCAGTGGGCCGTAATCTTTAAAGAAAATGGTTTTGTTGTCGCCCAATTTGGCGATGATCTTATTGAGTTTTTTTACTTTGCTGCGATTGTCCGAGTTTGATGCTTGATCAAATGGAAACACCGCATTCAGTAATATTTTGCTATTCGGCCAAGCGAGTTGCAGTTGTTGCACTACCTTGGTGACACCGGCAGCGGCTTGTTCAGGTGACTCTTGTAAGCCGCCAATATTATTGACGCCGATTAACACCACAATCAGTTTGGGCTGGATAGTACCGACCGCACCGTGTTGCAAGCGCCAGAGCACATTGCCGGTATTGTCACCGCCGATTCCAAAGTTAGCGGCCTTAAGCGGCTTGAAATTTTTCTCCCATATTGGCCAATGCCAACCGGCAGTAATTGAATCGCCAACAAAAAGCACATCGACTTGATCGTATTGCGCAACTACCACATCTTCTGCATGCATCCTGTCCCAGGCGGAAACAGACATCCAGTCATATTCAATAGTACGTTTGGTTGGTGTTGTGCCGGAGGGTGGGATTGGTGATAAGGCGTTGCTTAACTGGCATAGCAGCGCGAGGCTGATACCGATACAGAGTTGGGCTAGATTTTTTTTATACAATGTCATTGTGACTATTCCTGCTCAATAGTGGTTGGAAAATATCTGCCATCGGGATTCATCTAAAAAAACGAATGTTGGCAGAAGTGTATTGCAGGCCGTGTGTTTTTTTGCGTTTTTATTTCATGCACGAAAACGTGCTTATTTTTAATATTTCAAGTATTAATTTTTTAAGCTTAGTCGTTCGTTGTGTGCGTTCAAGCTTTGCACGCCGGCGATATTTAAAATCAGGTCGAGTAATTCGTCCCAGGGCTCAGCATTGCGCATGCCTTTTACGGCTTTATCAATACCGTTGGCTTTGCGTAACAACTGTTGTAACTGTGCGGGTTTTAAGCGGCGCAGTGCCGCTTGGATTAACGGCTGGCGCTTTTCCCAAACGCCAGCTTGTTTTGCCGCCCATTCAAAGTGTTTGCCCTGTGCAACCGCCTGCGAAATTTGCACCAGTGCGCGAATTTCGCGTGTCACCGCCCAGAGGATATTGATCGGTTCAGTCCCTTCGGTTTTTAACCCTTGCAAGGTACGCACTGCAGCGCGGGCATCGCCATGAAGGGCTTTGTCGGTGAGGCCGAATACATCGTAGCGTGCACTATCGGCTACTACGGAGGCCATCATTTCATAGCTGATGCGATTGTCGGTGGTGAGCAGTTTTAATTTTTCAATTTCTTGTGCGGCGGCGAGCAGATTGCCTTCAATGCGCGAGGCGAGTAGATCTATGGCATCGCCATCGGCGTGCAAGCCGGATTGTTGCAGACGCACGCCAATCCAGCGCGGCAATTGTGCAGGCGTAACCGGCCAGATCTGGATATGTTGGCCAGCATCTTCAATCGCTTTAAACCATTTACTTTTTTGTGTGGCACCGTCGAGTTTTTCAGTGACGATGAGCAGCAAATTGTCGGGGGCGGGTGATTGTGCATATTCTTGTAGCGCTTTGCCACCTTTATCACCCGGTTTACCCGAGGGCATGCGCACTTCGATAATTTTTTTCTCGGCAAACAGCGAGAGGCTGTTGGCGGCAGCGAGCAATTGGCCCCAATCGAAATGGGTATCTATGTGGTAGAGCTCGCGCTCGCTAAAACCATTTTTGCGCGCGGCAGCACGAATCTGGTCGCAGCACTCCTGAATTAACAGTGGCTCATCACCCGACACCAAATAAATAGAAGCCAATTGCTTGGTGAGTGCTGCTCCTAATTGTTCGGCGCGTAGCTTGGGCATTTTATTGTGCCGCTGGTGTTGGAGCGGTGGTTGCTTTTGCGCTGAGGTTTTTGACGCGACGCAGAATGTTATTGGCAAGTTCACGGCGCATTTCACGCAGCACTAATTCTTCTTCCTGCGCGGCGCTGTTGGCATTGTTGACGTTGTAGTTGTAAGTGCGTGATGTGCGTGCACTGGTATCGAGCGGGGTGATAACACCGCTGGCATTGCTGATGCTGTACTCCACCCGCAGGATAATTTCATAGGCACTGGTGAGTGCATCGCTGCCCACGCCGGCAGTGCGTTTATCCAATACTTCACGGCTCAAATTGAGTGTTAGTGCACCGGTGGTCGCGGTATCCAATTCGTTGATTTTGTAACTGGGCAGTGTTTGGCGCAGGGCATTAACTAACGGGCTGTGATCGTCTTGGGTGACCATCACCAAATCCAACGGCGTTGTCATCGCCAGCTTGTCTTCACCCGCTGCCGAACCGCGCAAATGCCAGCCGCAAGCGGAGAGGGTGAGCACTAATAAGCTGACGATAATTTTTTTCATAACACTCTCAGTAGGGATTTGTCTCGTTCCCAAGCTCTGCTTGGGAATGCATATCTGTATGCAGTGAATCATTAGATTTCTATGCGGAATATACACTCCCAAGCAGAGCTTGGGAGCGAGGATTGAGCATTAGTTTGCGACGATATTCACCAGTTTGTTGGGAATCACAATCACTTTGCGCACGGTGATGCCTTCAAGAAAACGCTGCACATTTTCTTGCGCGAGTGCATCAGCTTCGAGCTGTTCTTTGGGTGAATCGATTGCCACATCCAATTTTCCGCGCAATTTTCCGTTCACTTGAATAACGACTTCAACAGTTGAGCGTGTTAGTGCACTTTCATCGAGTGTTGGCCATTTTTCATTGAGCGGAATGCTCTTGTGGCCGAGCGCTTGCCAGAGTGAATGGCTGATGTGCGGCACGATTGGCGCGAGCAATAAAATCGCCGCTTCCAGCGCTTCGCGTTCAACCGCTAATCCAAGTGGATTGGCGCGGTCGGCGAGCTTGCTAGTTTCGTTAAGCAATTCCATGGTGGCGGCAATGGCGGTATTAAACGTCTGGCGACGACCGTAATCGTCGCTGACTTTTTGGATTGTCTCGTGGGTTTTGCGACGTAAATCTTTTTGTGCTTGTGGTAAATCAGTCAGGTTCAATGCGCCGGGTTTACCCGCATTGATATGACCTTCGACGGCTTTCCACAACCGACGCAGGAAACGGTTGGCACCTTCCACTCCGGAATCGCTCCACTCCATACTCTGCTCTGGCGGTGCGGCAAACATGGAGAAGAGGCGCACGGTATCCGCGCCGTATTGGTTGATCAGCTCTTCCGGGTCAACGGTGTTGCCCTTGGATTTACTCATCTTGGTGCCGTCTTTCAATACCATGCCCTGGCAGAGCAAGCGCTCGAAAGGCTCGTCGCAGCTTACCAAGCCTTCATCGCGCATCAATTTGTGGAAGAAGCGCGAGTAGAGCAGATGGAGGATGGCGTGTTCGATACCGCCCACGTACTGATCAACGGGCAGCCAGTAATCGGCCGCCGCTTTGTCGAGCATGCCGCCTTCAAAATTCGGGCAGGTGTAGCGCGCGTAGTACCAACTGGATTCCATAAAGGTATCGAAGGTATCGGTTTCGCGCTCCACGGCTTGGCCATCCAGCTCGGCTTTGCGCCACTCGGGGTCCGCTTTGATGGGAGAGTGAACGCCGTTCATCACTACATCTTCCGGCAACAACACGGGAAGTTTATGCGCCGGTACGGGAATCTCACCGCCGTCGGGCAAGTTGAACATCGGGATAGGCGCGCCCCAGTAGCGCTGACGGGAGATCAGCCAGT
>DQHS01000268.1 GCA_003524365.1 Cellvibrio sp. | reverse complement strand
TAATGGCCTGTTTAATGTCCGCATCTTCACCATAATAATCCAATTGATTTTGCATATCTTCTATTGTTGCAAATGCCCAGAGTCGCTCAACTTCTGGATAAAGTTGTGATTCTTGTGGGAATGCAAATGAGGTGCTGTAAGTTTTGGGTTGACCAGATATTTTCCCGTTGACAGATAATGTGGCTTCTCCTTCACCGTGATAGTGGCCTAGCACAGTAAGTTGTTGTCCACGGTAGAGACTGCCGATAGTAGCGGGGGTTAAGTCGCTCACTTTTAAACCGGAAATTTTGATATCGACATTATGAAATGCCTGGTGAGTAAGCTTTGCTGTGACCTCCATTAGTTTTCCGACTATATCGTCACTATTGGAAATATTCATGGCAAAACCATTAGATACTTTTGCCATGCCTTCAAGTAAAGGACGGTTGGCGCTATTACCCATCACAAAGGTAAATAGACGTACATCTTTCGCTTCAAGTAATTTTATAAAATCTTTCTTTTCAGTGAGGCCGATATTAGCTTCACCATCAGTGACTAAAATAATCGCACTACTTCTATCGGCATCCAGCGATTTTATTCCATGCTCAATTCCTGCATAAAGATTGGTTCCTCCTGCAGGATTAATTGAACCCATGGTTTGAATTGCATTGTTAATCAGTTCGGGCGTTGCCTGTGTGTAACCTTGCGTGATCTCGCGGCTGCCATCATTGAATAAAATAATTTTAAAGCGGTCATTGGTATTGAGTTTGTGCAGACCTTTATTAACACCTTCGGTTAAGCTGGTGTATTTACCTTGCATGGAACCTGAGTAGTCCAGCACAAAAATCCAATCACGTCCTTCAGTAATCGCCGCCAAATCATCCCCGGGAGTGATGGTCATCATAAACGTACCTTGGTGACTGCCAGGTTTTTTGTAGGTGATCATATCTACCGAGCCGGGCAAACCCGGTTGCAGGCGCCAGTACACAACAATATCTTTATTTAAGTGTTGTGCTGGGGCAGTAGAGGTCGCCGCTGTTTTAGTAGCAGGTACTTCAGGATTGACTGCAGAATTGGTTTCTGGAATCGACGCGCCGGTTTTATTTTCGTTGATGGTTACTGACCATTCCTGTGCGGAGATTTGTTGAATAACGGCTTGCGGATGTTGCGGCAAACGCAATTGATCAACTGGATATGAGGAGCGAAAGCGCATGGTGAAACTGAATTTTTCGGTGATCGCATCGTTATATGTCCAGAAGGATAATTTATCTTCATCCGTACGACCCTCTTCAAGCGGATAAACATAGCGGCCTATGGAGGTATCTACATGTGCAGGCTGAATATAACTCAGGCGGATTTTTACTTCCTGATTGGCACGTACAGGGTAGACGCTGATATCAAAGGTTTTATGGCCATCCTGTTCGGTAATTGCCGCTTCCCGACCAGCTTGTTTTTCCTCTTGGTAAATTGTTTTTGCTTGTTGCTTTTCAAGAACCTCGCCAGTGATGGGTTGTCCGTCAATCCAATAGGTAAATTCACTTACGGCGGCTTTTTCCGGAATGGGAAAAGAATAAATTGCTTCCAAATCAATAGCGTTATTGTTACTAAATATTTGCTCAACAGAGGTTACTGCGTAACCGTCTTCTATAACAACAGTGACATGGTGTTCTTTGATTTCCAGTGCTGGCAATTTGCTGTTCGCGGGCGTCATTAAGCCTGCTGCGAGCGCGACATTACCAAGCAATAAGAGACTGCTGCCGAATAACCACTGGCGAAGGCGGGTGAGGTTGTTGGGTTTCATACTTGAGCTCCTGTTCCGATGAAATGGATTTGCGCATAACCTGGATTTATTTCCGGCTGCTGCGGGGGAGCACACTGGCAAGACTCAATGGAGGGGGCAATTAAAGCCTGAAAGGTCGATTAATACTCAGCTGAAAGTAGTAAAATACGCGACTTTTAGCTGGTGATATGGGCCATTTGAGGGGGGAATTAGTTACGTATTAATGGCTTGAATAAACCGTAGCGCCAGTTGCGAACTGCCATCACCAGTGTTACGCCATTGCGTTTATCCAAGGGTAGAGCCGCATCCTGATTGTTGAGGTCGTCGAACTCGCGTGCAATTTTTTTCAATTTGCGCTGAAACTCACCATTACTTTGTGGCGAGAGCATACCATTGAGCACCAGCAGGCATTCGTCATCATCATTGAATCGTGTTTTAAAATATTCTTGCGCAATTTTCTCCTGAAAGAAATGTTGAATAGGGCCGTCGTCACGCCAACTGAAATTGGTTGCTACCAGCAATTTAATTTTATTTTTAGGTAATAACTCAATGATTTTTAGTTTGTCGAGTCGCGCGAGTTTTTGTATGCATACCGGCTCGCTCAAATTGTAAAAGGAAACAATATCGTTAAGACTCCACCGGTTTAGCACGCAGACTGTGATCAATAACAAAACCAAATCCCGCGTTATTTCTTCTTCCTGATCTGCAGTAAGTTGCTGTAAACGCGGCTGTTGCTCACTCATCATTTGCACCAGATCGGAAATTTCCATCTCCATAATTTGGCAAATTTGCTCAAGCCGCGCGAGTGATATTGCTTGCTCGGAGAACAGCCGTTTCACACTGGCCTCAGTCAAATCCAGTTTGGGCGCTATATCTGCATAAGTGAGCCCGTGCGCTTTTAGCGCCTTTTTTAAGGTGTTTAGCAGAGAATTGACTTGCGGCACAGTGTCTTCCTGATATTGATAAATTAGACCGTTCAGCAGCAGGCGACTTTTTTACCGCGCCACTTTTATACCAAGCAAACCAAGCACTTGGGTGCCGGGAAAGCCGTCGGCGATCATGCCTTTTTGGTGTTGGAATTCACCAATGGCGCGGCGGGTTGCTGGGCCGAGGATGCCGTCAGGCGTGCCGAGGTTAAAGCCTTTGTTGTTGAGTTGTTGTTGTAAGGCGATGACTTGGTCACGGTGCAAGCGCGGCGCATCTACCGGTGGTGGTTGCAACAATTTTCCACCGCCAGCAATTTGATCGGCGAGTTGGCCGACGGCAATCGCATAAAATTCAGAGCGGTTCCAGCGCATAATTACGTTGAAATTATCGTACACCAAAAATGCCGGGCCTTCGTGGCCGGAGGGCACCAGTAGTGAAGCGTTTATATCCGCTTGCGGCAATGGTGAATTGTCTGCGCGCATCACACCGAGTTTGGTCCATTCGGCGATTGGTTTGTTATTTTTTAAACCTGCTTCAAGGAAGGGGAAATCTTTAGGTAATTTAACTTCGCGTCCCCAACGGCCTTCGGTTTTCCAGCCGAGATTTTTTAAAAAATTGGCGCCCGATGCCATTGCATCGGGTGTGCTGTTCCATAAATCGCGTTTGCGGTCGCCATCAAAATCTACGGCATTTTTTAAGAAGGATGATGGCATAAATTGCACGTGCCCCATGGCACCTGCCCAGGAACCTTTCATTTTATTCGGCGCAATTGCACCTTCATCCAGAATGCGCAGTGCGTTGATTAGTTCGATGGTAAAAAAAGTACTGCGGCGCGCATCGCAGGCGAGTGTTGCGAGAGAATCGACAACTGGAATATTGCCGAAGTAACTGCCGAAATTCGTTTCCAATCCCCAAAATGAAACCAGGTAAGCAGCAGGGACGCCGTATTCTTGTTCAACGCGTGCGAATAGATCCTTATGTTTAACCAGCAGTGCGCGGCCTTGTGCAACACGCTGCTCAGTGACACGGCGATTAAAATAATCGGCAAAGCTGGTGGTGAATTCCGGTTGTTTGCGATCCAACTCCAATACTTGGGTGTTGAGTTCTGCTTTGGCAAGGCTGTTGTTAATCGTGTTTTGTGAAATACCCGCCGCTTTGGCTTTTGCAGAAAATGTAATCAGACAAGCGGAAAATTCTTTTTGTGTCAGCATGGATGCAGGCACCGGCGTTTGGGCGGCGCTTGTGTTCGCAGTTGTATTGGCTGGTGTGGCTTGAACGCTTTGGCTTTTTTGCAATGAGCTCTGTGCATCCACTTTATTGGGTTCGGAAACTTGAGCACAGGCAACCAAGCTCATGCCGCAAATAACGGGAAATAAACTCCGTAGATTTTTCATAACAACTCCAGTATTTAAGCAGCTTTCAATTCTGCTTTTGTGGACAATTATCAATCAATAGCAGCCAATTAAATTGAGGGAACCTCTGAAAAATACACCATGGTCATGCCCGCGAATGCGGGTATCCATAAACATCAATTCTCTGGATACCTGCGTTCGCAGGCATGACGGAAATGTGCTTTTCTGGATATCTGCGTTCGCAGGTATGACGAATAATTCAGTGATCCCAAGAGTACTTTTTAGTGCGCATCAAATCCTGCTGGTCTAAATCTAAACATCCTTACTGTCAATAAAAGCGCTGCGCAGGTCAAGCCAGCAATTAATGCCATCCAAAAACCGGGTGCGCCTAAAGGTGCGGTTAACCAGTCTTTAAAGGTCAGCACATAACCGAGCGGTAAACAAATTCCCCAGAATGAGAGCAGCATAATTAACATGGGGAGTTTAGTGTCTTTGTAACCGCGCTGTACATTAATCATTGTCACTTGAATAACATCGACGATTTGAAAAAGAGCACCGAGCATAAATAATTGTGCGGCCACTTGCTGTACGGCAATATCGGATGAGTAAAGGCTTGCCAGCCAGTCGCGGCCAAAAAAGAGAATTGGTGCATTGATACAGCTGATTCCAACGGCCAGGAGCAGTGAACTGCGCGCAAGCAGCCGCGCTTCTTCATGATCTTGCGCACCGACTAAAAAACTTATGCGCAAAGTGAGCGCCATGCCCAAACTTAGCGGTAGCATAAATAATACTGAAGCTACATTGAGTACGATCTGGTGGCCCGCAACGGTTATCGCGCCCAGCGGTGCGAGAAATAGCGCGATCATGCAAAACATACTTACTTCAATAAACATGGTAAAACCAATCGGCAATCCCAGTTTGAGCAAGCTCGCAATTTCAGCTCGCGCTGGTGCAACCCAATCGCCAATTAAATGAAAATTTTTGTAGGCGTTACTGCGATCCAAATAAATCAGCAGGGCGATAGTCGCAGCCCAGTTGGAAATTGTCGTGGCCCAACCACAACCAATGCCGCCCATGGCCGGTAATTGGAAAACAATAAAATCAAAACCGTAAATAAAAATATAATTGAGTGGTAGGTTTAATACTGTGCTGACTAAAGAAAACACCATAATTACGCGCGTATGCCCCAATCCATCGGTTAAGCCGCGCAGTGCAGTTAGTAATAAAAGCGCAGGTACCCCCCAGGCAAATGCCTTGAGATAACCGTCAGCTATCGTTGCGGTGGTTGCATCCAATCGTAAAAGGGCGAGCACTGGTTGCGTGTTGACCAGCAATAAAATCATCACCACCATGCCTGCAAGCGCGATATAAATTCCTTGCCAAGTCGTCGGCATAATTTTATGTAATTCGCCAGCCCCGCGATGCCCCGAAATACTTGGTTGCAATGCGCCCAACACGCCCGCAAAAAATAACAATACCGGCACCCACAAACTCGCACCTATCGCCACACCCGCCAAATCTTCAGCGCTTGCATGACCTGCCATCACCGTATCGATAACACCATTGGCCATTTGCGCCAACTGCGCAATCAGAATAGGTGCGCCGAGAACAGCCAGTTGTTTCCACTCGTGCAGGGTACGCGCGCCCAGGGTTTGGTTGTGATCGGGTAGGGGTTGGAGTTGATCGGTGTTTGAAGGTTCCACAGGGTGTCCGTTGCTATGAAGGAGGAATCGCGGGTTGTATCAAGAGGGGGGTAAGTCGGGGGATTTTAGCGGAAATTGGTGCAGGGCGTATGAACTAAAGTTTGAGGGGCGGCAAGGTGGGCAGGTATCAAAAAGTGCACTTTTGATAATTCTCTGCTTTCAAGCGGTTTGAAGATGTGATATCAATGCTATCATCCGTTTGCTTTCAAATGACCTTATAGGGGGGCTGTTATGGCAAATCTAATAGTGCGCAATGTTGACGATGCGATTGTGCAGGCTTTAAAAGCTCGCGCTGGACTTGAAGGGATAAGCGCAGAAGCTGAGCACAGAAAAATCTTGGAACGCGCATTGTTGCGTCCCGCGAAAAAAAGCTTTGCTGATGCGCTCCGTTCTATTCCCACGGTAGGGCAAGATTCAGACTTTGAGCGTGTACAGGACAAGGGCGCGCCAGATGTATTTAATTGATACCAACGTAATTAGTGAGCTTCGAAAAAAAGGGAATATAAATAGCGGCGTAAAAGATTTTTTTACGCAAGCGGCATTCAACAGTGCACCCATGTACATTAGTGTCGTAACCATCGGTGAGTTGCGCCGTGGTATTGAATTAATTCGACACCGGGGCGACTTGGCGCAAAGTCAAATGTTGGAGCAGTGGCTCAACGTCATAATCGATGAGTACGAAGAGCATATTCTTGAATTCTCTCAAGAGGCTGCTCAGGTATGGGGCGCGCTTCGGGTTCCTCACCATGAAAATGCAATAGACAAGCAGATAGCCGCTACGGCTCTCGTTTATGATCTATGTGTAGTAACAAGAAATGTTGAAGATTTTAAAGCCACGGGTGTAAAAGTAATTAACCCTTTCAACTAGAGGTAAGCGTAAAGGCCCCAATCCATTTAACAACCGGCACCGCCTTCCCATAATCACCAATCTCAATCCGTGTACAACTCGCGTAATCAATCTGCAATTGTTTGAATAGGGCAGGGTTGCGCCAGTCAAGTTGCAGTATGTGGGCGATAAGAATTCGGATAACACCACCGTGACAAATAATCACGTTATGCCCATGTTTGATGTTGCCGATAAGTGATTCCCAACTAGTGATAACCCGCGCGGCAAAATCGGTTAGCGATTCACCTTCTGGTGGCTGTACGCCGTGGGGTGAATCCCAGAAGGCTTCGATATTTTTCCATTCATCGCCTAGCTCATCAAACGGGATACCATCCCAAATACCGAAATCCATTTCTTGCAAGTTATCTTCAGTGCGCAACGGAATTTTATGTTGCGCGGAAAATTCTTGCGCGACTTGCAAACAGCGTATGCGTGGTGAGCTGATGAGTTGGCTGATGGGAGTTTGCGCGTGCAGGTTATTCAGCGCGCGCGTTAAATCACTATGACCTGCTGCGCTGAGTGCGATATCCGTGCGGCCGTAGAGCGCGGCGGGGCCTGCGAGTTTTCCGTGCCTTACTAGTGTGATGATTGTAGAAGTCATTTGGTGTTGTCTTTTAATGCCAGCGGTAAACCAGCGGCGACAAACAATACTTTGTCGGCGATTTTTGCGAGTTGCTGATTTAATCGGCCTGCTTCATCGACAAATTTACGGCTGACTTCACCCAGCGGAATTATTCCCAACCCCACTTCATTCGCAACAAAAATCACATTGGCCTTGTTCGCACTTAAGCTATTAACAAGCGCATCAAACAGAGCGGAAAAATCTTGTTCGGGATATTCAAACAATTGGTTGTTAAGCCAAAGCGTTAAACAGTCCACCAATATTGTTTGCGGTTGCTGGGTTTCTTCTTGCAGCGCTGCGGCCAAATCCAATGGGCATTCGCGCAAACGCCATTCACTCGGGCGATTATGCTGATGGTGTTCAATCCGCGTCGCCATCTCTTGATCCAACGCGGTTGCGGTGGCGATATACACCACGGGCAATACACTAGCGCTCGCCAGCTCTTGTGCAATGCGCGATTTGCCCGAGCGGGCACCGCCTAACACTAAAGTAATCATAATATTGTTACCAGCAACACCGCATAAATTACCAGTTCGCTAATTTGCTGCGCCGCTCCCAAACAATCACCTGTATAACCGTCAATCTGTTTTTGAAAATAGAATTTTGCGGCATAGCGGACCACGACTAACGCAGCAATTATCAATAGCGCTTTTTGCCAATGCAGTAGAAAAAATATCGGCAGGCAGGTTGCCAATAAAATAACCAGATCGGTTTTGGATTGGTTATTTGCTAATGGCTTACTTTTACTGCCATCGTCGTCGGCAACGTAGCGCATATCAAATACCAAACTCGCGGCGACTGNNTCATAATGCTGATTTTTTTCTCGCGCGCAAATGCGCCGCCAAATCCATCGGCTGTATCGGCAAGGCCGTCTTCATGAAAGGCGCCGGTGAGTAGCAGACTAAATGCCATCGCTAGCCAGAGGCTGATGGAATTGGAAAATAGATAATCAGCGGCAAGAAAAACCAATGCGACTAATCCGCCCAATAACCAACCGACTAGTGTGAAGTAGCGGCTTGCGCGGTTGAGATTTTCCGGTGAGTAGTTGATCCATGCAGGCATGGGGATGCGGCTAAAAAATCCCAGCGCGAGAAAAAATAAATTGAGCTGTTGCTTCACACTTTTACACCGGCACTTTCAAACGTGGCCATCTGATTATAAAAACTCACTGCCGCTTGAATGATCGGCAGCGCAAGCGCGGCGCCGGTGCCTTCACCTAAACGCAAACCTAAATTCAGCAGCGGTTTCGCATCTAACATGCGCAACATTAATTGATGACCCGCTTCGTCAGATTGATGCGCGAAGATCATGTAATCGCGCACGTGCGGATTAATCTGTACTGCAAGTAGTGCAGCAGCAGTGACGATAAAACCATCCACCACAATCAACCGGCCTGCTTGCGCTGTAGCGAGCATGGCACCGCATATTTGTGCGATTTCAAAACCGCCGACTTCACACAAAATATTGAGTGGCGATTTATCCTCAATGCGCGCTACCGCTTGGGTAACTAGCGCAATTTTTTTGGCGAGTTGTTGTTCATTAATACCGGTGCCCAAACCGACACAAGCATTCACCGGTGCGTTACTGATGGCAGCGAGTATGGCGGCGGCGGAGCTGCTATTGCCTATGCCCATTTCACCAAAGGCTAATANNGGCGGGTTTAATTTCGTCTTTTATTCCCGCATCAATCACTTTGAGTGGGATATGGTTGGTGCGGCAAAAACAATTTATCGCGGCGCCGCCTGCTAAAAAGTTGCGCACCATTTGTTGGGTGACGCTGCTGGGTGCGATGCTTACGCCTTCTTCGGCGATGCCGTGATCGGCGGCAAATACCAACATCAGCGGCCGCTCAATACTGAGCCGTTTGCGCTGCTGCACCAAGGCGATCTGCAGGGCGAGCTGTTCCAGCTGGCCGAGGGCACCGAGGGGCTTGGTTTTTTGGTCGATGCGTTCCTGAATTTCAGGAATCAGGTCGCGATTTAGCGGTGCTATTTGCCAATCGATTGTCATAGCTCAGTTTCCTTTTGTGATGCCGCGCAACTTACCATATATGGTGCTATCTGAAGGGCAATTTGACCGTTTTTTACCGGGCTTTTCCCCCTGTTTTTTTACCTGATCTACAGTCGCCGCAAGCCGTTACCCAAATCCCGGCGTATAATCGCGCCCTGTTTTTGTCCGCCTACCTTTATCATCTACCTAGCTCAATGAGTCTGGAGTTTGCCATGTTTGAATCCCTTCCTCTGTTGCCTGCCGATCCTATCCTCGGATTAAGTATCGCTTACGCGAATGACACCAATCCGAACAAGGTGGATCTGGGTGTGGGTGTGTATAAAAATGATGCAGGGATAACGCCAATTATGAAGGCCGTGGCTGAGGCGGAGAAACTGCGCATCGCCCGTGAGACGAGCAAGGCATACACGCCCCCCGCTGGCTACCCCGGCGCCAATGAAGCTGTTACGAAGTTGGTTTACGGTGCAGATCACCCCGCCGTAGCCGCTAAACGTGTGCGTACCATCCAAACTCCCGGCGGTTGCGGCGCTTTGCGTGTAGCGGCAGAGTTGATCCAGCGCGCCAAACCCGGAGCCAGTTTGTGGGTGAGCATCCCTACCTGGGCGAACCATGTGCCTCTCTTGGGCAGTGCCGGTTTGAAGCTGCGCGAATATCCCTATTACGACTACAGCACCCACAGCATTAATTTTGCGGCCATGCTCGCGACGCTCAATGAAATCCCGCGCGGTGATTTAATTTTGCTGCACGCCTGCTGCCACAATCCGAGCGGTGCGGATTTGTCGCGCGCGCAATGGGATCAAATTGCCGATGTGTTGGAAGCGCGCGGTGTGATTCCGTTTATCGATATGGCCTATCAGGGTTTTGGTGAAGGCCTTGAACAGGATACTTACGGTTTGCGGTTGATGGCTGCGCGGTTGCCGGAAGTGGTGATAGCAACATCTTTCTCGAAGAACTTTGGTTTGTATCGCGAGCGCGCCGGTAGTTTGAGTTTGGTATTTGCGGATGAACAACAAGCGAACGCGGGCAATAGCCAATTGCTGAGCGTAACGCGCGCTTTGTATTCCATGCCGCCTGCACACGGCGCCGCGCTGATCGATATTATTTTGCACAGCGATGAACTGACGAAAGTGTGGAGCGATGAGTTGACGCTAATGCGCGAGCGCATCGCGGGTTTGCGCGTGCAGTTGGTGCAATCGTTAAATGGTTTGCAACAAGGGCGCGATTTCAGTTTTATCGCCCAAGAGCGTGGCATGTTTTCGTTTCTGGGTTTGAGTGTGGAGCAAGTACATAAACTCAAAAGCGAATACAGCATCTATATGACCGATACCAGTCGCATCAGTGTGGCGGGGCTGAGCAAAGAAAAAATGGACTATGTGGCTCGGGCGATAGTGTCGGTGCTGTAATCCCGGCCTTTAAGCGTGAAGCTTTTTTGAGAAGCCTGAAGATGTTCAGCTCAGGCTTTTTCCTTTGATTTTTCAAAATTAAAACTCTTCTCTAGCAAGTCCCATCTCTAAATCGCCGTCTATATCCCGGTTAATCAATGCCCATTAATTTGTATAGAAATTTACTATCGAAGCATTATTCAATATAAATTTAACTAATCATCCTGTTTTGGACTAAGGTTGCATTGTTCACGCGATAAACGAAGCCGCTGCCGCCCGTGGCTCTGGCTCCACAACCGATCGAAAATCGCACCAAACCCAAGTAAAAACAGGAGAGAACTATGGATAACAACCAATCTGCAGGTAAGTGCCCCGTGATGCACGGTGGCAATACCTCTACCAGTAAGTCAGTAATGAGCTGGTGGCCGAATGCCTTGAATCTGGACATCCTGCATCAGCACGACCGCAAGACCAATCCGCTTGGCGAGGATTTCAACTACGCCGAAGAATTCAAAAAACTCGATTTGCAAGCCGTCAAAAATGACCTTAAAGCCCTGATGACCGACAGCCAGGATTGGTGGCCAGCGGATTGGGGTCACTATGGCGGTTTGATGATTCGCTTGGCTTGGCATTCCGCCGGTAGCTATCGAATTGCCGATGGCCGTGGCGGCGCAGGTACTGGTAACCAACGTTTTGCGCCACTGAACAGCTGGCCGGATAACGGCAATCTGGATAAAGCGCGCCGAATTTTGTGGCCGATCAAAAAGAAATACGGCAACAAACTTTCATGGGCAGATTTGATGATTCTTGCAGGCAATATGGCCTATGAATCAATGGGTTTGAAAACCTTTGGTTTTGCCGGTGGTCGAGAAGATATTTGGCATCCTGAAAAAGATATTTACTGGGGCGCCGAGAAAGAATGGTTGGCCAAAAGTGGTGGAGAAGGTAGCCGCTACTCTTCATCAGCTCAGGGCTGTGAACGCGATCTGGAAAACCCACTTGCTGCAGTGATGATGGGATTGATTTATGTGAATCCCGAAGGTGTGGATGGCAACCCCGATCCACAAAAAACTGCCAATGATATTCGCATTACTTTTGCGCGTATGGCGATGAACGATGAGGAAACCGTGGCGCTGGTCGCCGGGGGGCATACCTTCGGCAAATGTCACGGTGCCGGCGATGCGGCGCAGGTCGGCCCTGAACCCGAGGCTGCCGGCATCGAGGAGCAGGGTCTCGGCTGGAAGAACAGCTTTGGCAGCGGCAAAGGCGACGATACGATCACCAGCGGGCTGGAGGGCGCCTGGACACCCACTCCGGTGACCTGGGACAACCGCTACTTCGAGACGCTGTTCCGCTACGAGTGGGATCTGACCAAGAGCCCTGCCGGTGCGTGGCAGTGGGTTCCGACGGACCCGGCCGCGGCGACCGCCGTGCCCGATGCCCACGATCCATCGAAGCGGCACGCCCCGGTGATGCTGACGACGGACCTCGCGCTGCGGATGGACCCGATCTACGAGCCGATCTCGCGGCGCTTTTACGAGCACCCGGACGAGTTGGCCGAGGCGTTCGCGAAGGCGTGGTTCAAGCTGACGCACCGCGA
>DQHS01000334.1:5754-25343 GCA_003524365.1 Cellvibrio sp. | reverse complement strand
TTGAGTTGTCAGCAAGCATGATTGCCGAACAATTGCCGGCATGCAGGGAAGTGATGGATATTGTCGCCAAGCGATTTAATGCTACCTTTCGCTACCGTTGGGAGCGGATTATCGACTTCCTGAAACTGCATTACATTTTAAGCAAACGTAACGACAATAGTTTCTGGAACGATAACCGCGACCCGGCAACTATTCCGCACAGCCTGCAAGAACTGATGCAACTCTGGCGCTATCATCCGCCCGGTGATCATGACTTCACCAGCAACAATGAAGTTTTTCCGGCGGCCAGTTATCAATATGTCCTCTATGGTATGGGGTTTGAAACTGACTATCGCTATAGCCAGCATTTACTTCAGGATGTGGCAGTAGCGCAGGAACAATTTACTAAAAACCAGAAAAATATTGAACAAGTGATGCGCACTTTACCCAGCAACCGCGAACTGCTAACCAAAATCCATTTGCATGGTTTGCAAACCATTTAAAGCAGCAGGAAAAATGCATTTTCGTCATACCCGTATATTGTCCGTCATACCCGCGAACGCGGGTATCCATAATAATCAGTCAACAACTTGAATACACTACGCCGAGCACACGAGAGATCTTATGACCAATTTTGTTGCCCTCCACAATCAACATCATCAACACCTGCGTATCGATACCCAATTGATCGAATCACTCGGCGCCACCAACAATATGGTGCCGGTAGTGATCAGCGAATTTTTGCGGTTGGTGGTGCACTATCCGATTGTGTTTACCAAAAGTGGTGAAACTGGCAATTTTTTATGTGTTGCATTGCTTGGATTTGAAACCGGTGAAAATTTATTCTGGGATAACAATCAATGGCAAAGCATTTACACACCGCTCAATATTATGCGCCAGCCATTTTTTATCGGGCAGGAAAATAGCCAAACGTTAATTTGCATTGACACTGATAGCAGCACATTAACTACCGGCCATGGCGAAGCGATTTTTGACTCAGCTGGAAAAGAGACTGACTACCTACAAAAAATAAAAGCGCGCCTTGCCGAATTACTTGAGGGTGAAACCCAGACACAGGAATTTATTAAAACCTTGCTCGCACTGAATTTAATTATGCCCATGGCATTGGATATCAGTTTTGCCAACGCGCAGCAGCAGCGTGTGCAGGGTTTGTATACGATTAACGAAGAGCGCTTGGCGCAGTTGGATGCAAACCAACTTATCACTTTGCAACAGCAGGATTATTTACAACCCATCTACACAATGATCGCATCGCTAGGCCAGATCTATGCATTAATCCAAAAAAAGAATGAGCGTTTGAGTGATGCATGATTTCGCCAGACAGCAACAGATTCACGTAGAACGTATCGGGCGGGAGCAAAACCCGCTGCTAATTATCGATAATTTTTTTGCAGCGCCTGAACACCTAGTGAAACAAGCCTGCAGCGAGCCTGGATTTGTTGCACAAGCGAGTGATTTTTATCCCGGTTTACGCAAACAGGTTATTGGCGATTATCCGACGCAGAGCTTACATACCCTAATCCCATTAGTGCGTGACGTTTTTTCTGTCGCCATCGAACGCGAGGCACAGCTGAGCCTCTGTGCCTTTTCACTCACCACGACACCGCCGGAAAAATTGCGCCCCATCCAATCAGTGCCGCATATCGACACCCACGACCCATCGCAGTTTGCGCTGGTGCATTACCTCTGCACCGAGTCTTTTGGCGGCACCTCGTTTTATCGCCACCGCAGCACTGGCCACGAAACTATTACCCAGGAGCGGCTGACGGATTATTTTAAAATCCTCAAACAAGAAGTGATGGATGAACAGCAACAGCAATTCAATTACATCAACGGTGATACCAACCTGTTTGAACGCATCTACCAAGTCCCGGTCATTTTCAACCGCGCTATTGTGTACCGCAGCAACCAACTGCATTCAGGCGATATAAGCGCACAAGCGGGGCTTAGCGCTGACCCACGCATAGGGCGCCTTACCGCTAATAGTTTTTTCTGTTTCACTTGATTGGCAAAGCCAATCAAGTGCTCACCTCACTATCGACAATATTTCTCATAAAAAAAAGGGCACTGCTACAGTGCGATTACTTTGTTGTTTTATATTTAACGATAAAAAACAAATCGATAGCATTCGACGTGAATTAAATTCAACTCATGTAACTTTAAGAATGTATGAATGGTTGTTGAACCATTAAATTATCCTTAACTCTGCCACCAACTATTGACGAAACCAAGCTTGATGCACGGTCAATTTCATTTATCTTCCCATGCATCGAGCTAAAATACTCAAAATCAAATTCCAAAGCGAGATTCAAAATTTTCAATGTCACTAGATACCGCTCAAAAAGGTTCTCTGTTTCACCGTCGGGAAACCAAATTTTTTTCGACTCTATCATTAAACTATAGCCATCATTCATGTTACCCAAAAACTTACTTCTAACACCAATTTGATTGCCAAACTGCGACAAAAATTCTTTGTGCGCAATAGCTACCTTACCTATGACGCTTTGTACCTCACTTGTAGCCAAATCACGATTTTTAAAAGTTTCCATTGCATCTATAAATAAAGTGCTGAAGTTATGCGCTCGATCAACAATATCTTTTTTTAGCCGCCCAACTTTGTTAGGCGTCAACTCAAAAACATGGTGATATAAAGATCGGCCATTTATGAAATATTTTTCATTGTCAAAATATTCGGCAACACTTTTGCAATGCTTCTCAAACTCCTCTATATGTTTATAGTGATTCGCAAATTCATTTTGCTCCTTCGCCAACGCCATCGCAGCCTTATTTTGTTCGGATCGGTGATTGGTCGCCAATACAGCGACGCATGGAATTAACAATGCAAGCATCGCCAAAGGAACCTTGAATATATCAATTGCTTTATTAATTCCCTCAAAACCAAGGCTCCATTCAAGGCTACTAGATAAAGCGATGTAGACAGCCAACATTATGGAGATACCGACAATGGACCACGTAAACCTCCACACTATGGAAAGACCGAAAAAAGCAGTATTGGGGTCAAATAGCAACGATTTTTCTTGAGCGGTTGCACCAACACTTCCTACCAATCTCTGCTTTTTATCTTTTGTGTCCACATTGGTTTCCTATTATTTTTACTCCCCATTATTGAGGCGCCAGTGGATTCTATGCCAACCCGCTAGTGAACAACAAATACATCAAATCATTCTCAAATATGCGTTGCCCCCCTACTTCATAGGGTTTTCCCTTGCCTAAACTTCCTGCTTTTGTGCACCAATACCCGATTACTCCTTCCTTGGTTCTTGTCATTTGCAGTTAAATGGGATTACCATGTAACCGATTACAAGCATTGTGCTTTAGCGCCCTAACAATAACATCAGATCCTTCCTCTCCAGAGAATCAATATAGGGGCAGCAAATAGTTTGTAGCAGTTCAATGCAAGAAAACGCAGCAGCACGCAGCTCTATAAATTCAACAATAAATTCCAACAACAGTAGTTACTTCCCAGCGGTATCAGGGCAGCGAGAAAAACGCTAGCCGGACTTTTCCAGTGCTATTTCCGCATTGGCGAATTGATATGGATATTTTTCCTGCACCCGAATCGCATTTGCATCCGATGCGATTTGATAACAATAACGTTCGATTGCAGTCATTCGCCCGCACCCGATGCGTCTGTGCTGCACAAAGGAAACCACTATGAGAAACCTGACGACACTCAAAAAACATCTACTGAAAAAAACTGCCCTCGCGTTAGTGGCCTCGGCACTTATTGCTCCTGCGTTTGCCGGATGGACGGTCAACGGCACGCAAGTGCTTGACCCTAATGGCAATAAGTTTGTCTTTCGCGGTGTTAACCACGCACACACCTGGTTTTCGGATCGCCTCAACCAATCGCTAAAAGATATAGCCGCGACCGGCGCTAACTCAGTGCGCGTGGTGCTGAGCAACGGCACCCAGTGGACGCGCAATAGCGGCGCTGATGTGACCAATGTGATCAACCAATGTAAGGCCAATAAGCTGGTGTGTGTGCTGGAAGTGCACGACTCCACCGGTTATGGCGAAAGCGCAGCTGCCACCCATATCAGCCGCGCGACTGAGTATTGGTTGAGTGCGGATATCAAAGCGGCCATCACTGGCCAGGAAGATTATGTGATCGTGAATATCGCCAATGAACCCTTTGGCAATAGCACTTCTGCGGCAACCTATACCGCCGACCATATCACGGCGGTACGCGCACTGCGCAACGGTGGTTTAACGCACATGTTGATGGTGGATGCCGCCAACTGGGGGCAGGATTGGCAAAACATCATGCGCGATAACGCCGCCAGTGTGTTGGCCAGCGACCCGCAAAAGAACGTGATGTTCAGTGTGCATATGTATCAGGTGTACAACAGCGCCAGCATCATCAATAGCTATATGTCATCGTTCAAAAATAATGGATTGGCATTGGTAGTGGGTGAGTTTGCGGCAGATCACTTTGGTGAGAATGTCGATGAAAGCTCGATAATGAGTTATGCCAAGCAGCACAATTACGGCTATCTAGGCTGGTCTTGGGCGGGCAACGGTTCGGGCTTGACCTCACTCGATATCGCCCAAAACTTTAACGCCAGTACACTGAGCAGTTGGGGCAATACCCTGATTAACGGTTCAAATGGGATTAAAGCCACATCCAAGGTGGCCACCATCTTTGGCGGCGGCAGTAGCTGCAGTGCCACCACCGTCACCCCATACTTGCGCGTTAATAACGGGAGCTGGCAACAAACAGCCTCTGCAACCGTAAACTCTGGCGCCCGAGTGGAGTTTGGCCCGCATCCTACCAATGGCGGCTCCTGGAGCTGGTCGGGCTGCGGCACATCTGGCACTAACCGCGCGCAAAACGTCACTATCAGCAGCTCTTGCAGTGCAACCGCCACCTACACCAACAGTTGCGGCACCAAGAGTAGCCGTCAATTCACTATCAGCTTAAATAGCGCAACGAGCAGTTCGTCTACAGCTTCAGGCGGCACCTGCAACTGGTACGGCACCAGCTACCCGATTTGCCTCAATACCAGTTCTGGCTGGGGCTGGGAAAACAACAAAAGCTGCATAGCCCGGAGCACCTGTAACTCACAGTAATTTTGCAAGGTTTCAAGAGTTGTTCTCCCCTCTTGGGCGATGTGCGAAAGTACATCGCCTTTTTTATAAGCAGATACGCGAACAGAGAGCAATAAAACAATGGGGTTATTGGTGATGCCAGAAAACTTACACGGAAGGGAAAAACAAAAATCTGGAGGGGGGGAAGGCATTGCTTGGGAGGCAATTGAAAGGTGGAAACTCAAATCCTTTTGAGCTCACTAAACCACTCACTCATATCATGGTCATGCCCAGTCTTTATACACTTGGTTTTTACAAAACCCAATGCACCCAAGCATAAATGTGACGCATGTCCTGTATTTGTCACCGAATGCATCATGATATTACAAAGCATTACAGCATTTTTGTGATTGGCATCAAATGACACCTACAAAAAAAGCACCCTTAGGTGCTTTTTTTGGAATAAGACTGGTTCGTTATTTTCTGGCTTATTTGTTGTGGGCAAAACGTTTGCGCAGAACAAACAGGACGGTGAACGCAATAATCAGGAAGGCAGGGAAAAGCGCCAGATTTTGCAAGGTCGCCTGACCCGCAGTCAGCTCTACCGCTTCCGCTGGAACGCCACTCGCGATAGCTTCGGCTTTAGCATCATCCAACCAACCGCCGATTACCGGGTTCCACATACTCATCGAGAACATACCCGCACCACCCAAGAGCGACATACCTAATGCACCGGTTTTGGGTTGGTATTCACTGATAAACCCAATCATGGTTGGCCAGAAATAGGTCACGCCTATCGCAAATACCATAGCGGCGATATAGATCAATCCGCCAGAGGCGATGCTAAGCAGGAGAATACCGATAGTTGTCACCACCGCCGACATCAGTAATACACCGACCGGATTGAGCGCCTCAACAATTGGCCCGGCAAAAAAGCGACCCAGCGCCATCAAGCCAGTTACCAGCGCCAGAACTAACATCGGGTGCGCACCCGATGCCCCGAAAATGCGGTCAACCCACTGCTGGGTGCCAAACTCGGAAGCGGCAGTAACGGTCATGCAGAAGAACATAAAAATAAACAACGGCGTAAACAGTGCCTTGATATTGGTTTTGGTGGATGTCTCGGAGTTCGCCATAGTCGGAAAGGGCTGACCAAAAATCATCACACCATAAATAATTGTCGGGATGATCATAATCGCAATTTGCCACTGCCAATCCAGACCCAACTTGGTCATCAAGCTAGATACTAACGCGCCAATCACAATGCCACCGGGAAACCAGACGTGGAATTTGTTCAGCATCGCTGTTTTGCGGGTGTGATAAATATCGGTGATCAAGGGATTACAGGCCGCTTCCACCGAACCGTTAGCGAAGCCGATAAAGAAGCTTGATAACAACAAGGTAACGAAGCCATTGGCGGTGATAGTCAAAACCAAACCAATCAGATGGCAGGCAAATGCCAGATACATCAGTGTGCGCGCGCCGACATGGTTGTAAATCAAACCGCCAAACATCATAGCGACCGGAAACCCGAGAAACGCCATGCCGTTAATCCAACCCAATTGGGCGTTAGTGAAATCAAAATCAGCGCTGAGTTGGGTGAGGATACCAGCGCGAATCGCGAAGGTCATTGCCGTCACAATCAGCGCAACACAACAAGCCGCAAACAGCCGTTGTGGATTAATCGTTGCAGAAGTAGTGGTCATAATGGTTATACCTTTTGTTATTGGGGTCTTTTGTTATTTAGGTTTTTCTTTTGGTAAAGGCGTTCGAGTAAAACATTACACCAGCGGGGTCCAAACACCATCGCGCTGGGATGAGGTTAGCACGGCCTGAATAAAGCGCATACCTTCCACACCGGTTTCAATATCCGGTACCCAATTTTGTAAAAAGTGTGTTTCGCCTTGCTGACGCGCGATAAGAATGTCGGCGATGTCTTTATACAAATTAGCGAAACCTTCGAGATAACCCTCAGGATGACCACCCGGTGTACGCATACCGCGCGCCGCAATGTCGCTGCCGATATCGCCACGACGAGTGATGCGTTGACGCGGTTTATTTAATTCGCCAAACCACAACTCGTTAGGATTTTCCTGCGCCCATTCGATCCCGGCTTTCTCGCCATAAATACGAATGCGCAAACCATTTTCGCAACCCGGTGCAACCTGGCTGCTCCACAACATACCTTTGGCACCGCCATCAAAACGCAGCAATGCATGTACGTTGTCATCCACCGGGCGACCATCAACAAAACTGGTGAGATCCGCGCTAACCGCACTGAGTTTTTGCTGCGTAATAAAACGTGCGAGCTGAAAGGCGTGAGTGCCNNCCACTCTTGTGGATATTCCACCTGCACCACGCGCACTTTTCCAAGCTTGCCTTGCTCCACTAATTCGCGTGCATAACGCACTAATGGATAAGCGCTGTAGTTGTGCGTGAGCGCAAAAAAACAACCGCTTTTTTTGACGATCTGCTCAAGCTCCAGCGCTTCTTCCAAAGTGCGTGTCACCGGCTTATCACAAATCACATCAATACCGGCCTCTAAACAGGCTTTGGCGACGGGGAAATGCATATGATTGGGCGTAACAATCACGACGGCTTGAATACCATCGGCACGCGTTTTTTCTACGCGCAACATTTCTTCATACGATGTGTAAGCGCGATCAGCAGCGATATGTAAATCCGCGGCAGAGGCTTTGGCATTTTCCGGATTGGCCGAGAGCGCACCGGCAACCAATTCAAAACGGTCATCCATACGCGCAGCGATACGATGCACTGCACCGATAAACGCACCGCGACCACCACCGACCATGGCATAACGAATTCTTGGAGTTGTCATTGTTGTAATCCTGAATTTTTTATTTGCTAAATAATTACACCCCCTCCCAGCCTCCCCCTTAATAAGGGGAATGGGCTTTACTCCTCGCTTAGTAACAGAGTGCGATTCGCTCCCTCCCCCTTTTCAAGGGGAGGGCTGGGNNAGGGGTTTCGCTTTTATATTACAGACCGAGAATCCTACGATTCTTCGCTTCATCAATTCCGCTTTTCGCAAAATCATCAAACGCGCGTTCAGTCACTTTAATAATATGTTGCTGAATAAACGGTGCCCCTTCTGCTGCACCCACTTCCGGATGCTTCAAGCAGCATTCCCATTCCAACACCGCCCAGCCTTCATAATTGTAAGCAGCAAATTTGGAAAAAATTTGTTTGAAGTCCACCTGGCCGTCGCCGAGTGAACGAAAGCGACCAGCGCGATCTACCCAGCTTTCATAACCGCCGTAAACGCCTTGCTGTGCAGTTGGATTAAATTCCGCATCTTTCACATGGAACATTTTAATGCGCGCGTGATAGCGGTCGATAAACGCCAAATAATCGAGCTGCTGTAAAACAAAGTGCGAAGGGTCAAACAAAATATTTGCGCGCGGATGATTATTTACCGCCGCGAGGAAGCGCTCAAAGGTCGCGCCATCATGCAGGTCTTCACCCGGATGGATTTCGTAGCAGACATCAACGCCCGCTTTATCAAACGCATCCAGAATTGGCAGCCAGCGATTCGCCAACTCTTCAAAACCTTTTTCCACCAAACCGGCTGGACGCTGTGGCCAGGGATACAAATAGGGCCAGAGCAAGGCACCAGAGAAAGTCGCGTGAGCAGTCAAGCCGAGGTTCTTACTCGCCTGAGCTGCGAACATCAGCTGTTCAACTGCCCAGGCCTGACGCGCTTTGGGATTGCCACGCACAGATTCAGGGGCAAAACCGTCAAACATATCATCGTAAGCGGGATGCACAGCGACAAGCTGGCCTTGCAGATGGGTCGATAACTCCGTCGCCACCAAACCGTGTTTTGCCAGGGTCGCCTGGAATTGAGCACAGTATTCAGGGCTTTTCGCCGCCTGCTCCAGATCAAATACGCGCGCGTCCCAAGTGGGAATTTGCACACCTTTGAAACCCAAACTCGCCACCCAGCCAGCAATGGCATCAAGGCTGTTAAAGGGCGCGGTATCACCTAAAAATTGAGCCAAAAAGATGGCGGGGCCTTTAAGGGTTTTCATCGTAGTTCTCCATGCAGTGGCAGGACGACAGGCGTCCGTAGGATTTTTAATTATTAGCTTTGCGGCCTGCAAACAGAGCGCAACGCGGTAAATATAAGATTTATTATTTCAGGGGCAAGACTTTATTCCAAGTCGCCCAAGGGCGCGATACACCAAACAGTTATTTACACTTTATGCCCAAGCCTCACCTGCTGGCAAACTCCATTTTAAGGACGCACAAATCGTCGAAAATTTTTACAAAAACNNAATTTCTACACTTCACTCCACGGCACAACATTCGGAATAAATATATGAACTTACTGGCCAAAATTGCCTCTTTTGTTGCAGCGTCTATTTTAAGCGCTAGCGTTTTTGCTCACCCAATTGCCATCTCTGGCACTGAAGGCTTATCTGTTATCGCTTCTGGCGGTAACGTGGTTGCCAAATACGAAGGCAACTCAGCTGGATACAGTAATGATCTGCTGTTAAACCTTACGTTCATCTTCAACAATCACGCCACTGCTGTGGGTGAGACCATGGATCTGGGCAGCTTTGCTGCGGGTACTGAGTTGGTATTCCAATTGTTCGTACACAACACCGGCGACAGCTGGTACACAGGCCCTGCTACTCGCAACGCAGATGGTTTGATCCACGCACGCGTGCAAGAGAACTGGCTGCCGGGCGTTACTCTGGTGAGCTTTGAAGATCTGTGGGGTGCTCCAGAAGGTGAATATGGTTTCAACGACCTTAGCTTTTCTTTCACCAACACCCAAACCTCTCCAGTACCAGAAAGCTCAAGCTTGCTGTTGATGTTATTGGGCTTGGCTGGTCTGATAGCAGCGCGCCGCAAAAACGCTTGATTCGCCTTAACGCTTAGTAGTACCTGTCCAATAAAGGCTTTGCAGGCAACTGCAAAGCCTTTTTTATTTGCGCCAACTTTTTATCGTCAGCAAGATCTTGGCTAGAGCCCAGCCAACACCACAGGAAACGACACCTCTGCCAGCGCGCCAAACGCAGTATGGGATTTCAACGTCGAACGGCTGGTCGCCGGGCTGGGCAATCCGCATAAAAACCGCGCCATTTGCCTTGGCTGTCGCAACACTGCATGGCCTTCATTTTTTAAATTAGTAATCAAGGTTTGCTGTGCAGATGTGAGCGGCGCAGCGGTTGGCAAGTTAACTTTTGCCGGTTGGTCGCTGCGGCAGTGATTGCAAATGCCGCAAGGCTGCGCGCCTTCCTCGCCAAAATACTGCATTAACTGCTGGCTCAAGCAGGCTGGATTATTGGCAAAGCCAAGCACACTGTGAATGCGTTTGATATCACGCGCTTCGCGTTCCGCAAATAACCTATTCAGATGTTCACACAGCGCATTAAGTTTTTCCGGTGAATTGATTGCCTGATTATTTTTGTAGCCATGGCGCAAATTGGCGACGCTTAATTCGATCCAACCTTTTTCGGTAATGTAATCCAGCGCTTTGGTGATGCGTTCTTTGGCTTCATTTAATTGCAAGGGAATGGTGAGCATATCGAGCGACAGCCATTTTCTCCCCATCCGCCCAGCGGCAAATAATCGCTGCAAAAATGCAGCGCGATCCGCATCAAACTGCGCAAGAACAAATTGCTTATTCTGAATAAAATTAATTTTGTATTCGGTATAAAACGGACTCTGGGCGCTGATGATATTTTGCAATTCAAGATAGGTGAGCGCGGTATTTAATACCAGCGGACGCAAGTCAAATTGATTAGATAATTCGTAAGTAGAAATATCAAACACATCATCAAAGGCAAGTAAATGCTCCGCCAGCGCGCGCAAGCTTTCAGCGGTCGGGGTATCGCCATAAGTGAAATTTTCCAGCACGCGGATATCATCACCTACCGCTAACATTTCGCATAAGGATGGGTTTCCATCACGGCCAGCGCGGCCAATTTCCTGCACATAGTTTTCAATCGATTTAGGCAAATTGAAATGGTAGACCGCGCGAATATTGCTTTTATCGATCCCCATGCCAAATGCGATAGTCGCCACCACAATCGGCACTTCACCACTCATAAATTGGTTTTGCACTTGCTCACGCTCGTCATCTTTTAAACCAGCGTGATAATGCGCAGCATTCAAACCCGCCGCGTTAATCGCCGCCGCAACTTCTTCTGCCGTTTTTTGCAGGGTGACGTAAACGATGGTGGCCGCATCGCGCGGATGTTTGTGCAGACGCGCCAATAATAATTCGATGCGAGTCTTTGCCGAGCAAGGCGTTACGCGCAATTGCAAATTGGGGCGTGCAAAGCTGGTCTGGATATGGTGTTCCGGTTTAATCGAAAATTGTTTGCAAATATCAGCGGCAACACTGGGTGTTGCAGTCGCGGTCAATGCAAGTACGCGCGCTACGCGCAATTTCTTGGCAAGATCAGCGAGTAATAAATAATCCGGACGAAAATTGTGGCCCCATTCGGAAATGCAATGCGCTTCATCTATCGCCAACAAACTGATATTTAAATGGCTGAGGCGCTGTACAAAGCGTTCGTTCTTCAATCGCTCGGGGGAGACGTAGAGTAATTTTAAACTGCCATCTTGCAGCGCAGCATAAATCGCTTGGGTTTCGTCTTTGCCCAACGATGAATCCAGACGCGCGGCCTTAATGCCCAGCGCTTGCAATGCATCGACTTGATCTTTCATCAAGGCAATCAGCGGCGACACCACCAACGTCAAACCGTCAAGCATCAACGCGGGCAATTGATAACAGAGACTCTTGCCGCCGCCGGTGGGGAAAACGGCAAGTGCCGAATGCCCTTGCAGGAGCGCAGCGATCACCGGCTCTTGACCGGGGCGAAACGAAGCAAGTTTGAATTGTTGTTGCAGCAGGGCAAGCGGAGTGTGCATTGATGTGGCCATTGTTATTACGACTCTTCCTTAAGGTTGCATGGGTTAAACGTGTCCGCCAGAGACATGCCTTGGCGAGACGCGAGTATAACTAACTTTTTACGCCGCAAAATTAACAAGCTGATAGAAAAGTGTCATTTTTGCATTCAAAAATACATTTTTCCCTCAACTAACCTTGGCAGAATCCCAACAGGATGACGGATTCAACCAATCAACAAGGATAACTGTCAACGTGAACATCCCACGCCCAACAATAATATCGAGGTCAATATGAACCATGCTGTCAGCAATACCCTAAGGAGTGCGTTTAAGCGGCTTGCCGTTTTTTCTATCACGCTCTGCAGCAGTTTTTTTTGTTTGAATGTACAAGCCGTTAATTGTAGCGGCATAGCAGAATGGAATAGCGGTAGCGTTTACAATGGCGGTGCACAAGTCAAACAAAACAATAAGGCTTATCGAGCAGAGTGGTGGTCGCAAGGTCATAGTCCGGCAAATTATTCCGGCCAGTGGCAGGAGTGGAAATTACTGGGCAGTTGCGATGGCACTACTACCTCATCCAAACCTGCCTCATCAAAAAGTTCGAGCAAATCTTCCGTTGCTTCAAGCAAATCCAGCAGCAAATCTTCAGTCCCATCGAGCAAAGCCAGCTCATCAGTTGCGGGTAATGATTGTGGCAGCGCTTGGTATCGCGCCAATTTAACCAATTACGAATCCTATCCAGCACCTGGCAGCGACGAGTGCGTAATTTATAACGGCTGTATGTGGAGCGGTTATTTTTATGGCATATCCGGCAAACAACCTGAGTCATGGGTAATGGCCAATAATATTGCCGCTGTGCATTTGAAAGATTGGAGCTGGCTCGGACTTAAAACAATCAACCTGCGTCAAGGCAATAAGCGCATCACCGCAAAAGTTTATGATGGTTGCTCTGACTCTGATTGTAACGGTTGCTGCACGGCTAACCTCGCGGGTGATGGCTACCTGATTGATTTGGAGAAATACACCATGCAGCGTTTTGGTTCAGGCTCAGGTATTGTGGAATTCCAGGTGTGCAACTAATCGCTAAATCGAAGAAGTTTTAAGTCCAATCACACGATTAATTTCCCCCCAATCCCTCTTTGCCAAAGAGGAGGAATCAAGTTCCTCCCTTTGCAAAGGGAGGTTGGGAGGGATTTAAAAAATAACACTGTCGTCACACCTGCGAACGTAGGTATCCATAAAATCAATCCATTTTAATTATGTTGATAGCTACGCTTAAACTCGCGCGGTGTGCAATGTTTGAGTTGCAAAAACCGGCGATTGAAATTGGAGATATTATTAAAGCCGCAGCGATAACTAATTGCCGATACTGGAAAATCCGTCGTCAACAATAATGAGCAGGCTTTGCCCACGCGCAATTGATTGACGAATTCCGTAAACGTTTGCTCGGTACGCTGTTTAAAAAACCGGTGAAAATGATTGGTACTCATATGCGCCAAGGCGGCCATCTGCTCTGCACACAAATCGCTGGTGTAATGTTGGTGGATGTAAGCAATAACACGATCAATTTTTTCCGTCGCCGAATCGACAAAACTCACCGGCGCATAACCATCACTGGAGATCAATCGCGCACCTGAATCACCCAACATCAACTGCAAGATTTCCAGCAACCATAACAATCGCTGCATCGGTGTAGCATCGGCCATAGCTTCAAAACGGGCACGGCATTGCTGCGCTGTGGCCACACTAAATTCCACGCCGCGTTTGCTTTTTGTCAGCAACTCACCAAGGGGTTTTAATTCCGGCATTTGCACCACCGCATCAATCCAACTGGTGGGCAGCTGGGCCACATAAGTTAAATGCTGCCCAGGTACTATTAATTCTTTGGAGTGCCAGGTGTGCGGCAGTTTGGGGCCGAGCAAGACCAGATCCAGATCGTTGTAATTCGCAATGTTATCGCCAATATAGCGCTGCCCACAGCTATTGAGCGTCAGGCAAATTTCATATTCGGGATGGTAGTGCCAGTTGAAGGGAATTTCGTCGAGCGCATAAAGCCAATAGCGCCAGGAGGAGTTTTCGGTCGGCAACACTTTTTCGTACATGGGCTTCATGGCTGGCTCCACAAAATTTCAGACAGCAACAATCCTACGCGGCCTGCGTGCGGATTATTGAATGGACCAATCTGAGTTTCGCTAGAGTTGCCAGGTTTATAGTTTGATATGACTTAGCTTATTGGCGTGATTATCAGAACAGAAATCGTCCAACATGGCAAGGAACTACGTAGAGCACAGATAAAACAGGGCACAAACAAAAATCCCCACCGGAGCGGGGATTAATTTAGAAAATGCCCGATAAATCCTTAACGCAGACGTTTTACCAATTCAACACGGCGGTTCTTTTGTTTGCCTGCGTCGCTAGTGTTATTACCCGCTGGTGCATAGGGACCAACACCCTGCGCCTGCAAACGATTGGAAGCAACCTGATAATCTTTTACTCGCGCAGCAACCACCGAATCAGCGCGCTGTTTGGATAAACTCACATTCGCGGCGCCATCGCCAGTGTCATCAGTATGGCCAACCACATAGAGCAGCAAATCTGGATTGCGTTTTAATAATTCAGCTATTGCATCCAGCGTGGGTTTTGATTCAGGTTTGACTTCTGCTTTACCGGTATCAAAATAAATACCGTAAATTAGCGCTTTACCATCCGCATCAATCTGCTGTTTCAAGCTATCGGCATTTACATTCACCAAACCTGTTTGCACAGCTTTTTCTTGCACAATGACTTGTTGTACACCCACTTGTGATTCATAGCCGCCAATAAATAGTGCGACATAGACATTGCCCGTTGGCAGGGATTTTTTGGCCAATAAATAGTAGGGCTTACGATACCAGTTGTACACATCACCCGATAAGGCCAACTGATCGCCAACATCATTGTATTGTTTTTCAGTACCGCACTGTTCCAACTCACATTGAGAGATAAAATTAAAACCCGCATTGGTTAATGCCGCTTTGTAATTTTCATACACTTTTAAGGTTGAAACATTTTCAATAGTGTAAGTGTGTTTGGTTAAATCACCGGTTAATTGCAGCGGTGTTTTTTCAGTGGCATTAATCGCAAACGGAATTTTCACTGTTTCGGTATCGATTTTTTTATGGTTGTAAATCCTTGCACCTGGGTAGCGCGGCAACATGGCGTTGTCTTCGGCCTTATCATCCGCAGAGAGTGGCGCTACTGGCTCCGCAGTTGATCCCGCATAGGCGGCATCGACTTTTATCAAACCAGTTTCAAGCGGCTCCGATTCAACAATCACTTGTTGTACGCTGACACTATCGTTGTAGGCACCAAAAAACCAGGCCACAACAATTTTACCTTTGGGCGATTCTTTTTCACCAATCCAGTAATAGGGATTGCGGTAGTGATTATAAACATCGCCCTTGACTGCGATAGAAGAACCTAATTCCTCCGCTTGATCTTCACTGCCACAAGCTTCAAGCGCACAGGAAAACAGCGGTTTAAAATTCAACTGTTTAGCGGCGGCAATGTAGTTTTCATACACCTTAAGCGATGACACATTTTCAACTTCATAATTGTGCAAATACAAATCGCCCGTCATCGCTAAGTGCGTAAAGGTGGCAGGATCTTTACTGTCATCTGCAATAGACACCGGGAAGGTATATTTTTCATAGTCATACATTTTTGCCTCGTCAAGGTCTGCACCCGGGTAGGCAGCAAACAGCGGGTGATCTTGATCGTAATCCGCATAGAGCGAGGGGCTTATCAGCATGGCGGAGAGCGCCAGCAGCGGCAGGGCACGACGAGACATAACAACTCCTTGATTAATATTGTATTGTGATAAAAGTAGGTGTGTATTGTGACAGTGAGCGGGCAAGACTACTGTCAAAAAATGAATAGTCGATGAACGGTGATCACAAAACCAGTAGCAGTGTAATATGCTTTGAACACCATCACTGTGTAGATAAATTTATGTCCACCAAGTGGCTACCCCCAGTCGCCGACGCGCTCTTTAATGGCCTCGGCCATTTGGGCTTTCAGCGCTTTATGCCACCTGCGCAATTACGGGCCTGGGTGCAATGCTATTGGATTGCTCGACAAGACCGCCTTCCGGAAGCCAGCGTGAGTGAAACCGTTTATCCCGATGGCGGCACCACGTTGATCTTTAATTTCGCAAACGATCAGCCCGACGTCACTTTCTTTGCGACCCAGACCGTCGGCAAAATGGTGTTTAATGGCTCGGTCAATCGCATGGGCATACGTTTTCACCCCGGCGGTGCCTTCCAATTACTCGGCTTGGGCATGCCCGATATTATCGGCAGCGCCTTGTCCGCCAGCGACTTGGCCATGCGCTCGCTCCTGGAGTTGCGCGACCAGCTCGCCGAGTTCACTCAGGTTAGCCAACGCCTGACATTGATCGACCGGTGGCTGCTTGATCGCGCTAAAAAAAATAATGCTGATACGGGGTTCATTCAACAGTTATTGCCACAATTAATTCTCACGCCGCAACCACTGGAACAACTGAGCGCAGTNNAAGCGCACACTTACCAATTAGTCGCCGTCAGCTGGAGCGAAAATTCCAATTGGAAGTCGGCTTCAGCCCCAATCAACTCAAACAACTGCATCGTGTCAAAATTGCACGCACATTGATTAGCCAGCGGCCGGAACAATCGCTGACCGATATAGGGCAAGACGCCGGGTTTTACGATCAGGCGCATTTTATCCGCCACTTCCACAAGGTCACCGGTCAGACGCCGGGCGAGTACCGCCAACGCAAGATGTCGCAAACATACAATTCAACCAAACCCTGAGTTGTCATCATAAGGCCTCGACTCAAATACCCCATCTGGAGAGCCTTATGCAACAACGCATTAAACAACCCGACGTTTATAAACTCCAACCTGCGCTGCTCAAATCGCTAATCGGTCTAGGTGATGCCGCTACCAGCGAGCTCGAACACTCATTAATCCATTTGATGAAAGTACGCGCATCGCAAATTAATGGCTGCGCCTTTTGCCAACATATGCACGCCAACGAAGCGCGCAAAGATGGAGAACAACAACACCGTTTGGATGTGCTCCCTGCGTGGCGTGAAGTCAACATTTTCTCTGCGCGCGAACGCGCCGCACTGGCGTGGACAGAAGCCTTAACTCGCCTTGCCGATCAACCTGTAAGCGATGTCTGCTTCACTGAAGTGACTGCACACTTTAGCGAAAGAGAAATCGTCAACTTGAGTGCAGCTATAGCCACTATTAATGCATGGAACCGTATCGCCGTTGGTTTTAATTTTGCACCGAATTTTTAATTTCACGAAATGCAACAGCAGGAGAAAAAAGATGCAAGCACGCAATTTTTTACTCGGTTTATTATTGTTATTGTCACCCTGGCTTAGCGCCAAGCCACTGCAATTTGAAGCAGAATACCAAACCTTTGAAAAGCAGCCTGTTGCACTGCAAGCATTGGTCGGTAAAAAACCGCTCTACTTGAAATTCTGGGCGACCTGGTGTTTGGACTGCCGCCGGGAATTGCCGAGCCTTGAACAAACCTATCAAAAATACAGCGGTAAAATTGCCATCTTTGCGGTGAATTTAAATATCAATGAAACTGATGGGGCGATTCGCTCTCTGCAACAGAAAAACAAACTTACCATTCCAATCCTGATGGATAACAATGGCTCCATCGCCGGTAACTTTGAGTTTAAAGGCACGCCCTTTCATGTGCTGATCAATAAACAAGGCGAAGTGGTATACAGCACCTATAAAGACGACGAACGACTCGCAGACCAGTTGGCCAAGCTCGCAAGCAATACCAAAACGACAGTTGCAGAAGCAACGGTAAGTACCAGCACAACCACTAATACACCATTAACCAAAGGTACGGTAGTAATTTATTTTTCAGCAACCTGGTGTGATTGGTATATGAAAGACATACATCCGGAGCTGAGCAGCAACTGTATCAATGCATTACAAACTGTTGATAAACTCTATCGCTCAACACCCAAACTGCAACTATCTGCTTATGTCACCCATTTATGGACAGAGCCGACGGATGTGGACGATTACAGCAAAAAATTCTCATTGCCCTACAAGGTCAGCATGGACGATAACAATGAACAGTTCCGTCGTTATAAAGCCACTGGTTATCCCACAGTGATTGTGTTGAAAGATGGCAAAGAAATTACCCGCATCACAGAATTTGACGGCAGTGAAAAACCGCTGCAAGCCATCAAGGCGGCGCTAGGTACAGATTAAAATTATTCAATAAAAAAAGGCGCAACCCTTTATCAGGTTGCGCCTTTTTTTATTGAAGCAGTTGAAACTAAACAACTACTTTTAGCATTTAACGACTTTGGTCTTTGCTACAAGATCATGAATACAACGCTTTTCTGCTGTGAAAATAAACAACACATTGATCAAACTAAAAAGCTGGCCGACAAAAGGAATCTGACCGGGCAACACATAGACTGCATAGCGAATCAGGAGCTGCGGTTGAAACACTGGAACATTGCCATTCAGATCAACAATTTTAATCTCCAATACTTTTTTGCCAATGGTCTGACCATTAGCAATGAGGAAGCGATAATTAATTACAAAGAAGACAACAAAATTCAAAATCCCTATACCAAACATGTAAACAAAACCTGGCTGCACCCCCTCCATCATTCCATCAAAGCCACCCGTAAAATACATTACCGGTACGAGGATGATCATTATGATAATAGAGTCGATAATCGATGCACCCAGACGTGCCCAGCGCGATGCCAACGGCTTTTCACTGTCATCAACCTGATCGACCAGTTGGGATTGCGGGGTGCTGTAAACGTTATTGTCACTCATAAAAAGCTCCTGCTTCTATTTTATTCGGGGGGATAAACCTGCATGATTTTTGTAACGCTCGGGAACTATAGCTAGAAATTGGGAATATGAGAAGGCATATAAATCACCATTCCGACCGCAGCGACTAAAACGGATAAGTCAAAAATGAGAAGTGGATTTGGTTTACCAGAAAGTGAATCGCAATGGGGTAGAGGATGTTTTTGCCCAGGGTGTAGCTCAGCCCATACAAAAATCCCGCAAGCGCATACACCCAAATGGCCGCGCCGCTAATACCGGCGTGAATGGCGACAAATACAAAGGTCACCAGCAGGAGTGGAATAATTTCTTGCAGGAGGCGATTAGCTGTAAAACACGCGACCGCATTGCGCAGGTTCTGCTGAAATAACAACCGCATAAACACCTCTTCAGCCACGCAGGTTATCAACAAACTCACTGCCGCAAACTGCAGGATTTGTTCGATAGGTTTAGGTTGCCACTGCAAACCCAACGCCAGAATCGCTACGCCGATGATTAATAGCGGCGCCAGNNCAACGCTGATTATTAATAGCGGAGCCAGAAACAGCAGTGAAACAGAAACCCATCTACTCGCGACAAACTCATCGGCGCGCAGTTTTGGCCACAGTAAATATAACAACAGAAAACCGGCAATGCCTTTGGCGAAATCAACCGATAATTGATAACGCGCTGCTTCTCCAGCTTCGCCCGCTAAACTAAACAATACCGGATAAGCAACCCCCTCCGGCTCATAACTCGCCACCCAAAATGCCAAAGGCACCAGCAATAAAAACAAACCTA
>DQHS01000334.1:0-5738 GCA_003524365.1 Cellvibrio sp. | reverse complement strand
TGTAGGTTGGTGCTGAGCGCAGCGATGCCCAACATGCTATGGCAAAAGTATTGACACAGGATCAAGATAAAACGCCTTCTTCCACCCCTGCGTTGCTCCATCAATTTTCCAGAGGTAGGGCACCAATGTCACAACAGAATAATGCAAATGCGGAGGCTTGCCTTTGGCATTGCCGGTATCGCCCAAACTCGCAATCACTTTACCACTCCACACGGGCTCGCCGATAAAAACCGAATCAGCATTTAAGTGTGCGTAATAATGCACTCGCCATTTAGGCCCCAACACTGCAACCACTTTTCCACCACGCGGCAGCTCACCAGCAAAAATCACCAGCCCATAAGTGGTCGATAAAATCGGCGTATTCATCTTGCCAAAAATATCTATGCCTTTATGCACGCCAGATTTTCCCCAAGGCTCAAACCAAAAGGACTTTGCATTCCAATCTTTTGCAGTGGCATTTTGTACGGGGATTTGGGGGAATTCGGGCAAGAATAGAATGATTACGAAAATTATGAGGAATATTTTTAACGCTTTGCGTTTTTTGGTCATGATAATTAATGCGCAACCGACTTGGAAAACACATTCATAATTAATACGCCGATCAAAATAAAAGCGATTCCCAGCAACGCGGGAAAATCAAGCTTTTGCTTGAACACCAGCAACCCAATAATACTGACACCAATAATCCCGACTCCCGACCATACGGCATAAGCAACACCGACAGGAATAGTTTTTAAGGTAAGCGACAAAAAATAAAATGCCAAACCATAACCAATCAACACTATCATTGAAGGTGTCGTTTTGGAAAAACCTTCGCTCGCTTTCAAGGCCGAAGTTGCAATCACCTCAGATAAAATTGCCACACCCAAAAATAGCCAACTCTTCATCGCCAATACCTCGTGTTTTATTAGTCCTTAAAAAATTGTCGCACTTGAAACTGAGAAGATACAGTCTTGTGATATTTATATAAGTTTGTGCAACAAAAAAGCCGACTCTCTCGAATCGGCCTTTAAAATTTAAAAAATCAATCACTCACCAAAAAACTTCTTAACCCCATCAAACCAACTCGACTGTTTGGGCGAGTATTTCCCGCCTTTCATTGTCGTTTGGAATTCCTTAAGCAAGTCTTTTTGTTTGCCGGTGAGATTGACCGGTGTTTCAACTACAACACGGCAGAGCAGATCACCAACTCCACCACCGCGCACTGGTGTTACACCTTTGCCGCGCAGCTTGAAGAGTTTTCCAGTTTGGGTTTCTGCCGGGACTTTTAATTTTACGCGACCATCCAGCGTTGGCACTTCCAATTCGCCGCCGAGCGCTGCATCGACAAAATCGATGGGGACTTCGCAATAGAGATCAGCGCCGTCGCGTTTAAAAATATTGTGTTCGCGCACATGTACTTGCACATACAAATCACCGCTTGGCCCACCGTCTGCACCCGCTTCACCTTCGCCGGACAAACGAATGCGATCACCAGTATCTACACCTGACGGCACTTTAACGGAAAGAGTTTTAGTTTCTTCTGTGCGGCCTTGGCCACTGCACGATTTGCACGGATCAGAAATAATAGTGCCGCGTCCACGACAGGTAGGGCAAGTTTGTTGCACAGAGAAAAAGCCCTGCTGCATACGCACCTGACCGTGACCACCACAAGTGGTGCAAGTGACAGGTTTGCTACCGGGTTTTGCGCCTGAGCCGTCGCACACTTTACAACTGACGAGTGTGGGAACTTTAATTTGTACGCTGGTGCCTTTAACGGCTTCTTCCAAACTCAGTTCAAGGTTGTAGCGTAAATCGGAACCGCGTGCGGGGCCGCCGCGACCACCGCGGCCGCCTGCACCACCAAAAATATCGCCGAATACATCGCCAAAAATATCGCTGAAATTATTAAAGCCAGCACCACCGCCCATGCCCGCTTGACCATCAACACCTGCGTGACCGTGACGATCATAGGCCGCGCGTTTATTGTCATCGGAAAGTACTTCGTAGGCTTCGTTTGCTTCTTTGAATTTCTCTTCCGCAGAGGGATCATCCGGATTTCTGTCTGGATGGAATTTCATCGCCACACGGCGGTAAGCTTTTTTCAATTCTGCTGCGTCTACACTTTTTTCGACGCCGAGCACTTCGTAGTAATCGCGTTTTGCCATGGTTACACCGGTAGTAGAAATGTGTTTTACATTTCAGTTAATAATTCATTTGCTTCTTACATGACAAATGCGGGCAAGCCCGCATTTGTTTTTTACCTCGTTAATTCATTGATGGGCAGCGCTTGCGCTCCACCCATCCTACAAATTATTTATCTTCTTTCACTTCTTCGAATTCAGCATCCACTACACCGTCATCGGCTGCTTTGCTGTTGCCACCGGCTTGTTGTGCACCGGCGCCCGCATTAGCACCTGCTGCTTGTTGCTCAGCGTACAGTTTTTGCGCGAGTGAACCTGAAGCTTCGGTCAGCTTGGTAGTTGCCGCTTCGATCTTCGCCAGATCTTCTGATTTGGCTGCATCACGACCTTCGGTCAACGCTGCTTCAATTGCTGATTTCTCATCTGCAGTCGCTTTATCACCCGCTTCTTTCAAGGTTTTTTCCGTTGCGTGGATCAAACCTTCAAGAGTGTTACGTGCGCCCACGACTTCAGCAAACTTGCGGTCAGCATCGGCATTCGCTTCTGCATCTTTTACCATTTTCTGAATTTCTTCATCGCTCAAACCGGAAGAGGCTTTGATCACGATAGATTGTTCTTTGCCAGTGGCTTTATCTTTCGCACTTACGTTCAAAATACCGTTGGCATCGATGTCAAAAGTCACTTCAATTTGTGGCATACCACGCTGTGCAGGCGGAATGTCGCTCAGGTCAAAACGACCGAGTGATTTGTTTTGCGACGCTTGCTTACGCTCACCTTGCACTACGTGAATAGTTACCGCAGTTTGGTTGTCGTCCGCCGTTGAGAAGATTTGCGATTTCTTGGTGGGAATCGTGGTGTTTTTATCGATCAACGGAGTTGCAACACCGCCCATGGTTTCAATACCAAGAGTCAGCGGAGTAACGTCCAGCAACAATACGTTGGTGGTATCGCCCGACAATACCGAACCTTGAATTGCAGCACCGATTGCTACAGCTTCATCCGGGTTTACATCTTTACGCGCTTCTTTACCGAAGAAATCCGCAACGGCTTTTTGCACCATTGGCATACGGGTTTGACCGCCAACCAAAATCACGTCGTCGATTTCACTCAGTGATTTACCGGAATCTTTGATCGCGGTTTTTACTGGCTCCATGGAGCGATTAACCAAATCTTCTACCAGTGACTCTAATTTTGCGCGGGTCAGTTTTACCACCAAGTGTTTCGGACCTGATGCATCGGCAGTGATGTAGGGCAGATTCACTTCGGTTTGTTGGCTGGATGACAACTCGATTTTGGCTTTTTCTGCTGCTTCTTTTAAACGTTGCAGCGCCAGTGGATCGTTGTGCAAATCGATACCGGTATCTTTCTTGAAAGTTTCCGCCAGGAATTCAATCAAGCGCATATCAAAGTCTTCACCACCAAGGAATGTATCGCCGTTGGTTGAAAGCACTTCGAATTGATGCTCGCCATCAACGTCGGCAATTTCGATAATCGAAATATCGAAGGTACCACCACCCAAGTCGTATACCGCGATGGTGCGATCGCCTACGCCTTTATCCAAACCATATGCGAGTGCTGCAGCAGTGGGTTCGTTGATGATACGTTTTACATCCAGACCTGCGATACGGCCGGCATCTTTGGTAGCTTGACGCTGTGAATCGTTGAAGTAAGCCGGAACGGTAATTACCGCTTCAGTTACGGCTTCGCCGAGATAATCTTCAGCGGTTTTTTTCATTTTCTTTAATACTTCAGCAGAAATTTGTGGCGGTGCTTTTTTATCGCCTTTCACTTCTACCCATGCATCGCCGTTGTCGGCGGCAACAATTTTGTAAGGCACCATGGAGATGTCTTTTTGCACAACATCGTCTTTGAATTTACGGCCAATCAAACGCTTAACCGCGTACAAGGTATTGTGCGGGTTAGTGACTGATTGACGCTTGGCAGATTGACCTACCAGAATTTCATCGTCGTTGGTGAATGCAATAATTGACGGCGTAGTGCGATCGCCTTCGGCGTTTTCGATCACTTTTGGCTTGCCGCCTTCAAGTACAGATACGCAAGAGTTGGTGGTACCCAAGTCGATGCCGATAATTTTGCCCATGGTGTTGCTCCTAAAAATTGCTATGTGTTGCTAAGTGCAATGACACGAATAACTTGCACTGAATTGTTGGTTTCTTGCCGCTATCGGCAGTTATTTTCTATATTGGCGCAGGTGAAATTAATTCAAGTCCAACGCACAAAAAATCCTTACATTCTTTGTGGTTTCCAGCGCGCCCTGTTGTTGTCTCTCACGAGAATCAGGGCGCTTTGGATACCACTACCATCGCCGGGCGAACCAGACGACCATGCAAGGTGTAACCTTTTTGGAAACAGGTAAGTACGGTGTTGGGTTCTACATCTGGATTGGGCACTGCAGAAACCGCTTGATGCAAGTTTGGATCAAACGGCTCACCTTCAGGGCTGACCGCAATCACTTGGTGGCGAGCAAGGGCATCGACAAAGGATTTGTGGGTGAGCTGAATACCCTCTACAACCGCAGCAAATGCTTCATTGCCATTGTCGATAGCGGCGAGCGAACGCTCCAGGTTATCGACGACCGGCAACAAATCGTTGACCATTTTTTCCAGACCGAACTTGTGTGCCTTTTCAATATCTTGCTCCGCGCGGCGGCGGGCGTTTTGCGCATCGGCCTGTGAACGCAATGATTGCTCTTTGGCGGATTCATAAGCTGTCGCCAAAGTTGCCAGCTGTGCCTGCAGAGTTTCCAGGCTTGGCTCGCTGGCAGATTGCGTCTGCTCAGCCGTATCTTCAGCTGGATTGTGCGGCTCGGCGGTGTTTTGGATATCGCTATAGTCTTGGGTTGACACTTGGGTACTCCATCGCAGGTTGGGCGGATGTCAGGAATAACACTGCACCGCTTAAATTACTGTGGGGGCTATATGGGGCTCACGCGCTGGGATTCAAGTTTTTGTCGTCAAAGTTTTTCCCAAACCGGCCGCGACAGTAAGTAAGCAAAACCGGTTGGCGGACACCAATAGATTGTTGCCTATTCGCCATTCGGGATTCCCTTACCCACTCAAGCAGTCGTTTACCAACTATTAATCGCCCCAAAAGAACGCATGACTCACCAATACAAATGATGATATATGCGCCAAAATAGTGAATCCGGACGTTAATAACCATTTGGGCCTGAAAGTCGAACTTATGGGTTTAAATACTATTTGACAACGTTGTCCCTTGCGCATAATGTCATCTTTCGATTGCTCTCAGCTTAGCCACTCCCAGGGGACACAATGTCACTGCGCATCAAAATCTGGATCGTATCTGCTCAAATCCTTATCGGCTTACTGGGAATTATGCTGATTGGTTTGTTCACTGTTCGCTACTCAAGCAATCAGGATAATGCTGCGCGGGTAGAGCAATTACTCAACAGTACTTACGCCACTGTCATCCAGATGGAGCAGATGGCAGCGCGCGGCGAGCTGGACGATGAAACCGCCAAAAAAATTGCTACCACTTTGTTGCGCAACAACATTTATCACAAGTCGGAATACGTTTACGTCGCCGATGAGAAGCTGAATTTTGTTGCCGCGCCGCTCGACCCACAAATTCACG
>DQHS01000323.1 GCA_003524365.1 Cellvibrio sp. | reverse complement strand
GGGGCGACATGGGGGAAGCCTGGCAACAGTTAATGCAGCAACTAAATGACTGGCAGCAACATGGCCGCTGCTGGTGCGATTCACTGCTCGAACAACCCGATTTAACCAGTCAGCTGGTCGATTTTTGCACCAGTCGCCCAAGCTAAAAAAGCACTACAGAAAAATAACAAGAAACTGTATAGTAGCGCGCCGATTTCAAACTCGGGACACCTGGGGGCTTTAAAGCCCGCGCGCTATGCGAACCAAGGCTTCCCTCTTATTCGTTAACCATTGCAAACTGGGATTTACCATGAAAAATGCTCAAGAAACCCGCGCTGGCAACGTTCTGATGATCGACGGCTCACCTTGGGTTGTTCAAAAAGCGGAATACAACAAGTCTGGCCGNNGTTGTAAAAATGAAGCTGAAAAACCTGCTGAGCGGCATCAATACCGAAACCGTGTATCGCGCCGACGACAAATTCGACGACATCCAATTGGATCGCAAAGAAGTAACCTACTCTTACTATGCCGACCCAATGTACGTGTTTATGGACCCAGAGTTCAACCAATACGAAGTGACTGGTGAAGAGCTGGGCGAGCTGCTTCCATGGATCGAAGACGGCATGGAAGATGTATGTGATGCAGTGTTCTACGAAGGTAAAGTTATTTCTATTACCCCACCAAACGCCATCACCCGTGAAGTGTCTTACACCGAACCAGCAGTTCGTGGCGATACCTCTGGCAAAGTAATGAAAACTGCAAAACTGCTTAACGGCACCGAATTGCANNTGTTTTTACCCACATCAGGATTTCTGTTTTAACAACAATAGGAAATATCATGCGCACAATTTCGTTAGCAAAGGTTTTACTCTCACTTCCGCTCGCCTTATTGATTCCGTCCGCCCATGCCGATAGTTTGCACGACCTGCAACAAGTGCTAAAAAAGTTTGAACAAAATGCCCCCTTCAGCGCACAAGTCACTGCCAGCGTAAAAAACCAAAGCACCGAAGGCGACGATAAAAATGTTAAAGAAGGTCTTGCCCAATTCAAGGTAGAACAAAATCCAGCCGGGTTACACATACGCTATTCACCGGAACTGCTCCGCAATATCGATAAGGAAATTGAAACCAAAAAACAAAATCCTCAGGCACCAACACCCGCAACCGAAGCCATGAACCGTTTCAACTATTCTGAAATCAGCATACTGCTGAATCCGGTGCGTGACATTGAAGACGATTTACGCAAAGCGCAATTAGTCAAAGAAGAAAGTGTTAGCTACAAAGGAAAACCCGCGCGTTTACTCCACTTACAAATCCCACTCGAAAAGCTGAGCGAAGATGAACGGAAAAATCTGAAAAAATACCGCACTGATCTGCAAATCTGGATTGATGAAAATGGCACTCCACTAGCGAGCCGTTCAACTAGCAATGGCTCCGGCAGATTTGCGCTAGTCATCGGTTTTGAATTTCATTTTGATGTGGAAAAAACCTACATCACCCAGAGTAACCGGTTGTTGGTCACCGAGCTTTCATCAACATCCAGCAGCAGTGGTGCAGGTATGGATAGCAATGAAGCAATTACAGCAAGTTTGACACTATTCAATTAACCCACTCAAAAGCGGCATAATTTGCCGCTTGTCTTTTTTGAATACCGCTCAGCACCTAATTCACACCAATAATTCGCTTTGACGGAAGATAAGCCCATACCCCAATAAACTTGAAAGGAATTGAATATGCGTTTGATCTCTGCGTTATTGCCAATAATACTCATTTGGTCCTCACTCGTTTACGCCGATGCAGAGGCGCCCCCGCAAACACTGGACGAGCTGAAAACAGCAATTGAAAAAATCCGCACCGAAACNNGGATTAGGTGAAGCCGATATCGAACAACGCACACCTGCGGATGAGAATACGCTTTTTCGTATCGGTTCCGTGTCAAAAATGTTTGCCGCACTTGCCGTGCTGAAATTACAAGAAGAAGGAAAGCTCAGCCTGGATGACAAGGTCCGCGATTTAGTACCGGAAATTCAGTTTGAAAATCCTTGGGAAGAAACTCACCCGATTAAAGTTGCTCACCTGCTGGAACATACCACCGGCTGGGATGATATCCATATTGCTGAATACGCCTATTCCGCACCGGATAGTATGAGTACAAAGAAGGGTCTTGATTACCACCCTGATTCGCGTAAATCTCGTTGGATTCCCGGCACACGTCACGCTTACTGCAATGCAGGTGCGGCAGTAGTTGCGTATATCGTAGAAAAAATAACTGGAAAAAAATACGAAGATTATATTCAAGAAGCTTTTTTCAGACCTATGGATATGCAATCCACCAGTTATTTTCAAACGGATCTGTATCAACAAAAAGGGGCGACACTTTATACCAACAATAAACCCGAAAACTATTGGCATATCATTTATAGGGCAGCGGGCTCCATTAATTCATCGCCAAAAGATATGGCGAATTTTGTGCAGTTTTTATTATTGCGCGGAACAACATCGAACCAACAATTAGTTTCAAGCACCGCTATTGATCGCATGGAAACACCGGAAACAACACTGGGAAATGTTTCAGGTATTCAATCGGGCTACGGATTGGCAAATTACACTAGCGGCCACAAAGATTTCCATGTTGCATTTCGCGGTCATAACGGTGGGGTATTTGGTGGACTTACTGAATTAAGTTATAACAAGGAGCTGGAAACAGGTTATGTATTTATGATCAATGCCGGCAACTGGCCTGCCTTCGATAAAATATCCAAAACTATTCGCTCCTATTTACTAAAAGATCATAAGGTCAATAAACCTCAACCTATACAGCTCCCAGAAAAATTTAAAGTACTCGACGGTTACTATGTACCTATTAATCATCGTAATCAGCTAATGCGGTTAATGAATGTGACCTTTGGTGTTATGAGATTTCATACTGATGACAATTACTTGCACCGCAATCCTCTGCTGGGAGGATGGGATAACCCGAGTCAAGATTATGCAATAAATGAGGATTACCTGATCGATAGCTGGACTGGATTGCCATCAATTGCCTTAGTAAATGATCCGATTGAAGGAAATGTTATTCAGGTCAATACGGATTTATTCAAACCTGTCTCAGCCCTTCAAGTATTTGGCATGATAGGTCTCTATGTAGCGCTTATTATTACTACCCTTTGTAGCTTACTCGCAATTGTCATTTGGGGCTTTCGCAGACTATTCAAAAGAACACCCGCTGATCCGAGCGTCTGGATTCGCATTTGGCCGTTAATTGCAAGCCTGACCTTTATTGGATTCGCCATCAGCCTTTCACTCGGCGGATTATTTATGCAAGCCTTTGCAAGCATCTCGCCCTTATCAATTACTATTTTCATGCTAAGCATTGTGTACCCGGTAGTGTCCATATCTAGCGCTGTCATACTATTTAAATATCGGAAAACCCCAGGATCACGCTGGATATTTTGGTATGCCCTTATATACACTGGGTTAAATCTGTTGATGGCGACTCACTTGGCGTATTACGGACTATTCGCAATCAAAACCTGGGCATAATTGATGAACTTTTATTTCTTCCCGCGCAACAAAACATTTTGGATGTGCCACGGATCTATTTTGTTGATCATGACGCTGGCACAAACCGTGATTATTTTGTTATGGCGGGAAGAAGTGCTTTTTAACTTTGTGGGGGGCTTGTTGTGGCTACCCCTATTTACACTTACCGTACTCTGTTATCGACACCTATATAAAAACTATCAGTGGCATGAACTAAACACGGCAAAAAATATTTTAGTCGTAACGGGTTATAGCTTAATGAGCAGCCTCATTGTCACCCTCATTATGCTGGGCTCGATTATTCCGTTTTTTTGGGAAGATATGGCCAAAGCAGCTGCTGAACATAAAACAACTGCCTCAACAATAATCACTCAAATGCTTATCGGCAATTGGCTTCAGACTCAATTATTTATTGGTGGATGGATTTTTGTCTATATCAGCATCACTACCAAACAGCGAATTAAAGAAGCGGATGTTGCTAACCTAAGGCTTCAAAATAGCCTCAAAGAAGCTCAAATTACCAACCTGACCAACCAACTTAATCCCCATTTTTTATTTAACACCCTCAACAACATTAAATTCACCGTGCGCAAAGATCCATTAAAGTCCGAAAAAATGATTACAGACTTATCCGATATTTTGCGATATTCACTCGAATCCAGCAAAAGTGAAAAGGTGCAGGTTTTTGAGGAACTGGAAATCGTTAACCGTTATATCGACATCATAAAAGTACACATGGAAAATCGTTTGCACTTTGAAATCACCATACCGGAAAACCTATACTCAAATCTAATTCCGCCGATGATTCTGCAAATGCTGATAGAAAATTCGATTAAGCACGGTATTGAAAACTTGCGCCATGGTGGAAAAGTTCAGTTGGTGGCGGAAGCCACTTCAAAATTCATCGCCTTCAAAATTACCAACGATGTTCCACACACAGAAATACCAACAACGCAAAGCACAGGTATAGGTTTACGCAATATCGAACAACGGCTTAAACTTCTGTACAGCAACAACGCAACTATAAGTACCCATGAGCAAGACCAGCAATTTATAGTCACACTGACCCTTCCGCGAGAAATACGCTAATGAAAGCTATTGTGGTTGAAGATTCACGCATCGCCCGCGAGGGATTGATAGAAATGCTGGGTGAGTTCGCTGAAGTGGAGGTTGTCGGTGAAGCTGAGCATCCTACCCCGGCACTCGAATTGATTCGAGAAAAGCGCCCGGATGTTATTTTTTTAGATATTCATATGCCTGGAGAAACCGGTTTTGAGCTATTGGAAAAACTGGATTATATTCCACGCATTATTTTTACAACGGCTTATTCTGAATACGCAATAAAATCCTTCGACTATCACACTATTGATTATCTGCTAAAGCCAATAAGCCAAGAGAGATTGGCGTTGGCTATCGCAAAATTAAACACCATCTCTGATAAAGTACCGACAGAGATAAAACCAGCACTGGAAATGAACAATAAGATATTCGTGAAGGACGATGATAAGTGCCATTTGGTGACTTTAGAATCTATACGTTACTTTGAAAGCTGCAAGAACTACGTGCGGCTATTTTTCAACCAAGAATCAGCCTTCGTCAAAAAATCGCTAAACCAAATTGAAGAACGCTTACCCAAAAAATTCTTCTTTCGCGCCAATCGCCAATTTATTGTTAACCTGCAAGCGATTAGCACTATTGAAGAAGGCATCCGAGATGGTTACGTAATCACTATGAATAACGGTATAACTATTGATATTTCTCGCCGGCAGGCAACAGACTTAAAGGACATATTGAGTTTCTGATTGAGAATATTTTTATTTTCGTAACGCCCAATACAACCTAGGCAACAACAACGCCAACAAAATAACTCCAAATAGCGCCGCCTCGAAATAACTGGAGCGCACCTGCATAAACACATGCAGCCAAGCGAGAACAGCGATCAGGTAGATAGATTTATGCAGCCGAAGCCAATTCTTCCCCAACCTCCGCATCATCGCTTTGGTTGAGGTAGCCCCTAGAGCAATCAGTAAGACAACAGCAGGAATAGAGACCAGAATATAAGGTCGTTCAACCAATTCTTTGCCAAAGCGAGAGAGGTCCAGCCCTAGAATAAATACCAGAAAGGCGAGCACATGAAGAACTGCATAAAAAAGCGTAAACAACCCCAGCATGCGCCTGTGGATTTGCAACCAGCGAAAATGGAAATTTTTATAAGTGATGAAACGCCGCAAGGGTGTTACTGCGAGGGTGATAAACAAAAAATAAATTGCCCACTCGCCAGTAAATAACACAATTGTTTTAGCCGGATCTGCACCCAGTTGATTGACAAGTGTTTTATAAGCAATGAATGCCAGCGGGATCAAAGAGAGAAAAAAAATCAGAACTCGTCGCCAGAATACGGGCATCGCAATCACTCTTAATAAAATTTACGCAAATCCATATCTTTATACAAATGCGCCACCTGCTCTGCATAACCATTAAATAATTGCGTGGGTACAATATTGGGGCGCAATAATCCGCTCGGTAAACGCCGCTCCTCAGCCTGGCTCCAGCGCGGATGACTTACTTGCGGATTCACATTGGCATAAAAACCATACTCATCGGGTGCGAGCATACTCCAAGTGGTTTTTGGCTGTTTTTCAGTGAACTCAATTTTCACAATGGATTTAATGTATTTAAAGCCATACTTCCAAGGCACTACCAAACGCAGCGGTGCACCGTTTTGATTGGGTAGCACTTTGCCGTACAAACCGACTGCCAAGGTCGTTAAGGAATTCATGGCTTCGTCCATGCGCAGACCTTCACGATAAGGCCAATCTATAGTGCTGAACCGGCTTTTTTGCTCGGGCATCTCAGACGGACGTTCGAGTGTAGTAAAAGCAACGTATTTGGCTTTGCTAGTTGGCTCTGCGCGCTTGATTAAATCTGCCAGCGAGAATCCAACCCAGGGTACGACCATCGACCAAGCCTCAACACAGCGGAGACGATAAATCCGTTCCTCCAAGGTGACACCTTTTAATAAATCCTCAAGTGAAAACGTACCTGGCTTGGCAACTTCACCGGCGATCTCTACTGTCCAGGGATGAGGCTTTAACACATGGGATTTAGCGGCCGGATCAGTTTTGTCGTAGCCGTATTCATAAAAATTGTTGTAGCCCGCAACATGTTCGTAGGGTGTCAGGGCTTCGCTAATTTTTTCCTGATTGGCGCTGGCTCCAGCGATCTGCTGTTTTAACCAATCCGGGCCGGGTAAATCCTTTTCGGCAACCTGTGTGGGAGCGGCAAATGCATTCATCGCACTCGCGCCAACCCCCAAGGCTGCAACACTCATCGCACCGCGCATAAAATCGCGGCGCGCGTTATAAATGGCTTCAGGAGTGATTTCAGAAGATGGAATATCGCTGGGCTTTTTGATCAGCATACTGACCTCGAATAAACGAAATGGTTGGCGTATAGACTAGCGCCAAGCGGATTTGTTACTGCATTTCAAAAATATAATTTCGGCCTTGGTGATCACAAACGTAACGCATATCAGTAATCTCGACGCACTTATCCAGCGATAAGTTTTTGGGGGCGCCGGATGATTCGCTTACCCCCATACTCGCCTTATCTTTTTTTAAAAACCCATACATGATTTCAAATCGCTGGGGAAAATCCAGACCCTTGGACTGTAAATCCTGATAAAGATATGCAAATTTTCCATAGGTCATAGTGACGCCGCAAAGACCTATATCACACATTTTGTCGATGTACTGCACATAGGCCCGGGCGAGATACTGGTTCAATCCCCCACCTTGATAACTGGGTAAAGCCATTTTGTTGTCGATTGACAACGCATTCTTAGCCAATCGATGATTAGCCTTATTACCCAGCGATTTGAAGACGCGATTTCCACAATGGATCTGATTCCCCAACAACTCACAACCCGAAGCATTTTTTGATTCAGCCTTAACACTACGCAAGGGAGCAGGATCTGGCTCATTGGTGGGCGCTCGCTGGGCACTCGCCTGCGGTTTGGTTATTGTTTTTTGCGGAGCAATTATTACTGCTGGAGGTTGAGCTTTGTGTGCGGGTGCAGGCAATTTAATTCCGTTGCGCTCAGCTGGTCGCTTCAGCAAAGACGCCTGTACAACTTCATTATTTTTTTTGAACTGATTAAACGGTGGCAAGCCTTTGGTTTGCGCTTTGGCTTGTAGCTGACAATAAACTTGTTCGTAATAGGTTGTGGCGAGCGCGAAACAGAATTGGCTTGCATCAACTGGATGAGCGATAAGAAAAGCTGCAAAGAAAATACATCGTGAGATTTTCATCGCAATTTAGCCCATTAATTATTATCAGTATTCAGAAAAGTAATGCAGCACATCCATTTCTTGATACAATACACCGATGATTTCAATCACTTCCAATCTACATCGATAAAACACAATATGCTCGGCTTGAGGATAGGAATAAAATCCCAACCCTATATTAGACCTGCTTTTATCTAACAGCGGATTTTCAGCAAGCCATTCGAAACGCGATTCAAGTTGTTTGAGGTATTTGTTGCGCTGCAACTTGCCCCACTTCTGTTCCGTATAGCGACCAATATTTTTTAAATCATCCCTGGCACGGGGCGTTACCCGGTAATTCGTCATTAGGCGTCCTTATCTAATTCCTCAATCAAGTTATCCATCGAAAAGTTTTCAACAAACTGACTTTGGTCGGCTTGCTGCGCCCCCTGAGAAAGATGAGCATTTAGCACATCCAGCTTTTGCTTTCTCTCTTCCAAAGTACGCAAGGCATCGCGCACGACTTCACTTGCAGAACCATAGCGACCACTGGAAACCTCATTTTTGATAAACACTTCCCAGTGATCGCCCAAACTAAGACTCGTGGTAGCCATAGCCCCCCTATATTCATATTTAACATTTATGAATATAGGCCGTTTCAGGGAGAATCGCAATGCTGCCTTTTAACCTAGTGAGTGATCAACCAACACTGATGGATTTTAGGATTGCGCTTAAAATCTTCGTCGATTGTCTGCGCACTAATATCCTTGATTGTGTACGCACTTAGGGCATCCGCGTCCAATTTAAAACTGCGCAGGTTGTTGGAGAAAATCAGAGTGCCGCCCTCTGCTAAGGAGCGCATGGCGTTGTTGATCATACCAACATGATCTTGCTGCACATCCAGCACATCTTCCATGCGTTTTGAGTTAGAAAAACTCGGAGGGTCAAGCAAAATCAAATCAAATAGTTGGTCGTTATCTTCCAGCCACTTCAAACAATCGGCCTGTTCCAAACGGTTCCGCGATTCACTTAAACCATTTAGCGCATAATTCTTACGCGCCCAGTTTAGATAAGTGTTAGACATATCCACACTCACCGTGTAACGCGCACCCGCCATAGCGGCGTGTACACTTGCGGTCGCGGTGTAACAAAACAGATTTAAAAAACGTGTATCTTTGGCGAGATCAGCGATCATCAAACGCACGGGGCGATGATCGAGAAATAAACCGGTATCCAAATACTGCCACATATTAATGTGCAGCTTGGCTTGTCCTTCCTGCACACTGAATACATCGCCAGTTGGGCGCTCGCTGAGCTTTTCGTACTGGCTTGTGCCTTTGTTGCGACGGCGCTGTTTGTAGCTGATATTCGAGGCGAGAAGATCCAACGCAAAAGGTACGGCCATTTCGATTTCGGCAAAACGCTGCGCTGCGCGATCTTCATCTACTGATTTTGGCGCGGCGTATTCCTGCACATGGGCGTAGAGTTGCGGTGCGCGGTTAGGCTGTGTTTGGCCGCGATAAATATCAATCGCGGCAGAATATTCCGGCATGTCGGCATCGTATAAGCGGTAGCAACTGATATCGTTTTTCTTCGCCCACTTTTCTAATTGCTTTAGATTTTTTTGCAGGCGATTCACTAACATCTGCGCACCATTCGAAAGTGCGTCAGCCTGCTCTTTTTTATTTTCGACTTTAACGCGCGCTTCAGCTTCTTTACGCTCTTCATCATCTTTGCTGAAGCGCGCATCCTGCTCGACACGGCTTTGCACAAATGCCTCACTGCTGATGCTGAACATCAACAATTCGCTCGCGATAGTGCCGTTAAAAAATTTGTATTTTTTATCTGCTCGTAAACCCATTTGTTTGCCGAGTTCAGGGTTGCCGGTAAATACCCCCGCACGCCAGCCCTGAAATTCATTACGTAAACGCTCACCCAAATGTGCATAAAGCAATTTCAGCGATTCGATTTCACCAAGTCGCTCACCGTAGGGTGGATTGCTGATCACCAAACCAAACTCCATTGATTTGTTGTGAGTCGGTTTTACAAAGTCTGCCAACTCTTTGCGGCTTACGCGCAGCCAGTGATCCAACTCCGCACTGACGATATTTTCTTCTGCCGCGCGAATCACTTTTACATCCGCATCATAACCGCGAATTTCCGGCAGATTTTCTCGCGCAAGACCCGCTTTCTTGCGTGCAAATGCTTCTTCGCGTAACTCCAACCAAATATCGTTGCGATGATTGAGCCAGCGCTCAAAACCAAAGCTACCGCGCAATAAACCCGGCGCAATATCTGCAGCAATTAATGCGGCTTCAACCAAAATAGTTCCTGATCCACACATAGGGTCAAGCAGCGCACCACCTTGCGCGGCAATTTCCGGCCAGCCAGCGCGAATCAAAATCCCGGCGGCGAGATTTTCTTTCATGGGCGCACTGCCCTGCTTGATACGGTAACCACGGCGATGCAGGCTATCGCCCGAGAGGTCGATACTGACAATCACTTTGCTTTTGGATAGGCGCACATTCACGCGCAGATCAGGATCACGCTTGGCAACTGAAGGGCGCTCGCCGCTAAAATCGCGCAGGCAGTCCACAATCGCATCTTTTACTTTTACGGCACCAAACTGGGTATTGCGAATGGTGTCGTTGGTGCCGATAAAATCCACCAGCAGAGTGCCACTAGGACTTAGATGCTCCTCCCAACGCAATTCGCGCACACCGTCGTACAGTTCTTCCTGGCTATTGGCTTCGAAACTTGCCAGCGGCAATAGAATTTTATTAGCCAAACGCGACCAGAGGCAGGCGCGGTAGGCCATTTCAATTTCACCGGAGAAATAGATGCCGGCAACCGTCTCGCGCAGATCCTCCGCGCCCAGGGTTTGCAGTTCGGTGTAAAGCAGGCCTTCCAAGCCTTTCGGGCAAGTGGCGAAATATTGATGTGTCATTACGCTTTCCAACAAAGGATTTTCCAAAAAATGGCTTTCAGGATGAACTTTTCTGAACGGCACCTGACTAAAAGAAGGTGTTTGTCATCAAGTTGTCAAATACATTTGCTAGGCCGATATGCCATATAGAACGGCCTATGTATAAAAAATTAATCGTTCACGAGGCCAGTTAAATCTGGTGTACTCACCCAACCTGTCAATGCTAAGGAGAATGTAAAAACCAGTCAGACATGTAAGTGAAAGACCGCAAGACCGCTTCCGTCGATAGGTAACACCCTATCGATAAACCACAATATAGAGGTGCAATAACTGATGAAACGTCAAAAACGTGACCAAACAGAACGCGCATTTGTTAAAGGGTATCAAGCAGGTATTGATGGGCGTTCCAAAAGCCTTTGTCCCCATGAGACCGGCCAAGCCCGCCAGCAATGGCTAAACGGCTGGCGCGAATCACGCATCGATCAATGGGACGGCTATAGTCGTTTGGCACAGGTTCAAAAAGTAAACAACATCCAACCCATGGCCATGAGTGGCTAACTTCCAACGTAAGACCAACAGAATTTCCGACCTAATCATTCTTTGATTCTATAAGCCCGCTCTTGCGGGCTTCGTCGTTCTGGAACCTTGATAATCTGCCCTTGACCAAATGGGCGATCAAAGCCCCTTGTAATAACTGGCGATTCCAGCTGCCGCGCGACCAATCAGGCTCGGACCTTCATAAATAAAGCCGCTATACACTTGCACCAAACTGGCACCGGCGCGGATTTTATCGGCAGCACTGGCGCCATCAAGAATCCCACCCACACCGATAATCGGCAATTTCCCACCCAGACAGGCACTGAGCGTTTTGATCACATAGGTGCTCTTGTCGCGTACCGGCAAACCACTCAAACCACCCGCCTCGTTGCCATTCTCGTAGTCTTCTACACATACGCGGGTGATGGTGGTATTGGTGGCGATAACACCATCCATACCTTCCTGCAGAAGAATTCCAGCCACCTGATGGATTTCACTTTCATCCATATCTGGCGCAATTTTTACCGCGATAGGCACGTAGCGCCCAGTGGCCTGCTGCAAAATACCTTGCTCTTTTTTCAGTGGCGCCAATAACTGTGAAAGCGAATCACCAAATTGCAGATTGCGCAGCCCAGGCGTATTGGGGGATGAAATATTCACGGTGATGTAATCGGCGTGCTCATAGACTTTGCGTAAACAAATCAAATAATCATCAACCGCATTTTCTACCGGCGTAGTCGCATTTTTGCCGATATTAATCCCCAATACGCCTTTGTAACGGCGGTTTTTAACCTGCGCGACCAAATGATCCACGCCCTTGTTGTTAAAACCCATACGATTGATGATCGCCTGTGCTTCAGGGATGCGGAACAAACGCGGCTGCGGGTTGCCCGGCTGCGGGCGAGGGGTAATGGTGCCGATCTCGACAAAACCAAAACCCATAGCACCCAGCGCATTGAAGTAATCGCCGTTTTTATCCAAACCTGCGGCCAGCCCCACGGGGTTATCAAAGGTCAGCCCCATCACCTCTACTGGTGTGCTGGGCACCTTGGGAGTTAATAATCCCAACAGCTGTAAACGCTCTGCGGCGCCCAGTAGATCAAGACTCAATTCGTGGGAAGTTTCGGCATCAAGGCGGAATAAAAGATCGCGAATAATGTGGTACATGGCAGGCTCTTTAGCGGTCTGGATGGATGACAGTAAATATGGCGGCAAGGATACTGGATTAGCGGGTTCAACGCACCCCAAACCTTGTCCTTTTGCTATCTCAATTATTAGGCCAATCGCTGTATGGACTGAAAGCGATTGTCATCGTCAAAATCGATTTGAAAGGTGCCGCGAATACCGTTGTGCAATACAAAAGGCCGCAAAATCCCCGCAGGGAAACGAATACTGCGACCATCAATACTGTGCGCGAAGACGGTTTTAACGCTGCCCTCATACAAACGTTGAAATTCCTCAGTAGAAATAGACAGGTTGACGATAATACTTTTCAAAAAATAAATCTCTTGTTAAAGAAACCTTAAGATTATTGCGGCGAGGGACAGTTGTCCAAGGCCTCACAATGCTGGCTCGCTTGCGCCAAGTCCAGCAAGTCGCGCAGGGCCACAGCAATCATGGCAAAGTCAGTACCATTCACCGCCTGCAATTCATTCACCATGGATTTCCAGCGCGCAATTAGCAATTGATGCTGGCTACTCCAGCGCTGAATTAATTCATCGAGCGATAACCTATCATCCATAAAGCGAATCAGAGATACGCTCAAACTACGCAATTGCGATTCAAGATCGGCAAGGTAAGTCTCGCGCGCCATGGCTTGCCAGAAATTATCTACAGGTAAATTGGAAATTTGTGTAGAGAACCAGGGCAAACTTAAATAATTGCCCAACGCAAAATAAATTTTTGCGAGTTGATCGATATCCTGATTGGCAATACGTGCAGCTTCAACAACACTTAAACCCGAATATAAATCCGCCGGACGCGCGACGCAGCTGACCAGGTTATCGGACAAGCCAAATACGCGCAGTTTTTGTACCGAGTCCTGCCATTCGCTTAATGCATCACCCACCAGTAGTTGCGGCAAATGTGCATTAATGGTTTGCATTCCGGCTGCAAATAATTCCACTTCGCTCGCCGGATTCAAATAGCTGCGGCGATTGCGTAAAAACCAGCGCGCCGCACGTCGAATTTTGCGCATCATCATATTAATCAACTGCAGCTGCCGCTCGGCAGGCACTGTAGTGCCTGCTGCGTCCAGCGCAGCCAAAAATTCCGGCATTGCATAAATATCGCGTGCGATGACATAAGCTTTGGCCACATCGCCAGCGCTAGCACCGGTCGATTCCATTAAACGCTGCGCAAAACTGATACCCATGGTATTAACCATATCGTTGGCAATTTGGGTGGCGACAATTTCACGACGCAGACGATGATTGCGCAAGGCCAAGGGAAACAACTGTGCGATTTTATGCGGAAACGCGGTTTCAATAAATTTTGCCAAATAATTATCATCGACGATATTAGACGCTGTCAGATCTTCTTTTAGCACTGCTTTGGCATAAGAAATTAGAATCGCCAATTCCGGACGCGTGAGTGATTTACCATGAGTTTGGCGCTCTAGTAACTGCTCATCCGATGGCAAAAATTCCAACTTACGATCCAATCGACCTTCGTTTTGCAGCGCCTTCATAAAGCGGCGATATTCCGCGCTGCGCGGTAAAGCATCTGACTGTGCCACACTAATCGCCTGGGTTTGCCGCGTATTGTTGTGCAACACCAACTGCGCAACATTGTCCGTCATATCAACCAATAATTGATTGCGTTGTTTCTGGGTTAAATCACCATTAACGACAATTTCGTTTAATAAAATCTTGATGTTTACTTCATGGTCAGAACAATCAACTCCACCGGCGTTGTCGATAAAATCGGTGTTGCAGGCACCGCCATTCAAACAATATTCGATGCGCCCGCGCTGGGTCATGCCCAAATTGCCACCCTCACCAAATACTTTGCAACGCAACTCTTCGCCGTTTACCCGCAAGCTGTCATTGGCCTTATCGCCTACATCCGCATGGGTTTCGGCGCTGGCTTTAACATAAGTGCCGATGCCGCCGTTCCAAATTAAATCAACCGGGGCTTTCAGCAGTGCATTGATTAATTCCGTGGGCGTAAGACTGGCCGCATCCAGCGCAAAACGTGTACGCATTTGCGCTGAAATCGCGATAGATTTGGCACTGCGATTAAATATTCCACCGCCCTCGCTAATCAATGTTTTATCGTAATCATCCCAAGTGGTTTTTGGTGTAGTAAATAAACGCTGCCGCTCCACAAAACTGCGCGCCGGATCAGGATTGGGGTCGATAAAAATATGCTGATGATTAAATGCGGCGACCATCATTAGCGCTTGTGATAACAACATACCATTGCCGAATACGTCACCCGCCATATCGCCAATACCCACCACAGTCACCGGCTCGGTTTGCACATCAATATTTTTTTCGCGGAAATGGCGCTGTACGGAAATCCATGCCCCGCGCGCGGTAATACCCATACCTTTGTGGTCGTAGCCCTGGCTGCCGCCCGAAGCAAAGGCGTCGCCGAGCCAATGATTGTATTCAGCGGAAATAGCATTGGCGATATCTGAAAAACTCGCCGTACCTTTATCGGCAGCCACTACCAGATAAGCATCATCCTCGTCATAACGGACAACATTTTTAGGCGCACAAATACTGCTATCTACAATGTTGTCTGTTAAATCCAAAAGACCACGAATAAGCAATTGGTAACAGGCAATACCCTCTTGCATCTGCTGTTCGCGGGTCGCATTGAGTGGCATTTTTTTGCACACAAAACCACCCTTGGCACCACTCGGAACTATCACCGCATTTTTCACTTGTTGGGCTTTTACCAAACCCAGCACTTCGGTGCGGTAATCCTGCAAACGATCAGACCAGCGCAAACCACCACGCGCAACTTTACTGGTGCGCAAATGCAGACCTTCCATTCGGGGCGAGTAAACAAAAATTTCAAACAGCGGACGCGGCGCGGGAATATCCGGCAATTCGCGCGGCGAAAACTTGAAGGAAAGATAGGGCTTGATATTACCCTGTGCATCCAGCTGATAAAAATTGGTGCGTAATGTGTTGTCGATCAGGGCGAGAAAGCGCCGAATAATACGGTCATCGTTTAGATTCTGTACCGTATCCAAACGCGCAATAATATCGGTGCGCAGCGTGGCAATTCGCTCTGGCGTTTTTTCGTCCACTAAATCCGGATCAAATTTTAGAGTAAAAAATTCAACCAGCTTATGCGTGATCGCCGCTTGATTTACCAGCGCCACCGCCATATAGCTTGAACTAAAGGGAAATAACGTCTGGTGCATATAGCCTGAATACGCGCGCAGCATAACGACTTGACGCCAACCTAATCCGGCTGTGGTAATTAGCGAGTTAAACGCATCACTATCGGCTAAGCCACTCCATATTGCGGCGAAGGCGCTCATAAACTTTTCCTTGAGTGCAGGCAAATCGACACTGTGGGAAAATTGGTGCGCAAGTTTAAAATCGTGTAACCAAAACAGCCTCCCCGACGTGGTGCTGATATCGTAAGTACTTTCGCTAATCACACGAAACCCCAGGTTTTCCAACACTGGAATAACATCCGATAGGGCCAAGGTGGTATCGCGATGGAAAATTTTAAATTGCACGCACGCACCCTGCTCACCCACCGGCGAATGGTACATACTCAGGGCAATATGCTGTCCATCTGCCTGTAAATCACCGGTAATATCTGTAGCCAGCAGTTCGGCGATAGAGTGAATATCCTGCACCGCCGTAGGCGCGTCATATTGCCCTTGATAGGCAGCCGAAAACGCATCGCGATATTCGCGCAATAGCTGCGCACTCATTTCCTCACCATGCACTTCCAACAATGCCGTATGTAAATAGTCCTCCCAGGAGCGAGTAATGTTCACTATACCCGCCTGCAAAGTCGCCACATCGACTTGCACAGGCGTAGCGGTATCAATTTTAAATACCAGGTAAACACGCGCGAGAATAGATTCAGAGAAATAGGTTGTGAACTGACTCTCGTGCGAACCAATAGCATTGCCGATTAATTCCTGAATCGCCAGCCTCACTTTGGTAGAGAAATAATCGCGCGGAACATAAATAATAAAGTTAAGAAACTTACCAAAAGGATCCCGCCGCATAAACAACCGCACCATTGAGCGCTCATTAATTCGCGCTATGCCACTGAGTGTTTCGTAGAGTTCAGTACTGCTACTTAAAAACAATTCATTGCGCGGGAAGGTTTCCAATAACTGGCGAAAATTTTTCCCGTCGTGGCTGCCCTCATCCAACCCGGTTAGCTCAAATACATTAGCCACTTTGGTGGCGATGAGTGGAATCTCGCTAGGGCTCATCAAATAGACTGCAGAGGTGTAAAGCCCGATAAAACGCACTTCGCCAATCACCTCCCCCTGCGCATTAAAACGTTTGACCACAACATAATCAGAATAGGCATTGCGATGCACGCGGGCGCGCGCCGAGGATTTGGAAAAAGTAATGACGTGCGGCACCAAATGAAAGCGCGCCATACCTTCGTTAAATGAATCCACCGCGAGCGACGGGTTACTGGCACTATCACGCAAGGTGAATATACCCAAGCGCTGGCCGGGAATTTCGCAAAGGGTTTTCTGGCCGTCAATTTCTTTAAATTCATATTCGGCGTAACCGAGGAACGTGAATTTATCTTCCGTCAGCCAATGCATAAATGCCTTGGTCTGCTGAATGTTGGCGGCGACCAGCCCATCGTTGGCAAAATTGAGGTTTTGTTCGGCCGCCAGGGCGGCGGCGCGCATGGGTTGATAATCCTCAACGACGCGTTCAATTTCCGCCAAGATACTGTGCAAGCTTTGGCAAATATCGGCTAATTCTTGCTGATCGGTATGGGCACTGATTTCCATCACAATCAATGCTTCTTTATTTATCGCACCGGTACGATGGTGTATCGCTTGCCCATTTTCACCATCAATTAATTCCACCAATAGATGATTCGCATCGCGCACCAAACTAAGCACCGTACTTTTAATAGTGTAGATCGCGATGTTGCGCCGGTTTAATTCGATACGAATGGAGTCCACCAGAAACGGCATATCTTTTTGCAGCACTACCAACGCCGTGTGCGGGCATACCCATCCGTCTTCTGCGAGGCTGGGATTAAACAAGCGCACCTTCGGCTGCTGCGAGTCATAGTGCTGGATAAATTGTGACCAGTGATAGAGGCTGCCAAACACATCGCTCAAACGCCGCCCGACCAGCTCTTCCAATGGATAATGATTAAAAAACTTTTTCGCCAGCAGCTGCAGCGATTGCAACTCAGGGCCCATCAATTTGGATGCAGCGTAGTTATTAAATTCATCTAGAAATTCAGCGAGCTTGTGCTGGCTGACTAGTGGGCTGTTCACAGTTTGAACTCCTGTCAAAGGTGGAACCGGTGTTATCTAAGCCTAGTCGAAAAATTCGTCTAAACAGTTGAAATTACAGGGAACCGTCACCAACTTGCGCAGTCTATCGAGCACTTTTGTCGCGCTGGACGATACCGCTTGCGGTTCATCAGCATTGAATCAACCCACAACTGCTATCCACATCAGCAAAAAGGTATTCAACCCCATGCAGGCTTTTCAACAAATTCAATCACTGAGCACTTGGCTGAACGACCAAATTATCGGCCAGGAACATTTGACCCAGCGCTTATTGATCGCCCTGCTCGCCGACGGCCATTTACTGGTAGAAGGCGCACCGGGCCTTGCCAAAACCAAGGCGATTAAAACCCTTTCCCAGGCAATAGAAGGCAACTTTCATCGTATTCAGTTCACTCCGGATTTGCTGCCGTCCGACGTAACCGGTACCGACATTTATCGCCCCGAGCAAAATCGCTTTGAATTCCAGCCGGGCCCGATCTTCCACAATCTCGTATTAGCAGACGAAATCAACCGCGCGCCCGCCAAAGTGCAATCAGCACTGCTTGAAGCCATGGCCGAGCGTCAGGTGAGTGTGGGCAGCAAAACCTATCCGCTACCCGGGTTGTTTATGGTGATGGCGACGCAAAACCCCATCGAGCAAGAAGGTACTTACCCGCTGCCAGAAGCTCAACTCGACCGATTCTTGCTGCATGTGGTGGTGGATTACCCGAGCATCGAAGCAGAGCGCCGTATTTTGCAGCTTGCGCGCAATGAAGCCGCGTCAGTCGCAGCAGTACAACCGGAGATGATTAGCCAGGCCACCATTGATGCCGCCCGCAATCAAATTCTTGCGATTTACATGGCGGAAAGTGTTGAGGACTATATCGTCCACTTGATTAACGCTACGCGTCGCCCTGCGCAATATTCTGAAGAGCTGGCCGGATTGATCGAATACGGTGCCAGCCCCCGCGCAACTATCGCATTGGATCGTTGTGCTCGTGCCCACGCCTGGTTAAATGGCCGCGATTTCGTCAGCCCCGATGATGTACAAGCGGTTGTCCACGATGTATTGCGCCATCGCTTGATTTTAACGTTTGAAGCAGAAGCGACCGGCACCACACCCAATAACGCAATTGATAAATTGCTGGCCGCCGTGCCCTTGAGCTAAGCGGAACGCAATGCTATGAGCAATTTGCAGCAAGACCTGAATCCGCGTGGCGCTTACACTGAACTCGCCGCTTTATTGCGCTGCCGTTTTTCCGCGCAGGATTTAAAACTCTTTGCCCACCAACCGGCGCGCAGTTTGTTGTCTGGTGGCGAACGCACCCGTTTTCGCGGACGCGGGATGGATTTTGAAGAAGTGCGCCTCTACCAACCGGGTGACGATATTCGTTCTATCGATTGGCGAGTTACCGCGCGCACCCAGGTCGCCCACACCAAAATTTTTCGCGAAGAACGTGAGCGGCCGGTATTTATGTTGGTCGATCAGCGCTCGCCCTTATTTTTTGGCAGCACGCGCTGTTTTAAATCTGTACTCGCAGCACATATTGCGGCGCTGCTTGGCTGGGCTGCGCTTGCAAACGGTGATCGTTTAGGTGCACTGGTATTTGGTGATTACAATCAACGCGATGTACGCCCGCGCCGCAGCAAACATGCAGTACTGGAATTGTTACATCAGCTGCAAGATTACAATCATCGCTTAACATCGCCGATTACACCTGCACCTACTTCACTGCCATCCGGTCAATTACAAAAAGCCAATTCGCTCCATGCCATGCTGGCCGATGCCCGCCGCATTGCCAAACCTGGTTGCGCCCTGTTTATCATCAGCGATTTTCACGATCTGGATGCAAACGCCGAACAGCAATTGTTTGAATTGGCACGGCACACGGATGTCACACTCATTCATGTGTACGATCAACTCGAACGACAACTGATTAGCAACACGGCACTGACCATCAGCAATGGGCGCGAGCGATTGCAATTAGCCGCTAACGAAAAAGCATTTCAGCAAGCGTATAAAAATCAGTTTGACCAGCAGCTGGCTCTGCTCACCAACATTTGCAAACGTTTGCGTATTCCGCTACTGAGCTACGCTACGCAAGATGATATTCAGGATGGCTTGCGTAAAGCCTTTGGCCGAAAAAAATAGTCATTACTTTTAACATTAACCGCAATCTATAAACGAATAAAAGCAGACTATGCAACCAACCTCTTCACCACTGGATCAATTAGCCGATATCCATTTACCCGATAGCGTAAGCTGGTGGCCACTCGCGCCCGGCTGGTGGATATTAATCGCGTTAATTATTGTTGCCACTATCGGATTTTTTATTTGGCGCCGGCGCAAGCAGCAAAATCATTATCGTGTTATCGCGCAGCAAGAACTTGCTGCAAGTTATGCGCACTATCAACAATCACAAGATGCAGCCAATTATTTGCATTCGCTGAGCGTGCTCTTGCGCCGTACAGCTCTGACAGCTTATCCGCAAAGTTTTAATGCCAGCATTAAAGGACAGGAATGGTTGAATTGGTTGGATGCTGTTTGTCCAACGCTAAATGGAAATTTTTCCGGCGAGCTCGGACAAAGTTTGTTAAGCAGTGCCTACCAAAAAAATCCGCAAATTGATGCAGCACGTTTGCAGCAATTGTGTGCCGACTGGATCAGCCAACATCGCAATCACCGCCAAAAACTTTCCACGTCAAAAAAAGCCACCGTAAAAAAAGTAGCTCCAGTCGCGGAGGCCAGCCATGTTTGAAATGCAATGGCCATGGTTATTGTGGCTCGCACCACTGCCGTTATTAATGGGTTTTATTGCACCCAAAAAACGTATCGAAGCTGCATTACGCGTCCCTTTTTATCAACATGCCAGCCAACTCGAACAACAAAATCGTTTAGGTGTAGGCAAACGCCCGGCAAAATTATTATCACTATGGGCTATATGGCTCTGCTGCTTACTTGCTGCCACCAATCCGCAATGGGTGGGCGAACCTACGAGCATGCCCTCCAGTGGTCGCGATTTATTAATGGCCGTGGATATTTCCGGCAGCATGGAGCAAACCGATATGGTGGCGAATGGCCGCCGCATTACCCGTTTGATGGCAGTTAAAAAAGTGATTGGCGATTTTGTTACGCGCCGCACAACAGATCGTCTGGGATTAATTTTATTTGGCGCCCAAGCCTATCCTCAGGCCCCACTTACTTATGATCGCAATACTGTGAATCAATTATTGCAAGAAGCACAAATTGGTTTTGCGGGACGCGAGACCGCAATTGGCGATGCTATCGGCCTTGCGGTAAAACGCTTACGCGACAGGCCCGATGCAAGCCGCGTGTTAGTCGTGCTCACCGACGGCGCCAATACCGCTGGAGTACTCACCCCCGATAAAGCGACCGAGCTTGCGCAAAAAGCCGGTATTAAAATTTACACCATCGCCTTCGGTGCTGAATCGATGGAAGTGCCGGGGATTTTTGGCTCGCGTACTGTCAACCCCTCGGCCGATCTCGATGAAGGTACGATGATCGCGATTGCGGAAAAAACCGGTGGAAAATATTTCCGCGCGCGTGACCTCGAAGAGTTAGACAACATCTTTCGTGAATTAGATCGTCTTGAACCGATTGAAATGGAAACTGAAACCTTTCGCCCCGTACAAACATTATTTTATTGGCCACTGGCGTTTGCCTTTTTACTCAGTTTGATTTTTGCCGTTATCCATATTTGGCAAGGCCGAGTAACTCCATTAGCGGCGACCGGGACGGAGGTGAAACAATAATGTCTGCTTTCGATTTAATTCTCAGTCAATTTCATTTTATGCGCCCCTGGTGGTTGATCGCACTCGCACCCCTTGTTGTTGTCGCACTTCTGCTGTGGTACCAAAAACACAACGCACGCTCATGGCNNTGGCAGCAAATGGTTGCGCCCGAGTTATTGCAGTATCTACTCGATGGTCAGACTACGCGCATCAAGCCCTGGCAACTTATCGCACTCTTACTGGCATGGATTATTAGCTGCGTTGCGCTCGCTGGCCCGAGCTGGGAAAAGCGTCCCGTTGCCGTTGAACAAAATCAACAGGCGTTAGTTCTGTTGCTCGATTTGTCGCCCTCAATGATGAGTGAAGATATAAAACCGTCGCGCCTGGTTCGCGCACGCTTGAAAATCGCCGACTTGTTGCGTCTGCGTAAAGATGGCCAAACGGCGCTATTGGTTTACGCGGGCGATGTGCATGTTGTCACACCCTTAACCGACGACACAGAAACCATCAACAATATTATTCCTGCGCTGCACCCGAATATCATGCCAGCACAAGGCAGCAATACCGAGGCAGCAGTAGAGCGCGCAATTCAATTATTAAAAAATGCGGCTATCGCTCAAGGGGATTTGTTACTGATTACCGACGGCATAGACGATGAAGCGCGATACAACATCACTGACATTATGAATCGCGAAAGCCAATATCGCTTATCCATTCTCGGCGTCGGTGGAACCACACCCACACCGATCCCTAGCAGCAAAGGTGGTTTCGTGCGCGACAACCAGCGCAACATAGTCACCACCCAACTCAATACCGGTGAATTACAAAATCTCGCTAATCAAAGCCGTGGCCGCTACCGCACCTTGGTCAGCACCAGTAGTGACATAGATTATTTAATGGACTTACCAACACCCAAGAAAGAAGAAACCCAGCGCGTAGACCGCGATTTTGATAGCTGGTACGACCGCGGCCACTGGTTAGTGTTGCTGCTCTTACCCATTATTCTCTATTGTTTCCGCCGTGGAGTCTTGCTTTGTTTCTTGTTAGTACCACTGGCAGGATTAACACCCAGCAAAAGTTATGCATTGGGATGGGATGATTTGTGGAAAAACAAAAATCAGCAAGCCTACGAAAAATTGCAACAAGAACAGGCGGCTGAAGCAGCGCAGCAATTTGATCAACCAGACTGGAAAGCCAGCGCCCAATATCGCGCTGGTGACTACGAAGAAGCAGCGAAAAACTTTGCCCAATCCGACAACGCGGATGCGCATTACAACCGTGGTAATGCCCTGGCCAAAGCCAGCAAATTGCCCGAGGCAATCAAAGCTTATGATCAGGCACTGAAACTCAATCCCGAGCTTGAAGATGCCAAGAAAAATCGTACATTAGTAGAAGAGCTGCTCAAACAGCAGCAACAAAATCAGGATCAACAAGACCAGAACCAAGACAAAAAAGATCAGGAACAACAGGATCAAGACAAGCAAGGTCAAGGCAATAACCAGGAACAAAAGGACGAGCAACAAAAAGATCAGCAACAGCAAGACAAGAGCGATCAACAAAATCAGCAGGATCAGAACAACCAACAAAATCAGGATCAACAACAAGAGAATCAACCGGACCAGCAACAGAAAGACCAGCAGTCGTCTGCTGATCAGGACAAGCAGCAAGAACAATCGGAACAGCAAGAGTCTGATCAAGAACCTTCTCAACAAGAAAAGACAGACGAGGAAAAAGCCGCTGAGGCTGCACAGCGCGAACAAGAAGAGCAGCAAGCTGCTGAAGAAAAAATGCAGCAAATGCAGGCAGGTGAACCAAAGGATGATGGGCTAACGGATGAAGAACGCCAAGCGATGGAGCAGTGGCTGCGCCGTATACCGGATGATCCGGGTGGTTTGTTACGCAATAAATTTAATTACGAGCACTACAAGCGCAATCAGGAAATTATGAATGGCAATTGGGAGCCAGCAGAAAATGGAGCTGAAGATCGTTGGTAGTGAATACGCCCTACCCATCATCTTCATCATGCACGAAGTAGGCAAAAGAACACTAGATACAACAATTCACGGAACACTTTACGGCACTCTATTACTGAACTTTTAACGGAATTCCTAACGGTAGAACACAATGAAACAAGCTTCATTTAATTTCCAAAAATGCCTCAGCCGCTGCGTAGGTTTTTTGTTAATGCTTACCGGTCTCAACGTCTATGCGGGCAACTTGACCGCCAGCGTTGACCGGGATGTGCTGGGGTTGGAGGAAACATTTACCCTCGTCCTGCGCTATGACGAACAAATTAATACCACGCCCGATTACGAGCTGCTGCGCAAAGATTTTGATATTTTAAATACGCAGAGCGGCACCCAGATGAGCATTATCAATGGCAGCATGGAAGCATCTACTGAGTGGAAAATTGCACTGGCGCCCAAACGCATCGGTAAATTGCTGATTCCTTCATTTACGATTGACGGTGCAATTAGTGATGCAATTGAAATAACGATTGAAGGCAAAAGTAAATCGCCAAAAAATACCGACAACAATGTCACCGTAGAAGTGGAAACCAGCAAAGACACTGGTTATGTACAAGAGCAAATTATCGTCACCCTGCGCCTCTACACCACCGTGGGCCTGAACGGCATTGAACTACAACCGCTACAGGTTAAAGACGCCTTGGTTGTTAACATTGATGAAAAACAATACCAAACCAAAATCAATGGCCGCCCCGGTGCGGTGGTAGAAACTCGTTACGCGGTATTTCCACAACAAAGTGGCGAATTAATTATCCCCAGCATGCTCTACCAGGTTTCTGTTAATTCAGGCCAGCGCGATTTGTGGGACCGTTTTTATGGCAACAACCAAAATAATGTGTTGCGTTTGCGCACTGATGAACAACGCATCAATGTGCTACCTGCCCCTGCAACAGTGGCTGCAGGAGATTGGTTGCCCGCACTCAATGTCAGCCTGAGCGAACATTGGAGTACTAGCATCAGCTCTTTGACAGTCGGCGAACCTGTTACCCGCAGCATCACAATCAAAGCGGACGGACTTACGGCCGGACAGATCAATCCCCTACAATTGGCACCAGTTGACGGCCTTACTTTTTATAATGATCAGGCACAAACTGATGACCAAAAATCGGCCAATGGTGTAGAAGGTTCGCGTATTGAAACCATCGCAATAGTGCCAACCAAAGCGGGCCACTTCATCCTGCCCGAAGTAAAGATTAATTGGTGGGATACCAAAACCAATAGTATGCGCACTGCCACACTACCTGCAGTCTCCTTGACTGTTGGCCTCGGCGACATGAGCCAACTAGCGGCAGAACCTGCGGATGAAAGCGAGCAAGCGACCAGCGTTGATATCAATACCGACTTGAATACTATCCAACCCCAGCAAACTATTGTTCAGGAAAAAATTCCGCTGTGGCTTTACATCACCAATCTGTTGACACTAGTCGCCGCGCTATTTTTTGCGTTGCGTTTTTGGCAACACAAACGCGAGCTTGCCGCCATCTACGCCACAAATAACGATGAAAAAAACGAACGTAGTCAAAATGAGAATGATGCTTGGAATAATTTCAAGCGCGCGCTTGCTGACAAAGAATTAACAGTATTACGCACAGCAATCATTGCTTGGGCGCAGACTTATTGGAAAAACACGTCCATAACCAGCCTGCAAGTGGTGGCTACACAATCACATGAGCCTGCGTTGGCAGAGGAACTACGCAAACTCGATGAAGCGATCTTTAGTTCTCATGCTGCTGCACCAAACACCGAGATTCTGTTACAACTTCTGGCCAATTTACGCAAAAACAAACATAAAAAAACGGCCAACAACGATGAGTTGCGGCCGCTTTATAAAGCTTGATCAGTGCGCTGGTCGCAACTGACTTAATTACGATAATACTGTAACCGATCAATCTGGCGATCAAACTGATCCAGCACGTGCTCAATACAGCGGGTCGCCAGTTTAAAATAGTCACCCGCCTGAATACTTGGATGATCAACAATCAGCTGGGTTTCAATACAGCGCAATAGCTGTTGAATTTCAAAGCGCGATTTGTCGGGCCATGACGCGTCCACACTCGATGCAATTTTATTGCGCAAATGGTTGAGTTGAATACGCAACACGCTTGAACATTCACCTTTCGCGGCGACACCCGTGCCCAATGCACGCGCCTGGCCAATATATTCCGCAATCGATAACAGATAACGCCAATCCGTATCCATGGCATCACCGGTAATTTTTGAGAGGTGGTGAACATCCGCAACATCGTCAATGAGATATAACAGGTTGGCGATTAAAATATTGTGCTGCTTAAAGTTTTTATCGGCATCACCCTGCAAATAGGTCATTCCCAAACGAGTCCAATGATCCACAAGGCTTGACCATTTGACATTATTGCGAATCCAACCCCCTGTTTCATCCAGCTCGCCCATAATCCGTTTAATTTTTATGGCAATTTTTTCGATATCGGGTTTAGCGCCAATATTGCCATTAATAAAGCCGGTGGTTAAACCGCGATGTTGCTGCACACAGGTTAATAAACTGCGCAAGAGTTTTATGTATTCAATACCTTGTGTAAATAAAAGGGTCGCCTGACGTTTTTTCCGGCTCAATGAAACCATTAAAAACACCAAAAAACCCACCGGAAAAGTCAATAATATAATCATTAGCGAAACAGGAGCTTCCATAGTGCTACTCCGATTGATGAGTCAATCTGTGCAAGTGGTCGGCAATTTCAGCAGCTTGACCGGCGCGATAACTATTTTGATTCGCCAAATCCGCCACTGTTTCTATATGTTTTGAAATTTCACGCGCTGCAACACTCTGTTGCCCTGCCGCGACGGCAATTTCATCGATTAATCCAAAAACATCATCAGTTGTTGTTAAAATTGACTTTAAAGATTCATCTGCACTGAATACACCTTGCAATGACTTATCTGTTTTTTCTACCACGTTTTTCATACTCACTAACACTTGCTGCATGCTCTCCTGCACGCGTGCGATATTGCTTGCAATGTCACTAGCAGAACCTTGGCTGCGTACCGCCAGCGCCCTTACCTCATCTGCCACTACGGCAAATCCGCGCCCATGCGCACCTGCGCGCGCCGCTTCGATCGCAGCGTTTAATGCGAGCAGATTGGTTTGCCCCGCAATGTCACTAATAATTTGCGACATGGAGGTGACATCATGCATCAGTATTCCCAGCTGACTGACACGCACTTCCGTCTCACGTGCAAGATTTGCTACTGCACTTACCTCGCGAGTCGCACCAGCTAAAGCACCACCTCCACTTTTACTATAGTCACAAGCTTTGGTTGCTGCATCGCGTGCTGCCACAATACGACTACTGATATCGTCAATGCTGTGACTTATTTCCGTGATCGCCGCCGCGCTGGAGGCGGTTGCACTAGACTGGTAAGCCGCGCTTTTTGAAACTTCTTTTGCATTGGCCGCCAATTCAAATGACGAATGCCCCATTTCCTTTACCGCATCTTTATATTCAGCATTGCGTCGCTGTCGTGACTTGAATACATCGATGAACGTGTTGTGCAAACTATTCAACGGCCCGGCAACTTGCCGATTCCAATCAACCACTTCGTCTTTATCAACTGCCGATAAATAATGCTTAATTCCCTCAATATCTTTGGTCACCCCTCCGACTATGCCAAGGATTAAAATCACTACCAACAACAAAGGCATTAACAGCCATAAGCTGTTACTCCCGAAAAAAATTGCACCAGCGACCAAAAGCAAGTTACAAAAAATAGCTGCCAGTAAAACCCAGGATTTAACCGAGGCAACCGCCTGCCCCAAGAAACGCACCATCACGCAACCTCCAACCACGCCTTATAAAACAGAGCGAGACAAATTCAAGCACACAATTAGTGCAACGAAATTTGCAACTGCCATCGATGCAACAAAAAGACGCACAACCTATTGCGGTTTTTTACTTACGGGTAACTTCTAAGGTATATCTATCAACATTCATGCCAGCAACCATCCAACGACAATCCATTAACGGTCGAATGAATATCGATCCAATTGGAGATGAGTAGAAAATTACTAATGAAAAAATACGCGGGATGGGAATAAATGCAGTACGAACGCGAAGGCAACAATCAATAAAAAAGGCGGGTATCGCGCTGCAATACCCGCCTCATCAAGCCTACCGAATAATTATCAGGCCAAACTTTTACTCACCACTTCGAACACATCTTTAGAGAGATTGGACTCAGCCATAATTCGCTCCAATTCTGCCTTCATCAATTCTTGGCGCCCAGGACTGTATTTTTTCCATTTTGTTAAAGGTGTTAACAGGCGCGATGCGATTTGTGGATTTTGAGTATTCAAAACAATGATTTGATCTGCCAAAAATTTATAACCGGCTCCTGCGTCGGCATGGAAATTAATCGCATTACCATTGCAAAAACTGGCTACCAGCGCGCGGATTTTATTGGGGTTTTTGCCATCGTAAGCTGCATGGGTTTGCAGCGCTTTTACTTTAGCCAGAGTATTGGGCAACACGCAGGTCGCCTGTACGCTGATCCATTGGTTAACCACCAACGACTCGTGCTGCCAACGCTGATAAAAATCAGCGAGCGCCGTTTCTGCCAACTGCTGAGCTAAGGGCGCCTCCGTGTTAACTAACTGGGTTAAGGCCGCCATTACATCGGTCATATTGTTGGCGGTGCGATATTGTTGTTCACACGCGCGAATCACATTTTCATCACCCACCAACATTAAATATCCCAGCGCAACATTTTTTAAGCTACGCGCGGCGATGGCATCCGCGGTTGCCGCATAGGGTTGTGCGTGATCGTAGGCACGGTAAACACCTAGTAAATCATCACGCAGTTCGCGTGCAATAATTTTACGGATTGCAGTGCGGCTATAGTGAATTGCTTCTACATCGACAAGATCAGCCAATTCACTGAGATAGGCTTCAGATGGCAAGCTGAGCATATAGGCCACCATCGCTTTATCGAGGCTATCGTCTTGTAGCACACCTCGATAAGCGGCAATCAGATCTGCATCAAGCTGCAATGCTGCAAGATCTTCACCGCGCTGATAGGCACCCATCGCATGATGAATAGCCTGCAAGCCCAGTTGCTGGCTCGCTTCCCAACGATTAAAACCATCACTATCGCGACTCATGAGTACAATTAAATCATCGCGACTATAATCGTAATGCAACTTTACCGGTGCAGAAAAACCACGCAATAAACTGGGCACCGGTTTTTCTTGCACACGCTGGAATACAAACGCCTGCTCTGCCGCAGTTAACTCCAGTACCTTATGGGTGTTATCACCGGTTTCAAAATCGGGTTCTGCATCTTTTAAATAGAGCGGCAAGTCACCTGCACTGCCCAATAAGCCAACGGCTACAGGAATATGGAATGGTAACTTTTGCTGACACTCGGGTGTTGGTGGGCAGGATTGTTTAATCGTTAGCGAATATTCCAGCGAATCTTCGTCGTAATGATCAGTGACCTGCAAACGCGGCGTGCCTGCTTGCGAATACCAACGTTTAAATTGTGTTAGATCACGACCGGATGCATCGGCGAGTGCTGCAACAAAATCCTCTGTTGTCACTGCTTGCCCATCGTGACGCTCAAAATATAAATCAGTGCCCTTACGGAAATTGTCCTTGCCCAGCAAGGTCGCTAGCATGCGAATAATTTCCGCACCTTTTTCGTAGATCGTCATGGTGTAGAAGTTAGAAATTTCGATGTAGGACTCGGGACGAATTGGATGCGCCATAGGGCCAGCATCTTCCGCAAACTGCAGGGTGCGCAGCAAGGTTACATCTTCAACACGCTTAACAGTGTGCGAACCCATATCCGCAGAAAATTCTGAATCGCGATAAACCGTAAAGCCTTCTTTTAAACTCAGCTGAAACCAATCGCGACAGGTGACACGGTTGCCGCTCCAGTTATGAAAATATTCGTGCGCCACTACACCTTCAACGCGCTGGAAACCACCGTCGGTAGTCGTTTCCGGTTTTGCAAGTACACAGGAAGTATTAAAAATATTGAGGCCTTTGTTTTCCATGGCACCCATATTGAAATCATCGACCGCAACAATCATAAAAATATTGAGATCGTATTCGCGACCGTATACTTCCTCATCCCAACGCATGGAATTTTTAAGTGAAGTCATCGCGTGGTCGCACTTATCCAAATCCTTTGGTTCAACGAAAATCTTCAATGCGACATCACGGTTAGAGCAGGTAGTAAATGTATCTTCTATATGTGCCAGATCACCCGCAACCAATGCGAATAAATACGCGGGCTTTTTAAAAGGATCATGCCAGGTTGCATAGTGGCGATTATTATCGGCATCGCCTTGATCAATCAGATTACCGTTGGACAAGAGCACCGGATATTTTTTATCAGCCACCACCGTTGTAGTGAATTCGCTCATCACATCCGGGCGATCAAGATAATAAGTAATCTTACGGAAACCTTCGGCCTCACATTGTGTGCAGTACATAGTGCGCGAACGATACAACCCTTCCAGGGATGTGTTCGACTCGGGTTTAATTTTGGTAATGCTAAGCAGATTGAATTGAGCGGGTGTGTTAAATATCGTGAGGCTTTCTTCACCAAATTGGTAATCCGTATCCGAAAGCACTCTTCCATCGAGTGCGATGGAGATTAATTCCAGATCAGCACCATGCAGGGTCAACTCTGTTGCTGGCGTTAACGCAACAGGATTGCGATACAAATGCAGCATCGCACTCACAATGGTTGCGCCATCATAGATTTCAAACCGCAGATCAGTCGTTTTGATGAGGTAGCCGGGAACTTGATAATCTTTTAAGTAAATCGTTTTCGGTTGTTGGTCTTTAGCAGGCAGTGATTGTTCAACGGCAGTCATGGCGACATCCTTAAAAATTATTCAACCCACTTGATCGGCTTATCTTGTGGCTCATGGTCGTGTTCATGATCATCATCACCACAATATGTGTGTGGTTCAGGCGGGATATAACCAGTGTGTTGTTCAGGTGGCAGATTTTTGTGTTCGTAAGCAATGACTGCTTGCATACACAATTGACGCTGGTCAGCTGAGAGACGATTGCCATCAGGCCATTTCCCCAACTCAACAGCGCGTTTTAAATTTTGATAAATTTCCGGCGTGAGGCTGGAAAGCAGTTGTTGTAAATCCATAAATCACTCACTCGATAACGGTGACGTCAAACCACTAACGTCGATAACCATTTTTTGTCAAAAAGGCATAAACACAACCTGCCACCAAACCACCCACATGTGCGGCGTTGGCGACAGATCCAGAAATAAAGAAATCCACTGCTCCCGTCATACATAACACCAACCAGAAGAGCATAAAACCAATGAGTGCGGGCGGTACGTCCACGAGCGGATGAGGAGCCAGACGTTGACGCACGGCGATAAAACCTACCAGTGCATAAACCACTCCCGACATGCCGCCAAAATTAGCACTGCCACTCCATAAATACTGCGCGACATTTGCGGCGACGGCGGTTATCGCAAAAAACAACAGGAAGTGCCATCGGCCCACTAAAAACTCCAGACGCCGCCCTAAATCCCACATCCATAAACTATTAAACAGCACGTGAAAAATACCAAAGTGCAAAAAGGCGGGGGTAAACAAACGCCAGATTTCGCCGCGCGCCAAAGAATCACTCAGTGGAATATAGGTACTGCCCGTAAAATCCTGAAAAGTGAAATAGTGAAGCCAAGCTTTTCCCGCGACAGTTTCAACTAATAAGGCGCCCACTGCGCTAAAAACAATGAGACAAATTACGACAGGAACTTGTGCAGCTTGCTCGATAAGTGTCGGCACCCCAGATTCGGCAGGAGGTGAAATTGTACTTACTGAATGCAAATCCACTTGCCCTTGTGCGTACTGATCAAGAAATTTTTGTAGCGCAGGAACCACAGCGTTATCGAGCACGGCCAAACATTGTTGGCCATTCTCTTCGGCAATGCGATGTTGTAATCCGCGCTCGCGCAAATGGTTACTGAGCGCACTCAAATCCTGTTCGAGTGGGAAATATTTAACGGCAATCCAGTTCAATGATGGGTTCCAGCTTTGAGATAACTAATAACAGGTACGTACGCGAACGATCAGGGATCAATCTACCGCCTGGAGAACAATCCAACGCTTGTGAATCAACCCAACGATTAAGGGTCAACATAGACCCATACAAATTTGTCGGGCTGCAATTGTGCCTCACCATCCATGCGGTATGCCACCAATCGTCCATATTTAACGGCGCTGTAATCAAGACAAGCGAGATTGGGAGCAAGCGGCCTGGGCTGACCTTTAAGCCAGTAGTGGCCGATAAACAGCGGCGGCTCGGATTTGTCGTAATAAACCATTTGCGAGCGATGCTCTGGAGCAATTTCTGCTTGCGCAATGTGTTCGGGTATAGGGTCTGGCTGGAACAATAACTGCCCGTAGGTGCGCGCTGTGTGCCCCCAAAACTTGGTGCGAAAGGCGCGACGCACATAACCATCTGACGACACCATGGTTTGTCCATCAGGTAAAGGTAAATCGACACCACCAGTGAGCCGCTGCTTGGTTCTGGCTTCCAAACTACCTTTTTGCGCAGAGCGATTGATAAACAACCAATCGATATGGCCATCGCCGTAGGTCGCTCGATGCAGGTCGATCAGTTGTTGATCCCAACAGGCGTGCACCGCGCGAAATACTTGCCGGGTCTGTGGATGTTGAATCTCTAGAAACAGCGGCAACTCTGCAAACCAACGCAAGAATGCTTGCCACTCCTGCGGATGATGGGCGAACTGTTCCAGAGTTTCGGTAATTTGGCGGGCGTTGGCTGGTGTGTGAGGGCGCAAATATTCGCCCGCTACGACAGAAGGGGTGGAATAGGTAATCGCATTAAATTCATGGTTGCCCAGAATAATCTGCGCATTACCCTGCTCCACCATATCGCGTACCAGATGCAGAGCTTCGCGAATACGTGGGCCGCGATCGACAATATCACCGAGAAAAATTACCTGGCGCTGCTGCGGGTGACGATAAGTACCGGCAATTTTTTGATAGCCCAGCAACTGCAACAGGCGCTCAAGCGATTGGGCACAACCATGCACATCACCAATCAAATCATAACCATTCGCCGTCCCCATCACCGGCGGATAATACGATTGTTTCGGCATGGTTTCAGTCATATTATTCCTTCAATAAGTGACCGCCCCAGCCCAGTTTGGAGCGGCAGCGTTCATAGAAGTTGTAATCGAGCGGATGCAGTAATTCGAGTAGCTGCGGCTTTTTACGGATAGAAATTTCATCGCCCGTTTGCACATCCACATGGGAATGACCGTCGCAGGTGACCATAGGTTCAGCGCGATTATGTTCACCAACCATAATGCTGATTGCACTGCCCCCCGCAACTACAATCGGGCGACTGCTTAGTGTGTGCGGGTTCATTGGCACCACCACTATGGCATCGAGCGCCGGATGCAAAATCGGGCCACCGCCACTGAGTGAATACGCGGTAGAACCAGTAGGCGTAGACACTATTACCCCATCAGAGCGCTGACTCGTCACAAACACCCCATCGACAGAAATTTCAAACTGCAGCATATGGATAAATTGACCGGGGTGCAGGACAACATCGTTCAAGGCATCTGCGGTGGCGATCACTTGCCCCTGGCGCTTCACCTCCATATCCAACAAAAACCGCTGTTCGGATTTAAAAGCGCCCGACAACACCTCTTCAACCTTTTCTTCAATATCTTCCGGGGTTATATCGGTTAGAAAGCCCAACCGCCCCCGATTGACACCCAGTAGCGGAACACCATACTTAGCCAGCGCACGAGCACCGCGTAACAGACTGCCATCACCACCCACGACAATCACCAAATCGCAGACCTGGCCGAGCGTCTCCATGTCCATAATTTGTTGGGCGGCTGACACCATACTGGCATCGGTTATTAACCCAGCCGTTTCTGCCTCAAGCACAAACGCTTTGTTGCGCTGCTGCAAAAACCGAATTAATCGCTTGATAGAGTAAACCGCGCGCTCGTTGTTGAGGTGGCCGATCAGACCGATAGTTGAAAAATGAGTCATAAAATTCACTGAGTGAGCGGTTATGGAAATGAATAAATAGTAATTAGGTTTGTAAGCTATTATAGCCTGCAGATCAACTAAGACTTCATTTTATGCCAGAGACGAAAAACCAATTGTTTAATCAGCGCGTACACAAACTGCAGCACCAGGCCGTGCGCGACCTGGCATGGTGTTGTTTTAGCGTGCCCATGATGCGGGAATTACCGGGATCAGATGCTGTGATTTTGCCACTCAGCAATGAACAACTTTGGTCGTGGCTAATTGCACTGGATCAAAGGCCCGATCCTCTCATCGCACAAATTGCAAACGTCAAAAGTACACGCTTGGGGATTTATTACGAAACACTCTGGCGCTTTTATTTTTCGCAGCAATTTGAATGGGAATTGCTGCAACACAACTTACAAGTCGAGCGCAAAGGAATCACCCTCGGCGCCTTTGATTTTTTGTGTCGGCGAGGAAGCGAATTCTGGCACATAGAAACCGCGGTAAAGTTTTATTTATGTCACGCCACCAATCCAGATGACGCACGCGATTGGCACCATTGGATTGGTCCCGCCAGCCACGACCGGTTGGATTTAAAACTTGCACATCTTCGCCAGCATCAATTGCCGCTGCACCAAACAACAGAAGCCATCACACAGCTCCATGCTTTGTATCCGGAAGCAATTGAATGGAAAACCGGTTTATGTTTACAGGGTTATTTATTTTCACCCGCATTAACAACATATAACCCTGCATTTAGTAGTGAAAATCACGGCAATGGACACTGGTGGCATCTGCAAGATTTTTTGCTGTACCTAGGCGAACACATCGACACTGAGTGGATTATTTTAGAGCGCCAGCGCTGGTTATCACCCGCCCACAGTAACGACTCTGACGAACTGGTTCATGGGGTAGATTTAGCACAGCAGTTACAACTGCAGATTGGTGAAATGAAAAGGCCGCTATTATTAGCGGCCTTGAAAAAAACGGATTCAATGGATAATTGCTGGCAAGAAGATTGGCGTGGATTTGTCGTGCCAGATAATTGGCCGCAAGATTAACCAGTCTAATAAGGATTAACCCTGGCCAAGCACTGCCACACCATCGCGCAACACATAATTATGGGTATCTTTCAAAAATTGTTGCGCACCAGCCTGGGTAAATAACTGTGGACAATTCTCCAGCGCCAATGTTTTATAGCCGTGCTGTGCCAATAAATGCGCGGCGGCGCGACTGCGGCGGCCAGTATCGCAATAAAAAATGTAGAGTTTATCTTTAGCGAGCAGACGCGATTTAATCGCAAGAATATTCAAGGGGACATTCACCGCCTGCTGCAAATGCACTTCGCTGTACTCTTCTTCGCTACGTACATCCACCGCCACAATACCCTTGGCGATATTCTCTTCCAATTCATGCAATGCCAGAGTCGCTACGCTCGGCTCTTTCAACAAACGATAGAAATCCTGTTTATCCAAACGCATCAAAACACCATCGGTGCGCATCATCACGGTGGCATTGCGCACAGTTTCATTCACTAGCGCATCTTCACCAAAACAGCGACCAACACTAATAGTCGCGAGATGCTGCCGCTTATTATCGCTGTGGCGAGTTACATCAGCTTCGCCCTCTTTAATGAAATAGCATTGATCGCCCATTTCACCCTGACGAATAATCACATCGCCTGCGTACACCACCTGTGGCGTCAACCGCGAAAAAATTTGCTCTACATTTAATGGTGGGACTTTGAAAAACAAATTGGATTTTAAAACAATCATCATCCAATCAACGTCTTCATCTAGATCACGCTCGCGTGAAATAATCAGCTGTAGATAATCTGCAACCTGGCTCCAGGTCAGCATTTTATCCAGACGCTCACTGTCGATACGCAAAACGCTGCAATCTGTTTCGGCAATAGCGGTATATTGGCGCGGCTGTTGGTGGGCAATTGGGAATAGTGAAGAGCGACCTTTGATTCGCGTACGGCTACCATCCTCAACCGCCAAAGAGACATCCCCATGCAGCAAATAGACATGTTGAGCATCGTAATTACCGGCGGTAAATAAGGTTTGTCCTGCGCAGACCATCTCTACCACTGCATCATCCAACAATGCCAACAAATGGCTTTCGCTCATGTCTTTTAACGGCACAAGTGCGCGCGTTAAATTCAGATCGAATTCAATCGGCGGCACCTTGGTCGTAGTTGGAGACGAAGCAGTTTTTTGAGCATGCATAACAACATCCTTCACGATGAGAGCGACCACTTAAGGCAACTCATTTACACCAGGGCTATCTATTCACGGGCTATCTATTCACAGGCAATCTCATGACGGGCAGGCAAAACTCCGTCGCCCCTGCAGTCCGCCAGAATGTATTGCGACAATCCGCGAACCGCGCGGCCAATAGCCCTGTTGTACGAGGGAACTAATTCCCCAAAACATTTTTACGGTATAAACCGGATCGAGTGATATACCGCTATTTCGTTCGAAATCTTGCCAAAACTGTGACAGGTATTCAGGGTGTTTTTTGCCATAACCACCCGCGTGAAACCCAGTAATCAAACGCCAGTTAGCGGTGACGTCAGAAGCGCGGAGCTGACGATATGTAGTGGATATTGCATCACCCAAACCACCCTCACCTTTTAGCACCGAAAAGCCTAGCGCAAGTTTTGTGCTATCGATTCCCGCTGCCAAGCCCGCCAAGCTAGTACCAGTTCCACAGGCTATACATACAGAAGTATAGTCACCTTTCAACTGCTGCTCTAGCGCTTGCCCGAGCAGCTGCATACCTAGTGCACCATGCAGATTGGCTCCACCCTCCGGAATTAAGTAAAACTCTCCATGACGGAGCCGCAATTCGGCAAGCAATTCCGGCTCATTTTTATCCCGATAATCTGCTCGGCTGATAAAAATGAGCTTCATCCCCCAAGCTTCGGCATCGCCGAGCGTCGGGCTTAATTGCGCGGGTCGCTCACCACGCACAACACCGATAGTACTGAAACCGTAACGCTTACCCGCTGCCGCCAACGCGTGCAAATGATTGGAATAAGCGCCACCAAAGCTTAATAAACGAATAAATCCCTGTTCGCGCGCAACGCGCAGGTTGAAAAATAATTTATAAAACTTGTTGCCCGACAATTCCGGATCGATCAAATCGTCCCTGCGCACCAACAACTCAATACCTGTATCAGCAAATGCTTTGAGTGCTACTCGCTGTAAAGGGATCTTTCCGGCAACGCTTAACAAATCATCTTCTAACAAATCAACTTTCAACAACTCATTCGTCGAATCGGCCAACACCACAACACCCAACCCTTAACGTTGCTATCTTTAACGCCGCTAGCTCTAACGTCGATCTGCCACCAATGAAAAAGCCACCGCCTGATGCTGTGCACAACGGTCGCTCTCGCCCGGGTGGAATTCTAACGGAGTTTCAATCATGGTGATGCTTCTACCGCATACATGACCGCGCGGATCAACCGCATTACAACAGGGTGATTTATGGTGTTCCAGCCAGGCGATATAAACCGCCTCGTTAACGCCAGCCTTGTCGGCGGCATAAGCTTGTGGGTCTTCGAGGTAGCTACCAATATCATCCAACGCGATTGCGATTTCACCCAGCCCGGGTAAGAACACGACCAAATTAACGCCTGCTTTGGTCAAACGTCCCAGCAACTGGTCGCCACTGTTTTTAAGCAGCTGCTGATTTTCGCGCTTGAGATTCACAATCTCGTCTTTTAATGCGCTTTCATTTTGATGGCGATAAAAAAGCTCTACCTCGCGCATATCTAACATCTCGCGCAGCTCAGCGGTAGCGGCTTGAATTTTTGCATCCAACTCCAGCGTAAAATTATCTTGCAACATTTGCACTTGGCTGGACTCGTCCTGCTGCGCCGCTTTGAGCTTGTGTGCAAAATACTCGCGCATTCCCTCGATTTTGTTGGCCTGCACATCCAGAGTGTCTTTGAGATTACGATTGCGCTCCGCCAGCTCTTTATTTTGCTGCTCGAATTGCTGATGCTTTTGTTGATAGGCCAGCAACCGCTGTTGATGCTCATGCTGCATACCGTGGAGCTTGGTCTGATGCTGATTCATCATGGTGGCAATACGTAGGCGCTGCTCTTTAATCAGCATCGCCATTTTGTCACGCAGCTCCTGAGCGTAATGATCGTGAAGTTTCTGCTCCAGCGCGATCTGCTCGCGCTCTGCCTCCTGAGCAGATCGCACAGCTTGTACTGGTGCAGCAGGCTTAGGCTCTTTCACTAGCGCAGGCTTAACAATAAGCCCCAAGCGATTAGCTTTTACCGCTTTGCGCATGGCCACAAAACTATTGTTGCCGCGTTGCATCAGCGGGTCCCACAGGTTTTTTTGATGCCAAGCGATTGAACACTGGCTGTAGCAGGCCAAGCGAATAGCGCCTGCCCCCATATCCGGCCCCGAACCCGCCGATTCGATTAATTGACGTAACGGCACATTCCAACGCCGGTCTACCATCCCTTTCGTATCAAAGCTCAACAAAAAAAAGACCACACCGGTAACACAGAGAGAGTGATCCACCTGCACATAGGCGGCTTTAGCTGAAACATTGGCAAAATCAGGGACAGGGATAAAACCATCAAGGATGGCTTCAAATTCGGGATAGAGAAGCTCGCGTGAAATTTGCTCTTCCTGAAACAGAAAGACCGCTTCGAGTTGCTCTGCAGGAGAATTGGGCATAGGCAGTTGTCTCAAACCAAGCGGGTTATTGCGGAGGAAGGTTCGCGTAGTATAGGAAACCAACAAAGGTGAAAACGTGAACAACCACCCGCAATAGCGACTTTTAGCCAGATTTGCGGCCTACTCGACGTAAATTATCGTTAACGGCGATGTCATCGAAAACCACAGGTTATAGGGGCATCAGATGAAGTGGAAAAACAGTTATGAATAAAAGAGGTAAGGCAGGGAGAACTATTCGGGAGGGGGAAGTTACCGCGAGCCTTGCAGCAAAACGCTGCAGCAGCCCGGGTTAGATATCTGAGTAATCCTCAGTCATGTCATCGTCAGAGTCGTCGTACTGAACATCCAACAGGTCTTCTATATAGTCTTGCATAGTTTATTACTCCTTTAAGGGAATGATTTTAAGATGAGGCGAACCACCTAATCAGAGACAACCGAACAATCTGGTCGTTCACGGACTTTACTCCTCGAAGCCCAAATTACCAATTGCAGATGACAATTTTATGTATAGCCAATTTTTATTAGCTAATAACCAAAAGCGAGGGAAACCACTTGAGCGGAAAAAGTGACGGGACTTGCCAGGCAGGGATCTGATTCAGGTAATAAAAAGCCCGCAACAAGTGCGGGCTTCTTGAATAGTGGCGGACCGGACGGGACTCGAACCCGCGACCTCCGGCGTGACAGGCCGGCATTCTAACCGACTGAACTACCGGTCCGCATATTTCTCAACACCTCCATTTTTACTTCATTGCTCTTGTTCATGAGAGCATAAAAATGTGGTGGGCGGTACAAGACTCGAACTTGTGACCCATGCCTTGTAAGGGCATTGCTCTACCAACTGAGCTAACCGCCCCTCGTTGAGAGGTGCGCATTCTATCGAATCTGGCTCGGCTGTCAAACGTTTTTTATCTAAACATTTAAACTTTTTCAGATTCGCTTAAAAGCTCGTCAACTGCGGATAAAAATGCAGCAAAAAGCATTCAGAAGTGTGCAATTTGAAGAGCCCGCGATGAATTCAAGTCGATATATTGAAAAGCAAAGAGTAGATTATCGATACTCAACTCATAACTATTATATCCCTTATGACTGCAGACCCCCTCATCACCGGCTTATCCCACAGCGAATCCAGCCCCTGGATGGGCATAGTGGTGATACTGCTGCTTGTATTACAAACATTATTAATTATCGGTTTGCAGCGTAGCCGCCTGAGCAATAAACGTGCGCGCAAAGCGCTAAAGGAATCGCAAAAAGAACTGGAAGAAAAAATTCTTGCGCGAACTGAAAGTCTGCATACCACCAACAATTTATTAATCGATGAAGTCGCCCGGCACGAACAGACAGGCCGACAATTGCGCGAAACCAAACTGTATCTGCAAAGTATGATCAACTCTATGCCGTCAATTATTATTGGCGTAACAGCAACCGGTGAAGTTACCCATTGGAACGCGGCAGCCGAAAACACCTTTGAAATTTTTTCCAATGAAGCACTCGGGCGAAAAATAATTGATTTGTTACCGCTCTTCCCCGTCACACTGAATGCAATAAAAAATTCTATCCGCAGCGGAGAACCTCACACAATACAATACACCCAAAGTGACGAAGAAGAAAAACGGCGTTACTTTGAAATTACTATTTATCCCTTGATTTCCAGTACTCAACAAGGTGCCGTTATTCGGGTGGACGACGTCACGTTAAAAGTCACTATCGAAAACCTGATGATTCAAAATGAAAAAATGTATTCACTCGGTGAGGTGGCGGCGGGCATCGCACATGAGATCAATAATCCCCTGAGCGTTATTCTGCAAAACGTACAAAATATTGCGCGCCGCACGGACACTAACTTTCCTATCAATCAAACCCGCGCCACCGAATTGGGAGTCGATTTCCCGCAGATAAATACTTATTTACATGCACGCGAAATTCCGCAGATGCTCGATTCTATCCGCGAAGCAGGCGAGCGCTCTGCTAACATCGTGCGCAATATGCTCGAGTTTTCCCATAATTCACAGCGCAAAACCAGCTTGGTCGATATTAAACATCTTATCGAACAAACCATTGCACTTAACCGCAGCAGTTACCCCAAACCGCAAAGTGATCAAGCACTGCAGATCATCACGGAGTTTGCCGATCCACTACCTCCGCTGCACGCTTCTGCTCCTGAATTGCAGCAGGTATTGCTGAATCTGTTACGCAACGCCAAACAAGCGCTGGCAAGCAGTGCGATAGAACAGCCCTGCATTTGGATTAGAACCTACGCACAAAACCATCATCTTGTGATCGAGGTTCAGGACAACGGCCCCGGCATGATCGATACTGTTCGTCAGCACATCTTTGAACCCTTTTTTACCACCAAGGAATTGGGTTCAGGAACCGGATTGGGGTTATCTGTTTCTTACTTCATTATCACCGAGCGCCACCAGGGAACGATTGATGTAAAAACTGCGCCCGGCAAAGGCAGCAATTTTATTATCCAACTACCTTTGCAGTCGTAAAAATCACTCACTCATCGCTTACCAGGAAATAATAATGATCAACACAAAATATGGTTGCCTTGCTATCTTTAGCACCGCACTCCTAAGCAGCTGCGCTAATCAACCCATAATTACCACCGACGCAAATAGCCTTGAAAAAGCAGCGACACACGTGCTCAGTGAAGCCGTCTATTTTTCAACGCTGTTTTCTACCTGCTCTGCATTGGGTGGTGACACTGAACTGGATGCAATTGATATCCAACAAAACTGGATCAACGCAAATTCCTCACTGGTTTCCGCAGCCGATAGCTATTACAGCCAACAACTAGCAAACCGAACTTTTACTTACGACGGAAAAACCCTTGCACCAGAGGCGATTCGGCTTGCACTTAATGCGCGCACCCGCGCAACAAATGAATTAGCGCTCACTCAACGCAGCCCGATGAACAAACAAAAGACTTGTCAGTTTCGATTGGCGCAAATTAGCGGCGACAAACTCCCGCTGGTCAATGACCCTCTAATAGCCCCCTATGAAGCCGAACTGCTTGGGCATTTGCCGCTCGATATCAATATTACTGATGCACCACTACTCGCTGGCGGGCTCATTGGTACAGCTCAGGGCGCGACCTATTTCACCGTCGCCAAAACCCATGAAACTACATGCCCTGATGCTTATACGCTAAGCATTGCCAACCAATGGCCAAATGAAGCCTACGCTAATTTTTGCGGCGAAAAAGCCGTTGAAGTCATCACCTGTGAATGGGGTAAATGTGAGACGAAGAAGTTATAATGGGCCATACCAAGCCGCAGCCACCTGCGGCTTGTTTCTTATTTTATGAGCCCCAGTATGACACCCACAGATTTTTCCACCGCCAGCTACCAACAGCAACTCGCCGACAAACTCACCAAAATCCAGCAAGACTTTGCCGAATTCTCGCTACCGGAAATCAGTGTTTTCAGCTCACCTGAAAAACACTACCGCATGCGCGCCGAGTTTCGTGTATGGCATCAACAAGAACGCACTGAATATGTGATGTTCACGCAGGACGAATTTAAACGCCCCTACCCCATCCACGATTTTCCTGTTGGTTCAGCATTGATGAATCAATTAATGCCGCGCGTGTTGCAAGAAATTAATAGCGATGATTTGTTGCGCCGCAAACTCTACCAAGTGGATTTTTTAACCACCCAAAGTGGTGAAGCATTAGTTACCTTGATTTATCACAAACCACTGGATGAAGCCTGGGTTGCAAAAGCAACATTACTAAAACAGGCATTGGGAATTGATATTATTGGTCGCAGCCGCAAGCAGCGCCTATTGATTGAGCGCGATCATGTTATCGAACGTCTTATAGTCGCCGGACGCGAATATACCTATCAACAAGTGGAAGCCAGTTTCACCCAGCCCAATGCAAAAATTTGCGAAGCCATGCTTACTTGGGCCGTAGAAAATAGCAGAGGTTTGCGCGGGGATTTATTGGAGCTCTATTGTGGCAATGGCAATTTCACCCTGCCGCTCTCGCAAAATTTCAGCAAAGTATTAGCGACAGAAGTATCCAAAACCTCAGTGGAATCGGCGCAATTTAATATTGCCGCCAATCAGATCGATAATATCCAGATTGCCCGTATGTCGAGCGAGGAGTTTTCGCAGGCGATGGATGGCGTGCGCGAGTTTAATCGCCTGCGCCATGTCAATTTAGCGGATTATAATTTTTCTACCATTTTTGTCGACCCTCCACGTGCCGGGCTTGACCCACACACCACCAGCATTACCCAGCGATTTGACAATATTCTGTATATCTCCTGCAACCCGAATACGTTGCGCGAGAATTTAAAAACCATTACCCAGACTCACACCATCAAAGCTTTTGCGATTTTCGATCAGTTCCCCTACACGCATCATGTCGAATGCGGCCTAGTCTTGCAGAAAAAGTAATGGGGAATAATGAGTAATTTCAGAGTTTCTCTAGCTGGCAAGTTCGCGCGTCATATAAATCGCAGGGCCAGTATAGGAAGCAAGATTGCACTGCTGGATTTCATCCAGCAGTGCGGACTCATTGAAGCCTAATTTCTGCCAGAAGGATTTGGAATTCTGCACCGATACCAAAGCCGCTGCACGCAATGCGCGCTGACGCGCCTCCATCAAAACATAGTTCACCAGCAACGGTCCCAAACCGCAACCTGCTGCTGATTTACTAATGGCGAGGTCGTGTAAATACAGCGCCGTCGACTCAGACTTGTGCGTAAACTCGCTACCCCAAGGCGATACCTCGCCCAGCACTGATTGGTAGCCAACAAGATAACCACATACTTCACCCGCCCGCTCTACCACCCAGGATGTATCCGGTGTCTGCGCAAAACGTGCGTGAATCACCTCGTCGGTTTCCAAAATTTCATCGATGTAGGCTTCAGCCTGAATTCGAATAACAGCTTCAAGATCGCGCAACTGCATGGCGCGACAAATAAATTCAGCCATAATTTAAAACTCTCGCCCCTGAATACGCTTGGCGGCATCCATCACAAAATCATTGAACGTGGCTTCGTGACGCAAACGATCCAGATCAAATTTTTTCTGCTCGGCATTAGAGAGATTTTGCCAAGCCTCCAGATACGGAATATGGCTGGTTTTTTCGCGCAACTGATAAAAAGCGGAAAATTCGGTTTTAATATCCGGGTGCACATCAAGCGAATCCAACAAGCCTGAAATACGAATGCTTGCCTCGGTCAGAGTTAATTCGTCTTTATGAACTGCCTGCGCCAGAATCTGGATGCTTTTATTCACCCACTCGCGTCGCTCAATTTGCGATTTTTGATTGGCAGCTTCGAGCGTTTGTAGTTTAACTGCACGGTCTTTTTTCTGCAGATAAACCTTGTAAACCAACCGGCCAGCGACAGCTGCCAGCACAAGAATAATTAGTATGCCCACAACCACCAATATCGATAACACACTCATTATGACCACTCTCTTAAATACGGATTAACGCCCACTTACATCATCAGGCTGATCTACATCCAATAAAAGCTCTTCAGATTCAATCTCAGCACCTGCATCTTCCAATAAGTGTCCAGCAATGGTTTTTTTGGTTTTTGCCCCCAAGCGGCGAATATCATCCACACGTTTCACCAGGTTGCCGCGTCCGGTTTGTAAACGGTCACGCGCTTTGCTGTAGGCTTCCTGGGTTTTATTGAGCGAATTGCCAATTGCATCCAGTGACTCTAACAGCAATACAAATTGGTCATGCAGCGCGCCTGCCTCTTTGGCGATACGCTCGGCATTTTTGTTTTGCTTTTCGTAGCGCCAAATGTTTTCAACCGTACGCAAGGTTGCTAACAAAGTTGTCGGGCTCACCAAAATAATATGGCGATCATAGGCTTCGCGGTACAAGC
>DQHS01000344.1 GCA_003524365.1 Cellvibrio sp. | reverse complement strand
TGTCGTTGACCACCTTCAGGAACGGCACCACGCCCTGCGACTTGCCGTTGGTGCCCTTGATGTGCGCGCCCAGTGCCCGCACCGGCGTCCAGTCGTTGCCGATGCCGCCCGCATACTTCTGCAGCATCGCGTTTTCCTTGATCGCCTCGTAGATGCCGTCGAGGTCGTCGGCCACCGTCGTCAGATAGCAGCTCGACAGCTGCGAGCGCTGCGTGCCGGCGTTGAACAGCGTCGGCGTGCTCGACATGAAGTCGAAGCTCGACAGCACTTCGTAGAACTCGATCGCACGCGCCTCGCGGTCGATCTCGTTCAGTGCCAGGCCCATCGCGACACGCATGTAGAAGGCCTGCGGCATCTCGATGCGCACCTCGTCGATGTGCAGGAAGTAGCGGTCGTACAGGGTTTGCAGGCCGAGGTAAGTGAACTGCAGATCGCGCTCGGCGATCAGTGCTTTGCCTAACTTATCCAAATCAAAGTTTTGCAGCTCAGGGGAGATCAACTCCAGCTCAATACCTTTTTTGATATAGAGCGGCAGGGTTTGCGCGTACAGGGTTTCCATATCCGCCTGGGTTGCGGAAGTCGCTACGCCAAAGAAGCTCAGGGCTTCGCTGCGCAGGGTATCCATCAACAAACGGGCGGTTACGAAGGAGTAGTTAGGCTCTTTCTCTACCAGCGTACGGGCGGTAATCACCAGCGAGGTATTGACGTCTTTTTCCGCTACGCCGTCGTAGAGGTTGCGCATGGCTTCATCGAGAATCGCTTTCTCTTCTACACCGGCGAGACCAGCACAGGCTTCACGCACGATGGTGCGCATACGGCCAATATCGAGCAGGGCGCGGGTGCCATCGGCCAATACGACGTTCAATGCGGGGTAATCCGGATCTGGTTCTTGTGATGCAGGTTGTTTCTGGGCGCGCATGCGGGCGTGCTCTTCGCGGTAGAGCACGTAATCGCGGGCGATTTTTTGTTCGCCGGAGCGCATCAGGATAAGTTCGACCTGATCCTGAATCTCTTCAATATGAATGGTGCCGCCCGAGGGCATACGGCGTTTGAAGGTTGCGGTAATTTGGTCGGTGAGGGTGTTTACGACTTCATGCACGCGGGTTGAAGCGGCTGCTTTTCCGCCTTCTACCGCCAAAAAGGCTTTAGTCATGGCAATGGCGATTTTGCTGGCATCAAAAGGAACCACCGTTCCATTGCGCTTGATTACGCGCAGTTGCCCCGGCGCTGTTGCCGCAAGGCTCGAGGAGCCGCCGTGGATGTCGTGTTGGATGTTGGTCGTGCCGGTGGTTTGTTCAATGTCAGTGTGCATAGACGTCTCCCGCGTGAGGTCTTTCCCAGTTGATTTTTTTAACGTGATTAAAGGTGTAGCTCTAACTAGCGCTTACAATCTTGCTGACCCGGTTACCTGCCATCCCTGCTTGGATGGCCGTTTCATTTATTAAAATCAGGGTTCAGAACACCGTTTTCTGCTGCTTGATCCACCACTAGATATAGTGGTTGGTATTCAGCCGGTTGTGCCCATACTACTGATGCCTGCTAGCGTGTGTTGAAACGCCAGTCTGGCCGTTAATGACCGGCTGTTTTTACGCAGGCGTTGTGATTAACGTTCAATTGGGTCAAAAATGTGCTTGACGATTAACTCCATGAGCGATAGGTGCTGATTGGGTGTTTTGCACCAGCAATACCTATATCTAGGGGTAAATCGTGAATGGGCTACAAGATAATGCGATTAGGGGTTTTATGCAAGCTTGAAAACCTGTGGATAAGGTGTGGGTGGCGCCGGTAAAAACTGGGGGCAAGTGGCGAAATCCCTGTAGAACTACGGGAAATCCAGCGTTGCCGTGACTCATACCTAAAATGACACTTTGTCGTGCAGCTTAGACTTTTTTCGCATGTATGGATGGGTGCGATATGACTACATATTGTGTTTGGGGGTTTTAGCAGCTATTTGGGTTTAGACGACGCAAAAGGCATGGTTTTTGAGCACCACCCTCATGCGGTCAGGGTGGTGTAAACCGGGGCGTTCAGATATCCCGGTCTCAGAGTGTAGTAACCGCTCCCAGACGCTGCAGACGGCGGGCGCTTTCCATCATGGCGCGGCTGTTGTGGTAGGGGCACTTCCACATGCTTAAGGTGGGTTGGACTATCACCTTGCCAGATTTATCAGTACCCCAGTGCCATTCGCCCGTTTTGTTATTGATGATGCGGGCTTTGATAAACCCCCAGATACGCATAGTTGCCATCAGGTATTTGGTATCGCCGGTAATTTCGTACGCGTTGATAAAACCTACCAAGGCTTCTACCTGTGCCCACCAATCCTTGCCGGAATTGGTTAAGCCTTTGCTTGCAGAGGCCTCGTTATAAATGGCTCCATCCGTATCCATACCTTCAGCAAGGGTGATATCGGCAATTTTTACGGCTAACGCACGGGTGCGTTTGATCAGGTCGGCATCACCCAATACTTCAGCTGCCTCCACTAACAACCAGGCAGCTTCAATGTCGTGGCCGTAGGAAATGCCGTCGCCTTGCACCGTCCAGTCCGCATTCATAAAGAGGGCAAGGTGGTTGGTTTGAGGGTTGAGGATCTTGCCAAGCATGATTTCAATCAGCGCCGCTTGTTGCTGCTTCAATTGTGCATCCGGCCAGACACGCAGCAAGTTGGTGTATGCCTCCATCACATGTAGATGGGTATTTTGCGATTTGGCGGTAGTCACCCCGAGACTGTTCACCGGTTTGGTCAGTGGTTGCCAGCTTTCACTAAGTACTTCTATGTAACCGCCGTATTGTTTATCCAATGCGTGTTGTTCGATTAGTTGATACAGGGTTTTAGCGCGTTCCAATGCCTGCTTGTTGCCGGTCGCACGGAAGTATTCGCTATAGCCGTAGATGCCAAATACCTGCCCGTAAATCTGCTTGTGGGTCTGCGCCGATTTACCTTCGCCCGTGGCCGACCAGTAGAGCCCGCCGTTTTTCTGATCCCAGAATGTTGCTTCCAGGTCCGTGAAGGCCCGGTCGGCGAGTGCGCGATAGGCATCGTTTTTGTCATTCAAATAGGCCGACGAGTAACTCCATAAAATCCGGCTGGAGAGCAGGGCGCCGCGTTCGGCGCTGGGGTCGGCTTTACCATCGGCGCTGACTTGACCGTAAAAACCACCGGTTTCGGGGTTGGGTGCGTGTTTTATCCAGTAGGGCAGAATATTGCGGGTGAGTTCCTGCTCAAACTCGTTCGCCATCTGCACCAGGGTGTTTGATGGAAGTTGAGCCAGTGGGGGTTGTGTGAAGGCCAGAGCGGGTAGCGCCGCGAGCGCAAGGCTGAAAAATAGTCGTTTCATGGAAGTCCTGATTATTGTAACGGGCTGTATCTGGATGATGCGCCAGAGCCCGATAGCTTACAGTAACCGGTTACATTTGGAGGGCTATTCAATAAACTTTTACTTTCGGCAAGACGAAAAAAAGGGGCCTAAGCCCCATGTGATGCGTGCAATCAACCTCCTTGTTTACCTCCTTGCCAGTTGCCTTCCTTGCTCTAACGCTTTTTATGATGAACTGAGAGCGTTACAACTTGATGACGTATTTCTATCCTGAAACGCTTTTTACCCGGATCACATACCGTTCGGGTTGTAGATCCACAGCATGTTGTTGACATGGTTACTGGAGTCTTCGCCGATCAACACACGGCCATCATCCAATACTTCGATGTTGTCGGGCTGAGCTATACCGTTCACGTCACATTTGTCGGTAGTGCTGGTACCGTTGTAGGCGCCACCCACAACCACAGGTTGCATACGATCCACGTTGTAGTTCATGTCAAAGCCGAAGCGGTAAACAGCGCCGCAACGGTTTTCTTTGACTTGAATGTCACCGGTGGTGTCGGCCATTGCGCCACGCACTTCGGCCATAGCCACGTACATGAACGGTACGCTGCGATCTTTGGCGCCGTCGTAGTTGATGTTGATACCTTCCATCTTGTTGAACTCAACTGTCGCGCCTTTTGCTTTGGCAGCGCGCAATGTTTCGAGGAAGGCAATACGGTTGTCGGCAGCGCCACCAGCAGCCCAAGTAGTAACTTCGGCATCGCTAATGTAGCTGGTGGATCCGGCAACATAGTTGGCTTCGGTGATCGCATCGTAACTGTCGATCCAAGCTTCAACTTCTGCATTGGTCGCATGTGCCAGCATGATCCACTCGATATCAAAACCCGCTTTAGCGGTATCGTTGGTTGCGTCTTGAGTCACTTTTGCGGCGTACAGGGTACCTGCTGACAAGTCGCCCGCCACATCGGCTACAAACTTGTAAAAACCTTTGTTGGAGCCGTCATCGGTCAGGTAAACGGTTTTCTTGTCCGGCATGATTACCGGGTTTTCATGGGCATAGCGACCCATGGTGAAGTGTTTAACCGGAACTGGGGCTGCCGCTTTTGGTTGGGTAATTTCAACGATGTAGCCGTAGTCGTAAGGGTTGGGGAAGGTACCGCCCAAATAATCTTTAATTTTCAATACATCGGCGTAGTTAGGGTAGCCGGTGGAGTAGGTCATGTCGTTCCAACGGACGGTATTTTCAGCTTCGTAGTTTTCTTCTGAGGTCAAGGGTGTGCCCCAGGGAGAAACGGTACCAAAGCAGTTGATCATGGTGCCTTTAACATTGCCAAAGTTGACGTTCATGGCATCGTTTACGCGCCAGGTCCCATCACTTTGTTTGGCGATATTCAAACGGCTTACGCCACCTGGGCGATCTTCCCATGCGCTGAACAAGTAACCTTCACTGCCAGTTGCGTTGCTTGGAATAAATGCGTTGAAGTCAGGGTTGTTCGATTGCTTGATACTGACTGCGCCCGCTGGGTTGGTTATGTTGCCAAAACCGAATGGCATCGCACCGGCATAGGTGTCGCCTTCGCGACCAAGTACTTGATAACTACCCACTGCAACTTTAGTGGTTTGTGATTCAGCAGAGCCTTTGACTGGCACGGGGAGGGATGCAAGTTTAGGATCCAGATTATCCAGATCTACGCCATTCCATACACCCACAGCGGCTTTCTTTTCATCGCCAGGCAAGGTGTCTGATGGATGTTGTACGTTGAAGAAGAACTCGCCGTTGTCGGTTTTGAACATACCGGTTAATTCTGCACCCATTGGCGTAGTCGCAAGGCGGATCATTTTGGCTGGTGCAGTTGCATCGGTTCCGTTGCCGCCGTTAGCGCCATCGGCACCATTAGCACCGTTAGCTCCATTAGCACCGTCGGCACCCGCTGGGCCTTGTGGGCCAGGGGCACCTGCATTGCCTTGCGGGCCGGCTGGACCGGTAGCACCATCTTTACCATCATCACCGCCACAGGCAGTGAGCATAATGGTGGATGAAATTAACACGGCTAATATTTTCTTGTTGAAGGTCATAGTTATTGATCCCAAGGTTGGTCTTTAAAAAGGTTTGCTTTCGAGGACTGAAGCCTAGGGATGCTGTATGAAGGTTTGACAACATATTTGTGTCATTTAAATGAAGGTTTTTTGACGCCAAATGCATCCTGTTTTCATTGCCTGTTTTTCCCGCGACGTCCCAACGCGGAAACTTTTTGGAAAAATACAAATAAAAAAACCACTGCAGCTTTCGCGACAGTGGTTAATTTGACTGCGTAGTTGTGCAACCTAATTTACTGGGGATTACTCCAGTCCAAACGAATATCCCAGTTGTAAAAGCGAAATTCCGGTGCAAGGGGCGGTTCAGATTCGTCGATTGTTTCAAACACGTTGTTTGCGCTTAGCCAAGTCGCATCCCGCCCATAAATATAACTTTGATGGCGCACAATATGGGTATAGGCCTTGTTTAACTGCATGGCGCGTTCTGGCGATGGAGTGATAAGTGTGTGCACATCGGCAGCTTGCACTTTTTCTGCATCGACAATTCCATTTTCGGTAAACCAGCGTCTGAGCATCTCCGGATTTTCGCGGAATTCACTACCGCCACCCGCACGTTCTAAATAATGCAAAATTTCGCCACCGGGTTCGCTCACGCTAGGCGCATCCCGCATGCCTTTTAAGTTGATATAGCCCCAGCCTTGTGATCCGGTCACTTTGCGTGCGAAAGCAAATGTTTGGTCGATGGTGGCTCCCACCGCAGCGTGACAGCCCATGCAGAAAAACGTCTCTTCATAGGTTTGAGGGCGCAGTGCACCGCTGTAGTCTTCTATGTAGCCTTGCAACATCCAGCCAAAACCATTTTCCATTCCCAACTCGCCATGATCATTGAAGTTGGGCAACTGCTCCAGATTTTTCTCTTTGCGTTCGCGCGCATAACGGCTGGCCACGTCATATTGCTCCAGTTCTCGAATTTTTTTCATGTAACGCAGCTCTTTCATTCGCGCGGGCACAAAAATATTTCCCTGCTCATCATTTCCTACATAGCGCACTGAATGCATAAATTCGGTATGTCCCGGATATTGTTGGGGTATGACCGATATGTGTGCGGCATCCCCGAAATACTGATCACGCTTTAACATCTGCGTCGCTTCGCCCAGATTACCGTCGCCATCCAAATCAATTCCCAGCTGCTTTTCATCCTGTGCGGTAATACTGATGCTCGCTAATTGTTTGATGTTGATTTCAACAAGCGACAAATTTAAAAAATAAATTGCTGCATTGTATTGTCCATTCACTTCCCGGAATGCTGCTGGTAGGCGAATGACTACATCGTCGGTCGCTCCGTTAGTTGGCCAGAAAGTACCAGGGAAAGGTTTGTAATTAAAAGCGATCCAGTGACTGCCATCTTTAGCGACGCCTTGCTCATCAAATGCTGCGGCTGCTTGATGGAAATTTTGCAAATCCGGGATAAAGCCTTGCCAATTGCGCGCCATCAGATCTTTTGGGAGTTGGCTGTAGTTTTCGGTGTTGACATAGGTCTGGATTGCGACATCGCTAATGCTGTTAATCCACTCTTGACGATCAACAAACAGATTTTTCCAATGGTTACTCAGACCATCCTCAGAAAAAATATAAGCACCTTGCAGGCCTCCATCATCCAGCTCGTTCATGCGGAACTCGCCTTTGCTGCGGTCATACATCTGGTGACAGGTGTAGCAGGGGTTATGGCGATTCTCAGTCTTGGTGTAGCACTGGGAGGGAATGGGAGCTTCAAGATTGGTAATAGCAGTATTGGACACCTGAGTGCGTTTTTCCGCGTTGACCTCAGGTAGCTTTGAGGTGTTTTGCCGGGGTTGTGGCAGCGTACTGGCGGTTGTCGGTGAAGCCTGCGTTTGCCCCTGATGTTGCCCATCACAGCCTGCGAGGCTGACGCAATAAAGAAGAGTGAAAAGGGGGATCAGTAGTTTTTTTGTCTGCATGATTATTGCTCGTGTTGCATGGTTGGCACTTAAATGGCCCCCCAGCCTAACAAGGCTTTGTGACACTTTTCTTTCTGTTGTTCTTTTGGTTGAAATCCAGGCTCGGCGATTGAAGGTTCCGGCAGCATCACGGCGCTCGCCTGCTCGTACCTGCTCAGCTATGACCAAAGGGGGTAAATCTGCTACGCTTGGCGGCAAATACTTTTAATTACGAATGTGTGTGATATGGATTCCAGCGTGATATCGGGTCAAACAGATTATTCAATTTATCGCGGTGTGATTGGCGATTTATTAAGCGGCAAAGAACAGTTGCCCAGCTTGCCTGCGATCACGTTTGAAATTCGCAATGCCATGGGTCAACAAAATCTTTCCATGATTGAATTGAGCAGGCTGTTGGCTAAAGATCCGGCGTTGTCGGCAGTGTTATTGAAATATGCATCAAGCCCACTCGTGGGGACCCCGACACCACCGCAAAATTTGCTCGATGTTATTCGCCTGCTGGGGATGAATCAGGTGGAGCGGATTACCATGGTGCACTCGGTCAAAAGCTTATTTTCTGTGCACTCGGTAAAACACAAACGTCTGTTTATGGAAGCTTGGCGCCGGTTAGCGCTGAAGGCGAGCCTGAGCACTTATATTGCCAAGCACATGCATTTTAAAAATGTGCTTCCAGATAATGTACTTATGGCCGCGCTCTTAAGCGAGGTGGGTACGCTCGCCGTGCTCTCGGCCTTTAAAAGCAGTGAAGAAACACCGGATATTCCCGCCTACGTAGCGCTCTGCCGCGAATACGCCAAATCACTCGGCGTGATCACACTCAAACAGTGGCAAGTGGATGAGCAGTACCTCAAAGTGGTACAGGAAATTGGCAACTGGAAAGGTGAAAGCCCCGGCCCCGCTAACCTCAGTGACCTGATCAATCTGGGCTTGTATCACTCGCTCAAACTGACCCACACCAAAACTGATTTGCCGCCCATTCAAGAATTAACCGCCTACCAAAAACTCGAAGAGCCGGAAAATTCCGTAGTGGCCGGTGGGCTCACCTTTGTGATGACCAACGTGCAGGAAATCAAAATGGTGGCGAAGAGTTTGTTCTAAGTCATTCGCGCTATTGGCGTTTCTTCCAGTGGCGGGGATTTTTGCGGGCGTGAATAACACCAATCACAACCAAGGTGTTCTCAATCATCACGAAGTAAATACCATAGGGAAATCGGTTGATGAAAACACGCCTGATTTGCCGATGAATTTCTTTATATAGCAAAGGATTGAGCTGTATTTTGTTTAGTGATGCTTCTACTGCTAAAAGGAAGTCGTGCCCCAAACTTTTTCGACAGGATTCGTAATAGTCGAATGCTTCTGCGATGTCTGTTTCGGCTTCTTTCCTTACCGACAATTAATAATCCATATTACTTTTCCGAAATCCTTTTCTTTACCATCTCCCAGTTATCGCCCAAATCACCGTCAGATTCCACATCTGCAAGTCGTTCATCCAATAACTCGACAAGCTCAGCGGGGATTTTGACTTCATCGCTTCTGGTTCTGACGCTATCCCACAACTGCTCCGCGAGCAAAATTCTCTCTGAGACACTTAGCGATTGAATGTTCATCATGCTCCCCTTAAGAAACAATCTGGCTAAATTATACACATTGTGCCGCAGGCTTTCCGGAATTCAATTTAGGTCCCACTATTATTTTTACCCGCCCCAATCGCCCGCGCCAACTCAACTACCGATAACGGCGCACAACCCTCTGCTTTATTACTCAGTGTGACAAATACGTTCTGACCTGCGCTTGCCGTACCAGCGATCACCTTCACCAGGGCGGTACGTGTTTCCGGATCGGGATCAATGATTTTGTCGTAAGGCGAATAGAGCGCTTGTGCGTCTTCATAACCATAAGCGCCGTGTAACGGATTCAAATTCCAGCGGCACACTAATGGCCCCGGCCAAAGCGCGCGGAGGATCGGGAGTTGTTCGTCGATACGTGGCATTTTGGCGTGCAAGCCCATGCAATAGGTCGCGCCGGTATCGCGCAGTGCCGCGACAAATTGCGGCGTCAACCATTGCGGATCGCGCACTTCTACTGCGACAACGCCGTCGGGTGCGGTGCTTTTTAAATCGGGAATGGCTTTTAATAAGCTGTGCAATCGGTCGATCAATTTCGGCATCTGCCCCAGCCATGCAGTAGGCAGCGGGCTTATCTGAAACACCAATGCGCCGAGTCTATGCCCCAAGCCTTCCAATGCAGGTTCGACGAACATTTGCACTGCCTGTTCAGTATTCAAAAAATGCGGATTTTGCCGCATACCGCGCCCGGATTCGTCGCGCACCAAGGCATCCGTCACCAAACTCGGCGCTTTCACCACAAACCGAAAATCCTGACTCACCTGCGCTGCGTATTCCGCAAACTGGGCGACATTGAGTGGCCGGTAAAATCCGCGATCAACACTGACCGTGCGGAACAGTGGGTGCTGGGCATAGGCCGCCAATCCGTAGCGAGAAAGGTTGGTTTCGGGATATTCACCATTCCATACCAAGCCATCCCAGCCGGGATAATTCCAGGAAGATGTACCCAAGCGCAAATGCGGTGGAAGGGATTGGGCCAGCTCGATCCACTCGGGATCAGGAGTAGCAGGTTCAACAACTCGACTGGATTTTTTGGCGGTTTTGGTTGTGGGCTTTTCCGGGTCACCGAAGAAAGAGTTCTGCATAAATACCATCTGCGTAAAGCGTTGCGATGACTGCAGCATATAGAAGCGTTTTTCGTGTGTCAGCTATCGCCAACCCGTTCGTTGCCAGTAAGATGCGTGCCTCCTGTTGTTGATTGTGGATTTTCCTATGCTGAGCGAACTGCTCGCTATTCTCGCCCCTATCGTAATTTCTGTCGGTGCCGGTTATATCTGGGGCAAAACCGGTACTGAATTTCCCTCTGATTTTATCTCCCGCATTGTGATGAATATCGGCACGCCCTGTCTGATCATCAGCGTGATGGCGAAGGTCGATGTGCAGCCGTCGGTGATGGGGCAGGTGGCACTCGCCACAGCAATCGTAATGACGGCGATGGGTTTATTCGGCTGGGCATTATTGCGCTGGATGAAACTGGAAATTGGTACTTATCTGCCACCATTAATTTTCCCCAACAACGGCAACATGGGTTTGCCGTTGTGTTTATTTGCCTACGGGCAAACCGGCCTCGCGCTTGCGCTGGGTTCATTTATGGTGATGATGGTTGCGACCTTTACCGTTGGCTTGTTGTTAGTCACGACCAGTGAAGGCGGTATTTTCAAGCGCATGGAGGCCATCGCCAAACAACCGGTGATTTATTCGATGATCATCGCGGTAATACTGCTTGTCACCCACACCGAATTGCCTCGCTGGATTAGCAACACACTCGATCTGCTCGGCGGTATCGCCATTCCTTTAATGACCATCGCGCTTGGCGTTTCGCTCGCCACCTTAAAAATCCATTTCTGGAAACGCAGTTTATTATTTAGTCTTCTGCGCGTGGGCGGCGGGCTGCTATTTGGTTTTATTGTGTGCGAGTTAATGGGGCTAACAGGCGTCTCGCGTAATGTCGTGTTATTGCAATCTGCCATGCCTGTAGCAGTATTCAACTATCTGCTGGCGTTGCGTTATGATCGCCACCCGGAAGAAGTGGCTGCTATGGTATTGGTATCAACGCTGGTGGCGTTTATCGGCTTGCCGTTTTTGCTGGTTGCTATTTTGTAACCCTATTTGTGGGTAGAGCTATTGGTCAGAAAAGGATTTCATTCAGTAAATAAGAGCATTGTGAATGGAAAATCCTGTTATTTTTTCTGCGCCTATCTCCTTTGCGCCCGTCATCTCTTTTGCAAAAGTGGCTTGCGCAGTCCAGCTATCTGTTTTACAGCACGAGGTTGACCAACTGGTTCAAAATCCCTGGGTTGATCACGTTAATAAAAAAGATTATGAGGGTGGCTGGGATGTATTACCGTTACGCTGCCAGCGGCAACACCTCAATGCACATCCCATCTTGCAAGGCTTTGCTATTGCCGAGGGCGAGGATTGGGAAAATTTGCCCGTATTGGAACACTGCCCGGCAATTGCCGCCATTTTTAATCAGCTGCAATGCCCCATCAAAGCTGCGCGGTTAATGCGTTTAAAAGCCGGTGCAGAAATAAAACCCCATCGTGATAATGAGTTAAGTCTCGAATTTGGTGAGGCGCGTTTGCACGTGCCGATTCACACCAGCGCCGATGTGAGTTTTATTGTCGATAACAAAACTATTCCCATGCGCGCTGGCGAGTTGTGGTATTTCAATGCTGATCAAGTGCATGAAGTTTACAATCGCGGCAGCGAAGACCGAATTAATTTGGTGATTGATTGCGTCGCCAATGAATGGCTATGCGAGCAAATTCGTGCGGGAGTATTGCAGTGAGTGATTTGTTTCCAGCTTACTGTGAATTGATCAGTTCACCCGCACAATTGGCGCGCTGCCAAGAGGCCACATCAGTTAGCGAATTGCTGTCTGTTATTAAAAGCTTGTGGCAACAAACTGCGCTGAGTGACGATCAATTAATCGCTGAACTGGTGCAACTGAATCAACAGATTATTGACGGCGATAAAATTCAATTGGCAGGGCATTGGTTGCCGTATCGCTATCATGCAAAAAGCCGCAGCATTCATTGGTGTTTACCTGCGGGGCATGCAACAGAACCATTTCAGGATGAAACTATTTCCCGCTACCGGCAAACTGTTTTATTGAACCAATTCATCACACCTAAAACTGCTTTGACGTCGCTGGATATTCAAGCGAAGGCTGTGCAGTCCATAACTCCAGCAGGATTTATTTTTCATTTGTCGCGCTGCGGCTCAACGCTGATTTCCGGTTGCCTGTCCGAGCTGGATACTAGCTGCGTATTTTCCGAATCCCCGGTGTTAACTGACATTCTGCTTGATCGAGAGCTGGGTAAAACAGCGCAGCAACAATATTTGCAGCAGCTTATCGATTTACAGGCGAGTGTATTTCCTTCGCGACCGCATGTTGTCATTAAATGGAATGCCTGGGATATTTTCCGCTGGGATTTGATTCGAGCTATTTATCCACAAGTGCCCTGTATTTTTCTAGTGCGCAACCCAGTGGAAATTTTGGCCTCGCATCAGCGGTCAGCAGGGCGGCATATGAGTGGTGATCCAACGCTGGCTGGTGTACATCTTGTATTTAATAAAAACCAAGTGGTGCCAGTATCCTTGCTGGATTTTCGTATTGATGTACTCAAAGAGCTGCTAGCTGAAATACAGTTGATTGGTGCGGGTAGTTCTGTCTGTCGCGTCGATTATCATCAATTGGATTTGGATAAGCTCAGTGAAATCTGCACTTACTTCCGTATCCCGTTTACTTCGAAGGAGGTTAGCCGTATAAAGTCTCGTCTGGGGTTTCACTCTAAATCACCCATGTTGCGCTTTAATGAAGATGGGGTTGAAAAACAAAAATTATTCAGTCCCATGGATGTGAAGCGGATCGAGCAGATACTGTTGCCGCTATATAATCAATTTTCTAAAAATAATTAATTTTTTACCAGGAATGTTATTGATGCTAGAAGACTTGGTACTGCCTGCGGCGTATTCCCTGCGGTTTGTGCATAAAAATGACGATATTTTTTTATTCTCGCTATTTTGTTCTACTCGTACTGAATTTTCTTTGTTGCCACTTCCCCCACAACAGCTAGAGTTGTTATTGCAACAACAATACCGTTTGCAACAAACAGGCTACGCTACCCAATATCCTCTTGCGATGAGTTTGGTGATCGAATATCAATCAGTGAATATTGGGAAAATTGTTATTAATAAATCCGATACGTCTGTGCACATAGTCGATTTTGCTATTGCGCCCCCATACCGTGGATGTGGTTATGGCTCAGCAATTCTGGAATCGGTTAAAGCGTATGCCCATGCAAATGGTGCGACTGTGACCCTTGGCGTTGATCGGCAAAATATGCGCGCCAGGCGCTTATATCAGCGCTTGGGTTTTCTCCCCTATGAGATATCCGAAACTCATGAATGGATGTTGTGGCGGTAACTCTAGTCGGGTGCATCGTTTTTAGATGTTAATTCCTTGTTTCGATGTTATGTTTTGTAATGTTAACTGTTTTTGCTTTAGCTTATGCTTGGTGCTAAGGATTGACCGCATTTGGAGTGGTGAGATTTATTCAGGAATTACCAACTCTCATAACGGGAGTTGTCTGTAACGGCTGGTCTTTTTTTAATAATCTTCTAAAGTTGCACAAGTACTTGTGATAGCAATTCAGTTATCGATAGTGCAATAAATAAACAATATGCAACCAACCTGATGCCGGTATAGACAGGTTTACTTTTATTAAGGAGTAATTGATGTCTGATAATTTTCTTGGAGAAATAAAACTTCTCCCCTACGAATGGGCGCCCAAATATTGGGTTTTATGTGCCGGGCAACTACTGGCAATCAATTCCAACCAAGCACTTTTCTCTCTTTTGGGCACTACTTATGGTGGTGATGGAGTTACAACCTTTGCGTTGCCTGATTTGCGTGGTCGCGCACCGGTTCACCCGAATGCTGCTGCGGGTTTGCCTCAGGGTAGTAGGGCGGGTGTAGAAAATGTAACCCTCGTACCCAACAACCTCCCTGTACACAATCACCTTGTGATGGCTAGTTCTACGGCAGGCGATACCCAGCTGTTTGCAGGCAATAATATTGCCGCCGCCAAGAACGCAACGGGCGATGTCAATTTGTATGAACCAGCCGCAAGNNAGAATTGCCAGCCTTCACTGGTGATGAATTATTGCATTGCCACTCAAGGCATTTACCCTTCACGTAACTAGAGGAGAATCACTATGGATGCTTATATTGGTGATATCCGTCTGTTTGCGGGTAGCTATGCACCGAGAGGTTGGTTGTTGTGCGCTGGTCAGCTATTAAGTATTAGCGAGCAGACCACTCTTTTCGCACTTATTGGAACTACATATGGTGGCGATGGAGTCACCACTTTTCAGATGCCTGATTTGCGCGGCCGGCTTCCGGTTGGGCAGGGCAACGGCGCGGGTCTTACGCCCCGCATTATTGGCCAGCAATTCGGTGTTGAATCCGTTACCTTGTTAACGCCGCAAATACCTTCGCACAGCCATAGTTTTTCGGCGAGCACAGCAAGTCCCTCCACATCACCAAGCCCCACAGGCAATGTGTTTGCTCACAGTGATGCCGATAATATTTATGCTCCTTTACCTACTAGCGGTGCTGATCCCCAGGTTATGAATGCACTCAGTGTGCAAGCCACCGGGGGGACACAACCACACAATAACATCATGCCTACCACAGCGATAAATTACATCATGTGTGTTGAAGGCATTTTCCCATCGCGTAATTAAGGAGCGAAATTATGGATCCGTTTATTGGTGAAATCCGTTTGTTGCCATTCAGCTTCGCTCCCCACAATTGGGCGCTGTGTAATGGCCAGATATTGTCAATCGCAAGTAATACCGCGTTGTTTTCAATTATCGGGATTACTTATGGTGGCAATGGTACAACCACGTTCCAATTGCCTAATTTGCAAGGGCAGACCGTAGTTGGTGTAGGTCAGGGCCCTGGGCTGAGAACCTGGGATTGGGGTGAACAGTTTGGCGAAAATGGCGTAGCGCTGATTTCCACTGAAATGCCTGCGCACAACCATACGCTGACCGGTTTAAATAATCAGGGGACTTTGCCTTCTCCGGCAGCGAATACCTACCTGGCCAAGGATATTCGTGGTGGCAGTGGTATCGTCAATTATATGCAGACAGCACCCGGTACATTAAATACCGCTATGGCACCACAGACTTTAGGTGTAAGTGGTGGTGGCCTACCCCATGAAAACCGTCAGCCATTTATAGCACTGAATTATTGCATTGCCCTTTACGGCGTATTCCCGGCACGCAATTAATTGATGAATTATTCCCGGCAGTTTATGCCGGGAATTTTTTACGATGTTTTTAATCAGCAAGTGTTTTTAATGAGTAAGTCATATTGATGCCAACAAAATTGCATTTTATTTCCGGTTTGCCGCGCTCGGGTTCAACGCTACTTGCCGGCATACTGCGACAAAATCCGCGCTTCCATGCCGCTATGAGTAGCCCGGTAGCGGGCCTTGTTAATGGTGCTCTGGAGCAGATGGGCGCAGGCAGTGAATCCTATTCTTTTTTTGATGAGAAAAAACGCAAGGTAATTTGCCGGGCGTTAATTGATGCGTATTACGAAGATAAAAATCATCCGATTGTTTTTGATACCAATCGCCTTTGGACAGCGCGCCTGCACCAATTAGTCGAGTTGGTCGATGATTTTAAAGTGATTTGTTGTGTGCGTAATCCGGCATGGATTATGGACAGTTTTGAAATGATTTATCGCAAAAATCCTTTTGATTACAGCCGCATGTTTAACGCAGCCTCGCGTCAGACGGTGTATAGCCGCTGCGAAGCATTAATCAATGCGGGTGGTTCAGTGGGCAGTGCCTGGACTGCATTAAAAGAAGCCTACTACGGTGAATTTTCTGATCGCCTATTGCTGGTGGATTACGACCTGCTTACCCAGCACCCGGCGCGTACATTGGAATTAATTTATCGCTTTATTGGTGAGCAGCCATTCGATCACGATTTTAATAATGTGGACTATGCTGAAAACGAATTCGACCAACACTTGGGCGTAAAAGGTTTACATAGCGTAAAGAAAAAAGTGGAATTTAAAACGCGGCGCAGTATTTTGCCACCGGATTTGTTTATGAAATACCAAGAGATGGATTTTTGGCAAGACCAGGCAGGCACAGCTGCCAATATTATTGCGAGTAAAAAACCAGTAGCACTTAACGCAAAAAATGACGGAAATCAATCATCATGAGAAACACACTCCTTAGTGGGCTTTCCTCTTTGTTATTACCACTGGGGCTTTATGGTGCCAGTGCAACGGCAGCATCGAGTTATCAGCGAACTTATTTGAGTTCATCGATTAGTGCATCGTCTGATCACCTGCTGCGCACCAATACGGCATTACCACGGGATTTGATTGATTTATCCGGCGACCAATTGGACATTCAAACGGCGCACCCGGTGCGCGAGTTAGTCATTGTGGATGGCGCCGTCGCCGACGTGGATAAATCGGTATTGCGTCGCGCCCTNNCACGCGGAAGCGGGCGCCATTTTGCTCGGTAATTCACGCATCACACCAGAGACAATCCAGCAAGAAGTTCATGCGTTTGCCGCGTTAAAAGGCGCAGTGCGTGAAGGTGGTGATTTATTATTTTACGGTTGCGATCTGGCCGCGAATGAAGCCGGTGAAGCGTTGTTGGATATCATCAGCAATAATACAAGTTTGGATGTTGCCGCCTCCAACAACTTAACCGGCAATTCTGAATTACAGGGCGACTGGGATTTAGAAGTTACGCGCGGAAATATTGAGTCCACTTTAGCGTTTTCTGAGAAAGCGTTAGGGGATTTTTCGAGTGTGCTATTTACCGGGACAATTAATTTTAGTCAAACAAAAAATGCTGGGGACTATAACGGGGACGCAACTGTTAATGCTGAAGTATGGGCCACTGGCACTTCGGGATATTTTCTCACCATCGACGGATTAACGCGGGCCACTGAACTCTATTCAGGTCTGGGTTCCAGTGGGCAGGCGGCCTTTACGCTGAATACTGAAAATTCGGTTACTTTACGCTTTAATAATAATGAGCCGTTCTCGCCGCAATCCTTGAAGGTGGCCAATATCGCTGGCGGAGGAGGCACTACCCATTCATTTACTTTTACCAGCAATAAAGGAAGTTTTGCGCAAAACGTTGTCAACGGAACTCCAGCCACAATCGATCTGACTTCCTTTGGCGCCAATGTTACCTATATAACAATTTCTTCCACTTTGGTGTATGCCTGGATGGATGATTTTTCCGTTGTAGGCGTCGGCATAACTGTGGACGAAACTGCGCCCGTTTTCCAAAACGCTACGCCTTCTGTGGGCAGTCAAACCCTGACTGGCGCCACCTTGTCAGCTGATCTTGATGAGGAGGGTACCGTTTACTACGTCGTTGTGGCCGATGGCGCGGGCGCACCGAGTGCTGCCCAAGTACTTGCCGGACAAAATAGCAGCGGCGCGGCTGCGCTCGCCAGCGGCAATTTCACTACCACTACCACCACTGGCAGCGAAGCTTTCAGTGGTTTGTCTGCAGGCACCAACTATGACCTTTATGTTGTTGCCCAAGACGATGAAGGCTCACCAAATGTCCAGGCTTCCGCCACGTTGGTGAACTTCACTACCCAGGGCACTGACTCAGACGCCACCCTCACCGCCGCAGGCGGCGTTGCTGAGCCTATCGGGCTGGCAACTACGATTGATTCGGTCGGTGAAGCTGTGGATGTTTTTGACTTCACCATCACCGACGGTGGAACCTCTGATGGTCTTGCGACCACTGTCTCTCAAATTGTTGCCAACGTTAGTGGCACCAGTACTGATGCCGAGCGCGGCAAAATTACCTGGCGTCTGAACGGGCCGGATGCCAGCAATGTGACCGGTACCTACAGCGCCGGTGCAGATACTATTACCTTCTCCGGTCTGAGTATTTCCGTTGCCGACGGTGGCAATGAAACCTATACGGTAAATGCCTACTACAACGACAATACGACGCTCACAGAAGATCGCACTATTATTTTGAGTGTGGATGGCGATACCAACCTCACGGTCGGTGGCAGCGGCACGCAAATGGCAAGCGGGCAGAGTGCAGTCACCAATGGCAGTGGTACAACCATTGACGTAGTAGTGAGTCAACTAGTCTTCACTACCCAACCTGCGGGTTCTGTTTCCGGCGCTGCATTGACTACCCAGCCGGTAGTTAGGGCGCGTGATGCCTTCGGTAATACCGATGTGGATTTCACTGAAACCATTACCTTGACCGAGGCCAGTGCCGGCACCTTAACCAATGGCACCCAAGCGGCGACGGCAGGTGTGGCGACATTTACCAACCTGACTTACACCGCCACCGCCGACCAGCAAGCATTCACCCTGACCGCGAATGATCAGGATGGTGTTGGTTCAAATTTATCAACTGTTGATGCCAATTCTGTAACCTCGGATGTTGTGGCAACCAAACTGCTGTTCACGACCCAGCCCGCACCGACCTCGGTTACCAGCGGGGCCGCTACAAACTTTAGTACTGTCCCCGTGGTCAGTGCTGCGGACGCCAATGATATTGTTGATACCGGCTACAGCACGGGCATCACTCTGGCGGAAGTCAATGGTGCTGGCAGTGCGACTATGACGGGTACGGGTGATACCGATGGCAATGGCGCCACTGTGTCTATTACTCCCAGCAGCGGCGTATCTACTTTTACCGGTATGCAAATTACCTACACCAACTCTGGCGCGGGCAGTGAAACCTTTAATTTGCGTGCATCTTCAGGTGGTTNNGGTGGTTTAACGACTGCTGACAGCAGTCAGTTGACAGCAGATCCAACCGTCCCCGACGCCCCCACCATAGGCACAGCCACAGCAGGTGATGGGCAGGTAGATGTCACCTTCACCGCCCCAGGCAATAACGGCGGTTCGGCAATCACCCAATACACTGCAACCGCAAGCCCTGGCGGTGCAACAGGAAACTGTGCTGGCCCAGCGGCTTGTACTATCACTGTAACCGGCTTGACCAATGGCACGGCTTATACCTTCACCGTTACGGCAACCAACGCGGCCGGCAACAGCGTAGCATCGGGCGCATCCAACTCGGCAACCCCCAAAGGTAATCAAACTATTACCTTTGCCAACCCTGGGGCACAAAACTTTGGCACTACGCCAACGCTCACGGCGACAGCGAACTCCGCAACAGGAACTGATAATTTAACGGTCACTTTCAGCTCATCCACCATCGGTGTTTGTACCATCACCAGCGGCGGGGCACTGACTTTTGTGACTGCCGGTAGCTGTACCATTGATGCAGATCAGGCGGGTGACTCGGCTACTAATGCAGCCACTACAGCAACCGAAACGTTCACGGTGAATGCGGTAGTTCCTGATGCACCAACCATAGGTACTGCAACCGCAGGCGATACCGAGGCGAGCGTGAGTTTTGTCGCGCCCGCGAGCGCGGGCGGCGCGGCCATTACCGGTTATACCGTAACTTCGAACCCCGGTGGTTTGACAGGTACAGGTGCTGGTTCACCGATTACCGTCACCGGTCTGACCAATGGTGTGGCTTATACCTTTACCGTGACTGCGACCAACTCAGCCGGTACAGGTTCTGCGTCGGGGGCATCCAACTCGATTACACCGGCATCACCACAAACGATTACCTTTGCTAATCCAGGAGCACAGAACTTTGGTACTTCACCAACGCTGTCAGCAAGTTCGTCGGCAGGTGGTGGTTATGTTGTCACCTTTAGTTCATCTACCACGGGTGTCTGTACTGTTAGTGGTACAACGCTGACTTTCTTGGCGGCGGGAACCTGTACGATTAATGCGGATCAAGCGGGTGATTCATCCTTCCTGCCTGCATCGCAAGTGAGTCGCTCATTCTCGGTTAACCCCGTAGTTCCTGGTGCCCCAACCATAGGGACTGCAATCGCCGGTGATACTCAGGCAAGCGTTGCTTTTGTTGCCCCGGTGAATATTGGTGGCTCGGCGATTACCGGTTATACCGTGACAGTAAACCCAGCGGATGTTGCTCCAGTAGCCGGTGCTTCATCCCCGATTGTGGTGACCGGTTTAACCAATGGTGTGGCTTACACCTTTACCGTAACTGCCGATAATGTGGCGGGTACAGGTTCTGCATCGGCGGCATCCAACTCGGTTACGCCGGCAGCAGCCCAGACGATTACCTTTGCTAACCCTGGTGCGCAGAATTTTGGTACCGCACCGACTTTATCAGCAACGGCCGATTCCGGTTTAACGCCGATATTTACCTCCTCAACACCGGCTGTTTGTACCATCACTGGGGTTGGTGCGCTGACCTTTGTGACTGCAGGCACTTGCACGATAAACGCAGATCAAGCTGGTAATGGCAGCTACTTACCGGCTACCCAAGTGATTCGTAGCTTTTCGGTTGATGCTGTAGTGCCGGGTGCTCCAACGGCAGCTACCGCCAGCGCAGGTAATGCCCAAGCGGCCGTGTCATTCAGTGCCCCGGCGTTTACCGGTGGCGTGGCCATTACCAGTTATACCGTGACCGCTAATCCCGGTGGTGCGACTGCGGCGGGCGCTAGCTCGCCCATTACGGTGACCGGTTTAACTAATGGCACCCCTTACACCTTTACTGTAACCGCGACTAACTCGGTAGGTACTGGCGTGGCCTCGACTGCCTCTGCACCCGTAACCCCCATGGGCACGCAAACTATTACCTTTGGCAATCCAGGTACTCAAACACTCGGTACTTCACCGTCTCTTACTGCCAGTGCTTCATCCGGGCTTACCCCGGTATTCAGTTCTGCAACTACCGGCGTCTGTACGATTACCAGTGGCGGTGCCTTAACTCTGATCTCTGTGGGCACCTGTACGATTGAGGTTAATCAGGCGGGTAATGCCAGTTATCAGGCGGCGTCTGAGGTGAGTCGTTCATTTAATGTTGAACCTGCACTGCCGGGTGCTCCCACAGCAGCTACCGCAGTGGCAAGTGACGCGAGTGCGACAGTGACCTTTATTGCACCGGTGAATAACGGTGGTTCCGCCATTACCGGTTATACCGTAACGGCTAGCCCTGGTGGAATCACGGCGACGGGTACTGCGTCACCAATTAGCGTAACCGGTTTGACTAATGGCGNNGGGTGCTGCGTCGCCAATTAGCGTAACCGGTTTGACCAATGGCACTGCCTATAGCTTCAGAGTCAGCGCCATCAACGCGGCGGGTACCGGCACCTTGTCGGCCGCCTCAAATACCGTGACCCCAATCGGCGAGCAAACGATTAACCTGGTTGATCCGGGTGCCCAAGTGGTCGGTGGTGACTTAACCCTTACCGCTACCGCCAGCTCAGGGCTTACCCCGGTCTTTGCTTCATCGACTCCGACGGTATGTACCGTAACCAGTGCCGGTGTGGTGACCTTGTTAGCTGAGGGGACTTGTACCCTGAGTGCGGATCAAGCGGG
>DQHS01000303.1 GCA_003524365.1 Cellvibrio sp. | reverse complement strand
ATTTGCAATTGTGTTTGCAGCTCATCCAATGAATTGAATGAGCTGCAAACACAATTGCAAATGGATATCGCGCAAGGGCAGGATTTTTTCAGGGGTAATAGCCTCAGTTGATTTGCACAATTGCTGAAAGCTGTCGTTTTTCGGTGTTCGATTTTTATTAAAAGGAATACAAAATATGAGCAGCGTTTGGCAACAAATATCAGACACTTTTGTAGCAGAGTTTTCTGACCTAAAAGATGTAAGCGAGATCACTACCCTCGTCATTCGCTTGCTGATGGCGGCGTTATTAGGTGGAATCCTCGGTTTTGAACGCGAACAGCGCGGCAAAGCAGCGGGCATTAAAACGCATATGTTGGTAGCCATAGGTTCCGCATTGTTTGTATTAATTCCCCAGCAAGCAGGTCTCTCGGAAGAGGAGTTAAGCCGGGTAATGCAGGGCATTATTGCGGGCATTGGTTTTCTCGGCGCCGGGGCGATTTTGAAGGGGCATGATGAAAAGGATCTTAAAGGGTTAACAACCGCTGCGGGTATCTGGCTAACTGCCGCCATTGGTGTTGCGGCCGGTTTAGGGCGTGAATCATCAGCCATTTTATGCACCCTGTTGGCTCTGGCAATTCTTGTCGCCATGCCGAAGGTGGTTGACCGGCTTGAAGTGAAAGATAAGCAATAAATTTCTGGCGGTTTCCGCTAATTTTTTAAACATTTTTGTTAACAAGTTGACCGTGAATCATGATCGATTACAAAACAACACTGAATCTGCCTAATACCGGCTTTGCGATGAAAGCAAACCTCGCCCAGCGCGAGCCGGACATGTTGAAACAATGGCAAGCGAGCGATCTTTACCAACAGATTCGCGCTGCGCGTGTTGGCCGTGAGCAATTTATTTTGCATGACGGCCCACCCTACGCCAACGGCGATATTCATATCGGTCACGCGGTTAACAAAATCCTTAAAGACATTATCGTCAAGAGCAAAACCTTGAGCGGTTTTGATGCACCCTATGTGCCGGGTTGGGATTGTCATGGTCTGCCGATTGAGCACAACGTCGAGAAAAAAATCGGCAAAGCGGGCGACAAGGTTGATGTAAAAACCTTCCGCAACAAATGCCGCGAATATGCCGCCAAGCAAGTTGAAGGCCAGAAAGCTGACTTTATTCGCTTGGGCGTTTTAGGTGAGTGGGATAAACCTTATCTCACGATGGATTATAAATTCGAAGCTGACATTATTCGCGCGCTGGGCAAAATCGCCGACAACGGCCATCTGCACAAAGGTTTTAAGCCGGTGTACTGGAGCGTGGTCGGTGGTTCTGCACTCGCTGAAGCGGAAGTGGAGTATCAGGATAAAACGTCTTTTTCTATCGACGTAAAATTTGCGTTTGTCGATCAAGCTGCGGTCGCCAGCAAAATTGAAAACCTTCAAGGCAATGGGCAAATCTCTTTGGTGATTTGGACCACTACACCTTGGACATTGCCGGCCAACCAAGCTGTGTCTGCCAATGCGGAAGTGGATTATGTGCTGATACAGGTTGGCGATGAGCGTTTGTTAATAGCAGAAGCGTTATATGGGAGCGTTACAGCGCGTATAGCTGCCAAAAAAATTCAATCAGCAGTTCGAGATGATGGACTCAGAGAAGATGTTTACGAACTCGACATTCCTTTGGCTCCGTTAATAGAGGCTGCAAACGAAGGTGGGAGAGCGGTTAAGAAGATTATTGATGCTGCTGCATCTTGTGAAATTGTTGGTCGTATAAAGGGCGCAGCACTAGAGAATATGTTGCTGCAACATCCTTTCTATGCCCGTCAGGTTCCGGTGATTCTTGGCGATCACGTTACTACCGATGCCGGTACCGGTTTTGTTCACACTGCACCGGATCACGGCGCCGACGACTTTAATGTCGGCGTGAAATACGGCATTGGCACCCTGAACTATATCGACGATCACGGCACCTATCGCCCGAGCGTAGAGATTTTCGCAGGCGATCACGTTTACAAAGTGGATGAAAAAGTTATCGCTTTGTTAATCGAAAAAAATGCGTTGCTGGCACAAGCAAAAATTACGCACAGCTTCCCGCACTGCTGGCGCACAAAAACCCCGCTAATTTTCCGTGCAACACCGCAGTGGTTCGTGAGCATGAGCAAAAACAATTTGCGCGAGCAGGTTGCGCAAGCGGTGGAATCGGTTGAGTGGGTGCCGGATTGGGGCAAGGCGCGTATCGATGCAATGCTCGCTACCTCACCTGACTGGTGCATCTCCCGCCAGCGCACTTGGGGTGTTCCTATCGCGCTGTTTGTCAATAAAGAAACGCAAGAACTGCATCCAGAAACCGCACGCTTGATCGAAGCAGTTGCACAAAAAGTAGAGCAGGGCGGAATGGATGCCTGGTTCGAATTGGATGCCGCCGAATTGCTCGGTGCCGATGCCGAAAAATATCAAAAAGTCACCGACACCTTGGATGTATGGTTTGATTCCGGTGTGACTCATTACGCCGTGCTCGCCCAGCGCGCCGGTTTGCGTTTCCCTGCGGATTTGTATCTTGAAGGTTCAGACCAGCATCGCGGCTGGTTCCAGTCATCGCTAAAAACCTCTATGGCGATGCATGCGGTTCCGCCGTACAAAACTGTGTTGACTCATGGTTTTGTGGTGGATGCGCAAGGGCGCAAAATGTCCAAGTCGATTGGCAATGTGATCCCACCGCAAAAAGTCATGAATGACTTGGGTGCGGACGTATTGCGCTTGTGGGTTGCTGCGACTGATTTTAGTACTGAGATGAGTGTGTCCGATGAAATCCTGAAGCGCACCGCTGATTCTTATCGCCGTATCCGCAACACCGCGCGTTTTATCTTGTCCAACCTCACCGGTTTTAATCCCGCGACTGATGCAGTACCAGTCGAAAGTATGTTGCAGCTGGATCGCTGGATTGTNNGATGAAATCTGGAAAGAAATTGCCGGCGAGCGCGAAGCCAATGTATTTGTAGCTGAATGGTATCAATTACCCGCAATGCCAGCTGATTCATTTGCTGACAGCTACTGGGCATTGATCGCGCAAGTGAAAGATGCCGTAAATAAAGTGCTGGAAGCGAAGCGAACTGCAGGCGAAGTGGGTGGTTCATTAGGTGCGGAAGTGATTTTGTATTGCGATGAAAAATTACAAGCCGAATTGCAAAAACTCGCCAATGAATTGCGTTTTGTGTTGATCACCTCCACGGCAGAAATTCGTCCGCTTAGCGATGCGCAAGATGCAGTTGCAACTGATGTTGCTGGTTTGCAAGTGGCGGTGAAGAAATCCGAGCATGCGAAATGTGAGCGCTGCTGGCACCACCGCGCCGATGTGGGTTCGAATCCAGTGCATCCAACAATTTGCTTGCGCTGTGTAACAAACGTGGATGGTGCGGGCGAGACCCGTCAGTTTGCGTAATTGCATTCGTAGGGGCGCTGCTTGCCGCGCTCTGTTTTTAAAATGTTTGTAATCGGATGTTTATTGGGCGCAGCAAGCAGCGCCCCTACGTGTTGTGAACAATCAATCCTTGTGAAATGTAAATAATGACTGAAAAAATATATCAAAAGCCCTGGTTCTGGTATCTCGTTGCGCTAGTGATAGTTGCACTGGACCAAGCTAGCAAGCATGCCATAGAAGCTGTATTTGAATATGGCGAGACGAAAGTCTTTACGTCATTTTTTAATTTCACCTTGGCCTACAATCCCGGTGCGGCATTTAGTTTTCTCGCGGGCGCCGGTGGTTGGCAGCGCTGGTTTTTTGCCGTCATCGCCATTGCTGCCAGTGTGCTCTTAACTGTTTGGATAGCGCGCTGCGCGCAGCAAAAGCCACGCGAGGCGTTTGCGCTGGCATTTATCCTCGGTGGCGCGCTGGGCAATCTTTATGACCGGATTGTGTTCGGTCATGTGGTAGATTTTATTGTGGTGCACTATCACGATAATTATTGGCCTGCATTTAATCTCGCGGACTCGGCTATTACCTTGGGGGCGGCGGTGTTAATTATCGATATGTTATTTAGCAAAGAGAAAACAGCAAATGCGTGAATTAGCGATTGGTCCTGGTACCAAAATTACTCTGCATTTTGCTTTGCAGTTAGATAATGGTGATATGGTTGATTCCAACTTCGAGCGCGCCCCGGCAACTTTCACCGTGGGCGACGGAAACTTGCTGCCCGGTTTTGAAAAGGCACTCTTCGGAATGTTAGAGGGTGAGCACAAAACACTGGTGATTAAACCGGAAGATGGTTTTGGTCAGCGCAACCCGAACAACATTCAGGAAATTGCCCGCAACCAATTCAGCCCCGATTTGGAATTAAGTGAGGGCTTAATGCTGTCCTTTGCGGATGCACAAAAAACCGAATTGCCGGGTGTAGTGCAGCGCTATGATGACGACGTAGTGGTTGTGGATTTTAACCACCCGCTCGCTGGGCGCGATATTTTATTTGAAGTGGCTATCCTCAAAATCGAACCGGTTCAGGTGCACTGATTATGACGCAAATCAAACTCGCTAATCCCCGTGGTTTTTGTGCGGGTGTCGACCGTGCAATTGATATCGTCAATCGCGCACTCGATGTGTTCGGTGCGCCGATTTATGTGCGTCATGAAGTGGTGCACAATAAATTTGTGGTGGATTCATTGCGCGAGCGCGGTGCGATTTTTGTTGATGAAGTGGAACAGGTTCCCGATGATGTTATTTTAATTTTTAGTGCGCATGGTGTATCGCAAGCCGTGCGTAAAGAAGCGGAAGAGCGTGGCTTGCAAATTTTCGATGCGACTTGTCCGTTGGTAACCAAAGTGCACATCGAAGTGACGCGCTACAGCCGTGAAGGCCGCGAATGTATTTTGATTGGCCACCAAGGCCATCCTGAAGTTGAAGGAACCATGGGGCAATACAATACCAGTAACGGCGGTGCAATTTATCTGGTGGAGGATGAAGCTGATGTTGAGGCGCTCGTAGTGCATGATTCCGAGAATCTCGCTTATGTAACCCAAACAACTTTGTCCATGGATGACACTGCAAAAGTTATCGAAGCTCTGCGCAATAAATTTCCCCAAATTCAAGGCCCGCGCCGCGATGATATTTGCTA
>DQHS01000021.1 GCA_003524365.1 Cellvibrio sp. | reverse complement strand
TGTGCAATCGTCCACCAGCAGTCGCAGCACGCTCTCATTTCGTTATGCCAATGGCGGCACTACGAATCGCAATGGTTCGCTGGTAATTAATGGCGGTAGCAACGGCAATTACACGTTGAATTTACCTGCGACAGGCAGTTGGACGGCTTGGCAAACGGCAACAATCGAAGTGGATTTAGTGCAGGGCAATAATATTGTGCAATTGTCTTCTACAACCGCTGAAGGTTTACCGAATATCGATTCATTAAGTTTGTCGGGCGCAAATCTCACTGCCGGTAATTGCAGTGGCACTGTCGATCCGCAACCACCGGTTACCTCAACTTGCCCATCCACTTATTCAAATCCATTGATGTGGGAAGACTTACCGGATCTGGAAATCACTCGCGCGGGCGATGCCTATTACTACACAGCGTCCACCTTTCATCATTCACCGGGTGCACCTGTGTTGCGTTCCTATGATTTAGTGAATTGGGAATATGTTTCGCACTCTGTGCCCGTGCTGGATTTTGATAATTCCTACAATTTAAATGGCAGTCGCTCTTATGTGAATGGCATTTGGGCTTCCACTTTGCAATATCGTGAAAGCAACAAAACATTTTATTGGATGGGTTGCATGCACAACAAAGGCGGTGGTTATGTTTATACCGCTAAATCGCCAGAGGGCCCCTGGACGAAAAATTCCAGCCAAGCCTGCTATTACGATATGGGTTTATTGATCGAGAAAGATACCGACAAAATGTATGTGGCTTGGGGCAATAATTCCATCAATGTAGCAGAGCTAAGTGCAGATGGCTTGCGCGAAGTTCGCAGGCAAGAAGTCTTTAAAACGCCCAGCAATATTTCTGGCCCACTCGAAGGTTCGCGTTTTTATAAAATCAACGGCAACTATTATATTTTCATGACGCAATACGCGAATGGTGAATATGTTGCGCGCTCAACGAATGGTCCCTTTGGCCCTTATGAAATTCGCCCCTTTGCAGTGAGATTACCCTATGCCGGTGTTGGCTCCGGTGGTGCACCGCATCAAGGCGGTATTGTGCAAACACAAAATGGTGAATGGTATTACGTCGCCTTTAACGATGCATTTCCCGCCGGTCGTTTACCGGTGATGGCACCTATGACATGGAGCAATGGCTGGCCGTCTGTGACCTTGGTGAATGGCCAGTGGGGTGCATCTTTGTGCTTCCCCANNCATCTTATCCCTTCCCCAATTTGCCGTGCGGTGCAGACAAAGTAAAACCACGCAATGCAAAAGATATTTTTGCCGGCACCACGCTCAATCCTGCCTGGGAATGGAACCACAATCCCGATAACAGCAAGTGGTCAACCGGCAACGGTTTAACCTTGCGCACCGCAACTGTCACGAATGATTTATATGCAGCGCGCAATACGCTCACTCGTCGCATTGAAGGCCCGCGTTCAATTGCCACTATCGAGCTGGATTACACCGCAATGCAAAACGGTGATGCGAGTGGCTTGGCAGCATTTCGCGATTCATCCGCGTGGATTGGTGTGAAAAAAGCTAATGGTGTTACACGGGTGGTAACGGCCAGCGGCATCACACTGGATGCGAATTGGAATACCAACAATATTGGTGCGGAAACCGCGAGCGCGAATATCAGTGGCGGAAAAATTTGGTTGCGTGTTGATGCCGATGTTCGCACGACATCGGGCGGCGGTACTGCACGTTTTTATTACAGCACCAACGGCACCCAATTTACGCAACTGGGTGGCACTTTCACCATGAAGCGCGAATGGAATTATTTCCTCGGTTATCGCTTCGGTATTTTCAATTACGCAACGCAAGCTCTGGGTGGTTCAGTGCGCATCAATTCTTTTGATGTCACTAAACCCTAAGGAGAATAAAAAAATAAACTATTCGTCATACCCGCGTACGCGGGTATCCATAAAAAATTAATAATTTGGATTAGCTATACAGGTCTGCGATTCCTGCTTGTGCTGCACGAGTCGAAGGAACAACTAATAAATAAAAATTAACAATAAGAAATAAAACAACCCCAGGCGTGCCGTTAATCAACACTGTTGACGGCATTTTTTCACCCACTACTAAGGATATGAATAATGCATAAAATAAATTCTTCCCCCAATCGAATGGCGCGACTACAAAAGTCGGCAGCCTTTTTAGGCACCGCACTGTTGCTCGCAACAACGGCGCAAACGGCGTCGGCCAGTTGTACTTATGCGATAAGTAATGAGTGGCCAAACGGTTTTACCGCGAGTATCACCATTAAAAATGATACCGGTGCGCCGATTAATAATTGGAATATTAATTGGCAATATGCGACTAACCGCATGAGCAGCGGTTGGAATGCTAATTTTTCTGGTAGCAATCCTTACTCTGCAACGAATATGTCCTGGAATGGCAATATTGCCGTTGGCCAATCAATTTCGTTTGGTCTGCAAGGTGAAAAAAATGGCGGCAGTGCAGAGCGCCCAACTATTAACGGAGTCGCTTGTGGTGGAACAACTACACCAGTAAGTTCTGCACGCTCCAGCTCATCCGTTGCTGTTGTTTCATCATCAAGAATCAGTTCTTCCGTTGCATTAAGTTCATCATCACGCGCTGCTTCATCTGTTCCGACAGGTGCTCGTAACGCTATTACAGTGCGTGCACTTGGCACAACAGCGACCGAATCCATCACTCTCAGCGTAGGTGGTACTGAGGTACAGTCCTGGACGTTGAGCACCGTCATGAACAATTACACGGTAGAAACGGCTCTTGTTGGCGACGTGGTTGTGGCCTTTGTTAATGATGATGGCGGCAATGCAGATGTACGTATCGATTACGTCAACGTTAACGGCGTAACCCGTCAAGCAGAAGTGCAGACAGAAAACACTGGAGCTTGGGGGAATAACCGTTGCGGTGGCGGTGCGCCCAGCGAATGGTTGCATTGCGAAGGCTACATCAATTTCGGTAGCGTCACGGGCGAGCCTCGTTCAAGCAGTTCTTCGGTCTCTAGCAGTTCGTCATCTGGTGGCGGTACTGGTGCCGGTTCTGCTGGCTGTGGTGCCCCGGCAAAATTAACGAATGGCCGTCGTACCATTAGCGTTAATGGTTTGAACCGCGAATACGTATTGGATATTCCGAGCAACTACAACCAGAACAATCCCTACAAGTTGGTCTTCGGTTGGCACTGGCGTGGTGGTAGTGCGAACGATGTTGTAGGTCAAGGCTACTACGGTATGAAAAGCCTCTCTAATAACAGTGCGATTTTCGTGGCGCCTGATCGTGCCGCCGGCACCGACGGATGGACAAATGCCAATGGCCGCGACATAGCTTTCTTGCAGTCGATGCTAACCCAACTGAAGTCATCCCTGTGTATCGACGAAAGCCGTATTTTCTCTACCGGTTGGAGTTACGGTGGCATGATGTCATTTGCAGTGGGCCGCGAGTTGCCAACCACTTTCCGTGCTATCGCGCCTGTATCAGGAGCCTTCTTGACGCCTCATGTGGATAGCGGTTCAGCGACTGCGGCCTGGATTGCGCACGGCAATAACGACACTGTGGTAAGCCAGAGCTCTGGTGCTCAAGCCCGCGATGCTTATCTCAGAGCTAACGGTTGCTCTAACACGACTGTGCCGGTGCAGCCATCTCCCTGTGTGGAGTACCAAAACTGTTCAGCAGGTAAACCTGTTGTCTGGTGTTCGTTCAATGGTGGGCATTCGCAGCCTTCATTCTATAGCTCTGGAGCATGGAACTTCTTTAATCGGTTCTAATTGCCGTGAGGCGAAGACAACAGTGATAAAAATAGCGCTCTTATTTATTCGTCAGTTTTAACGTTGTTTTGTTTGTCCCTCAGGTTTGCCCGGCCAATGCGCCGGGCTTTTTTTTGCGATTTTTTTGAGGGGCGTGAATGGGTAGGGTGGTAATAAGGTGTAATTTTGGTTGGCGCTTACTTGTGGGATAGTCTTTAATTGGTTTTTTGTTGGGGTAAATCGGTGGCTGTAGGTTGGGGCGGGTTGCGTAGACTGAGTTTACGAATCGCAACAGTTTGAAGGTCAGTAACGTGCCCAAAGCGGACTGTCAGTCATATGAGAGCGGTAACTAAATGGAATTGCTTGTGCCGTATAACTCTATAATTAATTCGAAGTGATGGTTAGCCTTTGATTTAGCACGAGCTAAGTCGATTGAGAGTTCATCTACTTTTTGGAGTTATACAGCACCACACCAAATTAGTTGGAATAGCTTTCTGCTGGTTATATAGTTGGTGCAATTTAATAAACTGTTAACTTAAAAAAACCAAGGAGTATATGTGGATAATGAATGGGTAAATGTGGCTGATAATGCCGTTAAAATTGGTTTACCATCATTGATTACAGGTTTTGTAACAATTTTTGGAATGAGGTATTCCTCCAAGTCTACTCAAAATAAGTACATGTTGGAGCATAAAGTAAAACTATTATAAAAAATATCAGATGATGTAGACTCATATTTTAATGCATTGAATATGCTGTTTTCTCGTGTGGGCGCAATTTCAAAAAAGCAACCTCATGATTCAAATGAAATCATCTTTTCAAGAGCTCAAATAGCCTCAATGAGAGAAAGAGACTCTGCGTTGATTGAAACGTGGGCGCAAAGGCAATCATCTGTTGCAAAATTGAGGTTGTTAAAAGCAGACAAAGCGGTTGAAATTCTTAGTGACTGCGTTAATTTAGAGACAGAGTTTAGAGATACTCTTATATTTGATAAAGTTTATCCGAACTATAATTTACTTTGTTCTACTCGAAATATCGCAAAAGAAAAGCAGAAGTTATTTCATAAATCCTTAGCTGACTTCTATGAGTCAATCGCAAGTTAACAAGTCGTTCCAGCACCGCGCACTTCGTGCGCTCGACAGTTTGTAAGTCGTATTTTTGCGGTTTTTCTTCGCAAAAGTATCCCACAAAAAAACAACTTACAAACTGCGGCTGAACTCGGCGTTATGAGATTAAGAGAATCATGGAGTCATCCACAAAATTGGCCGAAAAAACAATACGATTCATGGAACTTCTTCCTGCTGGTGGAGATAAAACTCTAATTATTTTGAAGGGCCATCTTCTCATAGAAGAATTACTTACAGAATTACTGCAAGAAAAGCTAAAAACTGAAAATCCCTTGGAAATTAAAGTCGATCAAAATACTAATTTTGCTCTAAAATTGAATCTTTGTTGGGCATTAATACAGCAAGATATAAAACTCGAAATATGGCCTTTTATCAAAGAACTAAACTCTATTAGAAATAAAATGGCTCATGCGGTAGTGCCCAAAGGTATTGAGGAAAAAATTAATACCTTTACTAAAGCAGTATCGAGCTATGAACACTATTTAATGCCAAAGTCTAGAGGCGGTGATTTAGAGTTTTGCATCGCGTGGTTATTTATAGTTTTGAGTCAGTATTTACACCAAGTTAAAAACTCATAACAAGCGGTTGCAACGCCGCTACAGCGCTTCGCGCTTACGCTCGACAGTTTGAACCGAACGTTATTCTCTGTACTGGCTTCGAATATTAAAGTTGAATATTAAATTATGAAAAATAAAGAGTGGGAAGGTACTGAGGTAGATTTATCTTGTGCTATTCAGATCGTAAAATATTTAGAGGATGTTTTTTGCTACAGTGATAAGTTATTGCTGAGATGCGTATATACGGCTGTAACGGAATTACTGTCAAATATTAGTCATCATGCCTATGCTGGTAAAACTATAGAGTCTACTGAAAGCCTATGGAAAGTTGCCATATACAGACAAAGTAACAACTTCATATCAATAGTTATTGAAGATTACGGAATAACGATTCCTCTATCTATCATAACCAAGTTAAATCTGAAGCCTGATAACGGTGTCGAATATAACGATACCCAGTTGATAGAAGAGGCTATTTATCAAAAGAATACTGCGTTTACAGAAGGAAGAGGCCAAGGGCTTAAATCCATAACTAGAAACGTTGATGAAGGGTATATTAAAAATTTTGTAATTCGAAGCAGGGATGGATATTTTAAGTACAAAGAGGAGCCTTTAATTTCTCAATTAAGCGATATTGATAGGTCTACGGGAACAAGCATTGAGATCATTATTCCTGGAGTGCAGAAATGAAATCTAGGAAAATACTGGTCGCTGAAGAATTTACTGAATTTCCGTCTGGTCGCTTCAGGTCTGAAGGCAAAGGGTCCGGCGAAGAGTTCAGAGATGACTTTTTAATACCAGCACTAAAAGACCATGACAAAGTCACGGTAGTTTTTGATGGTGTTTTTGGAACAGCCAGCTCATTTTTAGAAGAGGCATTTGGTGGATTGAGGCGAAAAGGCTTCACTGAGTTCCAGCTGACGCATAAGCTTGAAATTATATCTAAAGATGATTTTTCATTGCCAGCTGAAATAAATTTGTTTATTCGTAAAAAATAAGATCCTAAATATGGAAAATTATCACTGGATTTTGCTTTCTGCATTTATAGGGGCTGCGTCAGCGCTCTTCGCTGCTTATTGGAGAACTCGATACACCATAAAGTCACAGGATCTATCTAAACGAATCGAGGAACTGTGTGATTCAATAACTAAGCTAGAAGATCTTTCCTGCACCTACTGGAGTGATTCTGAAGAAAGAAAAATACCCTCAACTCATTATATTTTAGGTGTTAAAACAAAAATCGGACTCATCATCAGCTATATGGATGATGAATATAAAAAATTTCATAAAGATGATATCTCCATTTTACTCGCCGATTTTTTCGATGCTTGTACCGGAGGAAAGTTTGAGGATGGTAATAATACAAATGAACCAGAGAGACAAAGAAAAATTTTAATTTCTGGAGAAAAACTAAAAATAGAACTAATGAAGTTTAGAAATAAACTATATTAGCCTAACAAGCGCTGTTGTCGGACTGGCTTCCGCTGCGCTCCAAACCAGCCGCAAATATGGGCGTTACGCTTCTCAAATGTACCAAGCTAATAGGGAGCTGTTAAATCATGAGTGAACTTGAAAAAGCGAGAAAGAACGTCAAGTCCGTAAGGCGCATATTGGCTTTAACAAATTATCTTTCATCGTCATCTAGCCTTTTTAAAGGTATTGTAGTTTTTTCAATCATTACGCTTCATATTCTGCTTTCAATAAGATTTAAAGATTTTGCATGGCTTGCATCTTGTGGAAACGTTATAACTGTTTTTGCCCTAACTTTAATATTTTATGAGGCGGTCTTAGCTAAATTTGAGGATGGCATTAAATGCTGTCACATTGAATCGGAACCCCCCAAAGACTATTTACCTGAATACGAGGCATCAAATTACCCGGGCGTGGTGCAACCAGAAAAAATCGAGTCGGCACTGGAGCAAAGGCGCATCTATTTTAATAAAACTTATCAAAATGCCTTTTTGTATTTTTGCTATACCATTTTAGGTGTGCTAATTGCCTCTTATAGTTCATATTTGAATCATATATTTTATCCAAAATAAGTGGGCGCGAAAAAACAACGTAACAAGCGACTGTGGTGGAAAATCAGTACTTGTAACGCTAAATTTATCGCAACATGCTACTTACAATCCGCAGGTGAACGCAACGTTAGAAAAGGAACAATGAAAAACCTTACTGCCAAAAAGTTTATTTTGAATCCACACAACCCTGTAGGTTCATGGTCAACTAATGACAGTCGTTATCGATTTTATGCGCACAAATCGCTAGCTGAGCTGGAGCTTATATGTAAAAAAATTAATAAAGAATGGCCGACGGAAAACGGCCAATCTATTAACATGAATGCTTATCCAGAAATGGGTGAGCTAGTATTAGAAAGAGATAGATTGTCTGATTCTATACGAATATTTTCAGCTATGGCTGTAGAAGGTTACTTAAATTTCTATGGAGTTCTAAGGTTAGGACAAAATATATATCTTGAGAATTTTGAACGTATGCCCCTTGTTCAGAAGGCACGGAGTCTCATTCTTGTTTGCGATGACTTGGAGATATCAAAGCAACATCCTTTAATTCAAGCAGCAATTAAAGTTTCAGAATGTAGAAATAGCTTGGTTCATCCAAAAGCAATTGAAATCCCATGCTCTAACTCTATGGCTAAAGACCTGGAGCTACCGGTGCCACAAACCGCTCGCAACGCAGTAAAAAGCATGGAGAGTTTTTTATGGAATTTTTGAATTTGGTTCCGCTTGCAAGCAATCATTTAGCAAGACAGTTTAAAAGCTATTTCTAACAAGCGACAACAATAAAAAATAGTTGGTTTAGAATCAGCATAATCCTTCTTTCTGGTCATCCTTCCACCAAGGTCCGCAATTGGCCGAAATGCGAAGTTCGGGGGCTTGCTTTACGCATCGCATTTTTAATTAAAATGTTAGTTTTTTATCAATCAGTCACGTGAGGGCTTTAAATCGCAAACGGAAGCAATGTCATGTTGCGGTTCGTTCCTCACCAGCAACCTACGGTAAGTGCGAGCGCTAGCTCCTGGCCGAAACATGACATCTTGTGTTATGAATTGCTTGGAATTTTATAAAGGTGGGCTGGGTTGTATGACGATTAATACGTATATAAAAAAGAAAATATCAGTATTGATTACAAATCACTAAAAGACGTTTCAGAACCTATTAAGCGCTATAGCTTTTTAGTGATATTAGTTTGCTACTAAATAGCGTTAGAAAAACTGGAGTCGAACCGTGGGCTTGCCATCGAACTTTGCGGTGATGAAATAAAGTCCAGTTAACATTACCAAATCAGGAAATTAGGGTGATATAAATATGGCAACTCTTTCAACTCCCGGAGTTTACGTTGATGAACTTAACGCTTTTCCTAATTCTATTGCCCCTGTAGCTACCGCCGTCCCGGCGTTTATTGGCTATACACCGAAAGCAGAATATCAGGGCAAGTCTTACTACAATAAACCGCAAAAAATAAATTCGTTTGCGGAATTCCAGGCAATTTTTATGCTGGATAATCCCGCACCTCCAGCGGATGCGGCCAAACAATATAATCCTGAATATTATCTGATTGCTCAACAAGCTATGCCAACCAGAGGGGATTATATGACGTTGGCCGGCACTTATTATTCTGTTTTGCCGGATCCCAGTACTATTTATTATTTGTACAACAGTGTGCGATTGTTTTATCAAAACGGAGGCGGTGCTGCGTACATAGTGTCGGTGGGTGGTTATGGCCCTGCCAATAAACAACCATTGGCTGATCCGGCTGCGCAGGTGGTTAATCCCAACGTTACATTAACTGACTTACAAACGGGTTTGGCACTTCTGCAAAATGAGCCCGAGCCGACAATGTATATCTGCCCGGAGGCAACTTTATTATCGATTGCTGACAATGGCACCTTGATGCAAAGCATGTTGTTACAAGCGCAAACTATGCAAACGGCAGTGTGCATATTTGATGTGATTGGCGGAGCTTGCCCTGACCCTATTTTGTATACCAATGACATTCAAGCATTTCGTAACAACACGGGTAATTCCGGCTTGAGTTATGGTGTGAGTTATTATCCGTTTATCTGCACAACTGTCATGCAGTCAAGCGACATTGACTTTACCAATTTATTTGGCGGGGATACCAAACAGCTTGAACCCTTGTTGAATCCACCGGGTGCACCTAACCCGGTTGCTGCGCAAATTCTCGCAACAATTCAGGCTCCGCCGCCTAATCCAATGTCCAATAGCCAGTTACAGGCTGCATTGCTTGCCTCCAGCCAAACTTACAGCCAAATTGTTAATCACGTCTTGAGCAACGCCAACATTTTACCTTCCAGCGGCGCAATGGCTGGTGTTTATACCCTTAACGACAATATGAGTGGGGTATGGAATGCACCAGCTAACACTAGCATTGTGGGCGCGGCAGCATTGCCGATTCGTTTATCCGATTCACAGCAAGAAAATTTGAATGTTGATGCTATTTCCGGCAAATCAATAAATGCGATTCGTTTTTTTAATGGCCAGGGAATTTTAGTTTGGGGGGCAAGAACACTCGATGGAAATAGTCAGGATTGGCGTTATATTTCTGTGCGCAGAACTATGACGTTTATTGAGCAATCGGTAAAGTTGGCCGCGCGCGCTTATGTGTTTGAACCCAATGATGCCAATACCTGGAGCGCAGTGAAAAGCATGATTGGCAGCTTTTTGACTGGCGTGTGGAAAGATGGTGGCTTACAAGGCGCCTCTGCGGCTGATGCGTTTCAAGTTGATGTTGGTNNTGTTAAATGGTTTTATGCGTGTGTCGATCATGGTGGCGGTCGTTCGTCCTGCAGAATTTATAGTGATTAGCTTTGAACAACAACAAGCTAAATCGGGTTAGAAAATATGTCTTGTAAAAAAGTTTTTACAAGACATATTGCTGTTGAATAGTTAGTTTTTAGCTTTTTATAAATACACTAATCCGTAGTGAGGCAGTATGAAGTTTGCGAAATATTGGTCTGAAGTTTCCGTTGTAGTTGACGAAGCGATATTTGGAATAAATAAGCTGTCGGCTTGGGGCGCATCGAATGAGACTCAGGCCCAAGCGGGTATTAATGCGCTAGAGCGCGCAACGAGACTTGGGCAGCTGATAAGCCGCGGAGTAGATGCTCTTCGGGAGTACGAATATTGGAACGGTTATATTCGGGAAGAAGTATTGGATGAAATCACCAATGCAGATGGCCGTGTTCTGGCGGTGCTTACCCGAAATAGTTACGGCGCTATTGTTCTCAATACCGAATCGGTACTGTTCGGTGATATTGATATTGCAGAACCCGGGTTGCTAACAAAACTGTTCCAGGTGTTTGGCAAAACAAAAAAGGACAAATCCTTTTATGTTTCAAAAGTTGAGCAATACCAAAAAAAAAATCCCATGTACACAATAAAAGTATATGAAACCTGTGCTGGTTTAAGGGTTGTTGTAACTAATCAGGTGTTTGAAAATTATTCGGCTCCCGCAAAAGCTATTTTTTCAGCCTTGGGTGCTGATCCACTTTATGTCAGATTGTGCGAAGCGCAATCTTGTTTCCGTGCGCGCTTAACGCCAAAACCATGGCGAATCAAAATTGATAGGCCCGCCTCCCGATTTCCACGCAAAGAGCAGTCAGAAATCAATGAATTTGCAAACTGGGTGCAACATTATGAGGCTGCATCCAAGTCTGTCAGCACAGTAAAGCTTGTATCTGTATTCGGTAAAGATTTTGAGCATCCCGACGTGGCTCGCGTTCTTGCTGTTCACGATCAATATTCGTGTACAGGTTTAGCCCAGCTGGCCTAGTTAAGTGAGTTGTGTAAATTAACTTTCATAATAAGCGCCTCAGCTGTGCAGTGTCAGAATGAAAAAATTATGTTATTTGTTGTCTGGTGTAGTTATTAACAATTGGGGTCAGAGCAAAATTAAACGTCCGCTAATGGCGTGCGCAGTGATAAGGCGGTGTAACCCCCCCCCATTGTTAGTGGCAGTCAAACTTAGATGGTTCCGGCGATTGATGTTTGGCCAAGTGCCGTGAAAAGCAAAATTGCTCAGGTAAATAGAGATTCTTTTATTTGGCTAGGTGAGGTATCGCGATGCAATCCCATGTGCCACCCCAACACTCAAACCAACAAGCAGATCCGGCGCAACTTCGGCATGACGCAACCAAGTTCCTGTTTGAAGATAATAGGCCAGTTACCCATTCACAGGTGCGCTTGCAATCTATAGCTAGAGATGGACAGCCTACGGGGCAGCTTAAATCCATGCAGGCCATGATGGCAGCGCATACGAATTCTCGCTTGCAAGCTTCAAAGGAATTGGCTGGGGCAACCACCGCGCCAAGGCAAGCGGATATCGTCGTGCAAAAAAAACTGGTGCCACGGACCTGGCAGTTGTCGAAACCTATGGTTCAGCGTAAAGATACTATCCAGCTTAAATTGGAGGATGCACTGACGTATTACAACAAAATAACAGGCGAAAACGCAAAGCTGAAAAAAGATGTCGATCTTGCAAAACTCAGCATAGGGCAACGGCGTTACTTTACCAGACTGGAGAATCAGGTCGGTTTGAAGAGCCGTAAAATAGGATCGAGCACAGGCAAGACCTACAGGCTGGATAAGCCCCGCCAAATCCGCGTGAGGTATGGCAGTACAAAAGCGCGATTTGCGCGCAGCGAGCGCCAGGAGAGGCATGTGAAAGGCAAATACAGCGGATACAATTACGCAACAGCCAAAGTCACACTGACCCATAAAGTTAACGGCAAGACAATGACCGTTTACATCACGCGCGGCAGCCAGGATGGAACGACACATTCCGAGGGTGCGATAAAAGATGTTATTAAATTGCTGCAGGCGCAGCATGTAATCTCCGTGGATTGGGTATACACCGAGAGGGAAGCTTGCGGGCCTGACAACCAGAATTGTCGTGGTGCCAATAAATTGAGTGACACGAGTATATTTGGTCAGGATGTACCCATCTATTACAGCGTGGATTGGCCGGATACAGCGGAAAAGGGCGCGGCGGCAAAGGATCATCGAAAAAAAGGTACTAATTTGTTGAAACGGATTGATACCCAGGTTGGCAAATCAACAAGTATTCACAATTATCAAGAAAAGACAGACCCAGCGGTTCATGCAACCGAACCTTTCCAGCAAGAGGATGATGGCGTTGTTACCAGTGATGACGAAAGCAGCGATGAAAGCGATATTTTGCAAGGTGGTTACGAGGGGGCAAGAAAAGACTACATGGAGCTTTCATAGGTCAACCAACTGGTTGGTTGGATTTGGCTTATGAGCCCCGCGCTTGTGAGCCTTGCTCTGTCATTCAAAATTATCCTTGTCTTAAAAAAATTGGGGTTAGAGCAAAATTAAACGTTTTTGGCGTGCTCCTTGAAGAGGCGGCGCTTTCCCCGTGGGTGAAAATGCCACTCGGCTATCGCCCGAGCTGAAAGCAACCTGAGCAACTATGGAGGTAACGAAATAGCACGTAGGTTGGGTCGGGCCACGCAGGCAGCCATGCCCAACAATTCAATAAGTTAATGTTGGGCATTACTACCCAATCTACAATATTGCCGCAACCTACAACCTGTAATGGGTAAATAAACCAAATATCCTGAAGGCGAAAAATGGAAATCATCGTAGGTTTTGGCATTCTAATTTTTATCTTTTCATGCATTGCCTTTTTGCATCACCGCCGTATGCGTTCCATTGCGCTAAGCCGCAGCAATTCAGATATTTGTCGTTACGCACGATCATTTGATTATCGCAATGTTGACACCAAAATAATGCGAGAGGTGTACAACCATGTTCAGGAATGGGCGGGTAAGTACGAAGGTATTCCTTTTCCCGTTGAAGCAGATGATTGTTTTAATGAAATTTATAAAATGGACACCGATGAGCTGGATGATATTTATTTAGGCATCGCACAGAAATTAGGGATCAGTACCGAAAATCCGGAAGCGAATCCCTATTGGAATAAAGTGACCACTGTAAAAAATTTAGTGTTGTTTTTGCATAATCAGCCAAAAATATAAGTGTAATCCACGCAGATCAAGGCGCCATTTTCCCCGAACTCCGCTCTTTGTGACATTCCCATTAAATTTTTATGATCACATCATCCTGTCATTTATCGGGCCATAGACTCCAGCTTCCGATTTCACGCTCCATCATCAGTGAAGTCGGTTTAAAACAATCACCATCAACTGGAGGTCCGACTCATGTTAAACAGAATAAACATAATCAGCGTGAAGATTGTAAGCGGCGTTTTTGCTTTGTTGGCGCTGCTCAATGCCAGTACGGCAAGTGCTGATGAGTTTCCAACTTGGGATGCAGGGATTACGGCTTACAACGAAGGGCTGGTCAGAAAGTTTCACCCACTGTTTGATTTTGATTCTGATGGTTGTTATCCAGGTACACCATTTCACCGCAATGAAAATCTGCGGCAGAACCCGGGTTTGGGTGCAACCTCCAGCTATTACGGCGGTTGCCGCGATGCGGGCTGGGGCAATATTTCCAACACCATACACAGACAGTTGTGCAAGGTGGGCACGGATGGTTGGGAGCGTTGCGCACATTTTTATGAGTTGTATTTTGAAAAAGATCAGGCAGTTCACTTAAGCTTTTTAGGCGGTCACCGCCATGATGTAGAAACAGTTATCGTGTGGACACTGAAGGGGAACGGCCAAGAACTTATCAGCCATGTGTCCACCAGTGCCCATGGAAGTTTTGATACCCGTGCGATGAGTGGTTTGCAACAACACAACGGACATCCATTGGTGGTGTACCACAAAGACGGTATAAGAACGCACGCGTTTCGTTTTGCCAGTGCGACTGATAAAGCCAATGTGGAGTTTCGCGGTAACTGGGGTGAGTTTTATGCGCCTAATATTATTAGCCATTATCGTGCTTTAGCCCATTGGGATTCGAATGAGCGCACCCGCCATGAACGTAACACCCAATATCGCATGGTGCTTGAACAATCGAATTTTGGTTCCGCAAGTTTTAAAACCCGCAATGATAGTTTGATTATGGATCAGGCCAACACCAATGTGCCTCGCTCCGATTCGCGCTGGGCCAATATTTCATTTACGTGGGATGATATCGCGGCGACAAAAGCGAAAGAATTGCAGGCTAACTATCCTGGCATTTATCAGGATATTAAAAACAGTTACTAAGGTTTTTAATTAAAAAATCGAGTAGCGATTGTTCTGAAAAATTGTGACGACATTGCTGCAAGTGGTTAATGAGAAAAAAGCGCAGATGCTGTTTGGCAATCTGCGCTTTTTTATTGCGCCTGGTTGTTATCTCTTTACTGTGTGTAGCCTCAAATGAAGATATGGGTAAATTTATGCTGACGCCATCGGCTTGGTATTTACCCGCTTACAAACCCTTAACTGATTTTTTTAACCACTCCAGTGCGCCCTGTTGTTGCCAAAGTTCCAAGGTGTCATCGCGATAAAACCACGCTTCTTGTTTGCCGCCAATTTTAATTCCATATTTATCAGCGGGCGGTTGTTTGGGGGATTTGGCGAGGAGCATTTTAATCGCTACGGCAAAACGTGATGTGATGGCTTTTAAACGTGCAAGCGCTTCTGCCTGTTGGTTATTCAAGTAAAGCGCCAATACATGGTTGAGTGGTACAGCGCACATGGCATCCTCTTCGTAGTGACTCGCAAGCAGGATCGCCTGTTCCAGTTGATTATTTGCGATATAGGCTGTTGTTAATTGGGCGCGGTAGCCGTGGTTGTCGTTGGGGTTTAATTGGATTAGGCGTTCAGCGTGGTGGATGAAGTTCTGGTTTAAACCTTCGGTGAATTCCAACAGCGAGACCTTGTGCGCTAATAGGCGCAGTGCGGGTCTGTTTTCCAAAAATAGCCATGGCAGCTGGGTGGTAGATGGATGGGCGGCAAGTTGCGTATCCAATAGGTCAGTCGCTCGATCGAGTAATTTATCGAGAAAGTCGAACCAATGTTCTTGTATTCCGCCTGCGTTAAGAATCGTGTCTGCTCCCATCACCAGATCATCCAATACTTCAAAACTATTCCACAGCAGGGGCTTACTTTGCAGGAGCGGTAACCAGTCTTCCGCGCGACTCCAGAAATCAAAATCGTCGTTACTGAATGCTGTCAGGTTCGGCTTGCTGGGCTGTGCTTTTGCAGCCCATTGTCGCTCTAGTGTCGCTAATGCCTTTTCGGGTTGTAGCATTGCTTCGTCATTGTGAATATCCAAATGGTAATGGGCGGCAATGGCGGGTGCGGAATTTAATAAGCGGTTTAATTCCTGCAATGCTGGCGGTTGGGGTTCATCGGTTGACGCTGCCGCTCTCAACGCTGCGCGCGGGTCTTGCGTGCACTGCGCGAGCAGATCCAAAAACTCGGGAGTAACATCGGCGCTGCGTTTGAATCTTGCAAACCAAAATACTGCGCGCGCTTTGGCCTGATCAAATTTTCCTTCTGCGCACAGAAGCGTTAACTCCAGCACTGCCAGGGACGGCGCGTTAGGATCAAGCTGTTGTGCGATGGAAAAACTTTTCCATGCCGATGCGGTATCTCCTGCATCCATATCGATAGAGGCTTTGCGCTGCCAGGCATCCGAACGCAGTTGTTTATCGTCCGCTTCGCAGGCGCGTTGTAGTAGGCGTTTGCGCTTGAGTGGTTTATCTACATCCAGATACACATCCATCAGGATGTCAAACAGCCAGCGGTGACGTTTACCGAGGGTTGCGGTTGGTTTGAACCAGGGTTCTAGTAACGCCAGAACGCGATCCATCTTTCCTTCCTCCCGCCACTGTTCTGCCACATCGGCCAGTGCCTCGTTGTTCACCTTGCTGGTGGGCAGGGTGGCAAGCATGTTCTTGGGCGCGCATTCCAGTGTGTAATACAGCATGTTGAAGTCTGCGAGAGGGGACTGATGTATTTCCAACTGGCTGCAGCAATGTTTGTATTTTTTCCCTGAGCCGCAGGGGCAGGGCTGATTGCGTTCAGGTTTTGGTAATGGGTGCAAAGCAAAATCGTGATCAGGCGTGGGCGTGTGGTTGTAAATTTGTACCCCCATCGCGCGGAAAAACAGCGCGACAGGGCCGGTTTCCGGGTCTACCTGTTTTGTTAATTCAGGGGCTAGCGAGGCACCATGTGCGGCAATCCAGTTGAGGAAATTAACCGGGTCTGCCGAGCGATAGAGGATTCCTGCAGAGACGCGAAGCAACAATTCAAATTCATCTGCACTTTCTTCAGAATTATTCTGCGATGAGTAATCAGTCATGTTGGTTATCTTGTAAATGGAGTTGAGGGTGATATTAGCATTCGTCAGGTAGTTTGGTGTAGGTGAGCCCCAAGATGTAAAAGACTCTTCCGGTGGAATCAGTGATTGCTTGTCCCGCAAAACAAAAAAACGCAGATTGCTTCAAACAATCTGCGTTTTTTTATTGCGCTAATGTGTAACTACATCATTGATGCATTCAACCAAAGGTGCGCACCAATACTGGCGAAGTAGCCCAGTGCGATAACTGGGGCCCACTTCAAGTGACCCATAAATGTGTAGTAACCGCGGGCTTGCCCCATCAGCGCTACACCAGCGGCAGAGCCGATTGATAATAGACTACCGCCCACACCCGCAGTGAGGGTAATGAGCAGCCAGTTGCCGTGAGACATATCCGGTTGCATGTTAATGACCGCAAACATAACGGGAATATTATCAATGACAGCGGATACCAAACCTAAAATAACGTTGGTCGTAACTGCTCCCATGTTGTTGTAAAGCAGATCGGACATAAGCGCTAGATAGCCCATAAAACCCAGCCCACCCACACACATCACCACGCCGTAGAAAAACAGTAGCGTGTCCCATTCCGCGCGCGCGATTTTGTTAAAAATATCAAAGGGCACTACATCGCCCAAGCGACGCATGGCCTCCACATCGCCGCGACGCTCCGCATCTTCGCGTTTGCGTTTGATGGATTTTGGTAGAGTCTTGCGCAAGAAAAAACCAAAAACCTGGAGATATCCAAGGCCCATCATCATGCCCAGCACCGGCGGTAAATGCAGGAAGCTATGGCAGGCTACAGCGGTAGGNNGGCTACAGCGGTGGCGATGGTGAATAAAAACAGCGCCAGAATACGGCGTGCGCCGCGTTTCAACGTGGTGGCTTCGCTGGTATCCGGTTCGGGTTTACGGTTTTCAACGAAAAAGCTCATGATTAATGCTGGTAAACCGAAGTTGACTACAGCGGGAATAAACAGCGCAAAGAATTCGTGGAAAGGCAAAATGCCTGCCTGCCACACCATAAGGGTGGTGATATCGCCAAAGGGGCTGAAGGCGCCACCGGCGTTAGCGGCGACCACCACGTTGATGCAGCAGATGTTGATAAAACGTTTATCGCCTGCGCCCACTTTCATAATCACCGCACACATCAGCAGCGCAGTAGTCAGGTTGTCGGCAATGGGGGAGATGAAAAAGGCGAGCCAGCCGGTCAACCAAAATAAGGTTTTGTAGCTGAAGCCTTTGCGAATCATCCACACGCGCAATGAATCGAACAGATTGCGCTCATCCATCGCGTTGATGTAAGTCATCGCTACTAACAGGAATAGAAACAGTTCTGAATATTCAAGCAATGTGTGGCGAAAGGCTTGCTGGGCGACGAGCGATTGTCCGGCATTAGCGTACACAATACCGATAGCGATCCAGATAAGACCGGCGGCAATCAGTACCGGTTTGGATTTGCGCATGTGCAGGGCTTCTTCTGCCATGACCAGCGCGTAGGCGAGCACAAAAATGCCTATGGCAAAGAAACCAACAGCAGAGTTGGTGAGGTCGAGGCTGCCGGTGGCTGCATGGGCGCCGCTCGCCAGCCCCATAAGAGGTAAGATAAGGAAGAATAATTTTTGTAGCATAGGTGCTCCTTCTCAGATGATATTAATTAGTATCGTCACTAGTTATAGGTTATTTGACTCTAGAGCGTGGCACTGGAAATAAAAAAGCAGCTCTCGCGAGCTGCCTTTCCTGTTGTTACGCTTTCAGCGGTTTGTACTTCATTCGCTTCGGCTGTGAATCCTGCCCCTTACGTTTGACGAAATCCTCGTGGTATTCCGTGTAGTTGCCTTCAAAGAAAACAATATCGGAATCGCCTTCGTACGCGAGTATGTGCGTAGCAATACGGTCGAGGAACCAGCGGTCATGCGAGATCACGACTGCACAACCCGGGAAGTTCAGCAGCGCCTCCTCGAGCGCGCGCAGCGTTTCGACGTCGAGATCGTTGGTCGG
>DQHS01000195.1 GCA_003524365.1 Cellvibrio sp. | reverse complement strand
TTAAATTTTGTGCGCAAAAAGTAACATTTTTGTAACCGGTTACAGATTTTTAGTAAATAATACGCCGTTAAAAAACCTTAACCGGAATTGTGAAATCTGGGCTTATGGTGATAATTTTTAGGTTAAATACTGATTTAAATGAAAAATTTATTAGTGTTATGTTGAACGAGTGCTGATCTGATACTTGTCATTATTATGATTAATGTAAACGGTTACAAAGTTAGTGCAAAAAAAGGGACTTGGCAAGCCCCTATCGGAAAAGATTTTTTAGGTGTCAATTGGGTGTTACTGGCTCCGCGCCGCTAAACAGGTGTCGGGCGTGATAACGCAGATGGTCTTCGATAAAACTCGCGATAAAAAAGTAGCTGTGGTCGTAACCCGCGTGGCTGCGATAAATCAGCGGGTGGCCCACTTCTTTGCATACCGCCTGCAATTGCTCGGGCTTGAGTTGTTCGTTTTTGAAATTGTCTGCCTCGCCCTGATCAACAAATAATTCCTGACGCGACTGGCGTGTTGAGATCAACTTGCAGGTATCGTATTGCGCCCAAGTGCCGCGATAAGCACCTAAATAACCGTTAAAAGCCTTTTCACCCCAAGGGCAATTGCTCGGGTTGGTGATGGGGGAAAAAGCCGATATAGAGGCATAGCGATCCGGTTGGCGCAGCGCCAATACCAGTGCGCCATGACCGCCCATCGAGTGGCCGCTAATGGATTCGCGGCCATTTAGCGGTAAGTTAGCCATCACTAACGCAGGGAGTTCCTGGGTCACGTAGTCGTACATGCGGTAGTTGGTTTTCCATGGCTCTTGGGTCGCATTTAGGTAAAAGCTTGCGCCCGCACCAAAGTCATAACTGTCGTGTTCACCGGGTAGATCGAGTCCACGTGGGCTGGTATCCGGGCAGATGATCGCTATGCCCAATTCGGCGGCGATCCGTTGCGCTCCTGCCTTCTGCATAAAGTTTTCATCAGTGCAGGTCAGCCCCGATAGCCACCAGAGCACCGGCACTTTTTGCGTCTCCGCTTGTGGTGGCAGATACACCGCAAAAATCATATCGCAGCCGAGGCTGGTAGAGCGATGTTTGTAGCGCTTGAGCCAACCGCCAAAACACTTGTTGGCGGCGATTTCAGTCAGGGTAGTGGTCATGACGGTTTCGAGTTTATTCCTGTAGGGTTTTTATGGTTTTGTGTGTGGCGTATGTGTGGCTTAGTAGTGCAAAACGGTGCGAATACTTTTACCTTCATGAAGCAAATCGAACGCCTCATTGATCTTGTTAAAGGGCATATCGTGGGTGATAAATTCATCGATTTTGATCTCGCCTTTCATGTAGCGCTCCACGTAACCGGGCAATTGGCTGCGGCCTTTCACCCCGCCAAACGCCGAGCCTTTCCACACGCGGCCGGTCACTAACTGGAACGGGCGGGTGGATATTTCTTGCCCCGCGCCAGCGACACCGATAATGATTGATTCGCCCCAACCCTTGTGGCAGCACTCCAGCGCCGAGCGCATCAACTTGACGTTGCCGACGCACTCGAAGGANNGTCACTTTGGCGGTATTGATCACGGCACCTATACCGGTGGTGACACCACAGCCAAGCAGGCAGATTTTATCCAGCGGTGCTTCTTTCGACACTTTGGCGAGCGAGACTTCCGGCAACACGGTGTACTCCGAGAAAGTCGAAGTGCCCATATAGTGAAACAGTGGTTTGCCTTCGAATGAAAAACGCGTGGTGCCATCGGGCATTAAGCCCTTGCCTTGGGTGGCACGCACTGAGCCGCACAGATTGGTTTTGCCGGATAGACAGAATTTGCACTTGCCGCATTCAGCGGTGTAAAGCGGGATCACATGGTCACCCACTTTCAGGCTGGTCACACCCTCGCCCACTTCNNACAAGGTGTAAGCATCGGTATGGCAGACGCTGGTAGCTACTATGCGCACCAGCACTTCACCCGCTTTTGGGCCTTGCACATCAATATCGACTAATTCCAGTGGTTTTCCGGCGGCGAGGGCAATAGCGGCGCGTGATTTCATAGTGAGTCCTGCTTCTTGAATGATGGGGCGGGAGCCAAGCTGTCGCATCAATAAGCAACGCCTGTCATTTTTCTGGGGGCAAAGTGTAGACTAGTGACTCAATGGCAATAAGCCAGCTAAAAATCACTTAATTATTGCACTGGAGCAACAATGCAACATTGGGAGCGGGTGGAGGCGTTTATCGCCGTGGTGCGCTTTGGCAGTTTTGCGGCAGCGGCGCGCGAGTTACAGGTATCCAACTCCCATGTGAGCCGGTTGGTGAGTCAATTGGAGTTACAGCTGGGTACGCAATTGTTGTATCGCACTACCCGTCAGATTAGCCTCACTGACGCTGGCCAGTTGTACTACGAGAGCTGCCGCCATTTGTTTGATGGCCTGCGCGAGGCGGAATCGTTGCTGCAACACCATCAAGGTCAGCCGACTGGATTGCTGAAAATTACCGCTGCAACCACCTTTGGTGACCGTTATATCGCCCCGTTGGTAAATGATTTCCAATTGCTCTACCCGCAGCTCAAGGTGAATATGTATTTCAGCAACCGTCAGGTGGAGCTGATCGAGGAGGGCTTTGATTTGGGCATTCGCATGGGGGTGATGCGCGAATCTACTTTNNCTATCTCGCAGGTATCTCGGCGCCGCAAACCCTGACCGATCTGGAGCGACACAATTGCCTGGTAGGTACACGCGGTTACTGGCTGCTAAGCCATCAAGGGCAGCGCAAAGATTTGGTCGTGCACGGCAACTGGCAGGCGAATTCTGGCCCAGCGCTGGTGGATGCGGCGCTCAAAGGCTTGGGTTTGGCGCAGTTGCCGGATTATTACGTGGATGAGTTTTTGGCGGACGGCCGTTTGGTATCGGTATTGAATGAATTCCGTTTTACCGATACCGGTGTCTGGGTAGTCTACCCGCAGCAGCGCCATTTAGCCCCCAAGGTGCGGTTGTTTATCGATTTTCTGGCGGAGCGGTTTGCAGGTGGGGTGGCGGCATTGGTTTGATTGGAGGCTGCCGGGTGATGGTAATCGACTGTTTTAGCGTTTCTTTTTCGTGGCACCACGCAACATGGCATCAATTAATTCGCGTGCGTCGAATTTGGTGAGTGCTTCATCGGCTCCGACCTGACGAGCCTGGCTGACGCTAATACTGCTGGAAAGTGATGTATGCAAAATAATGTAGGCACCCGCCAGTTGCTTATCGTCGCGCACGGCAAAGGCCAGTTCATAACCATCTAATCCGGGCATTTCTATATCGCTGACCAATAGGTCGATTGGCTGCCCCTCTTTGGCGGCGGCGCGCATGATATCCAGTGCTTTCTGGCCGTTATCCGTCACCTGATAATGCACATTGATGGCATCAAGCGAATCACTTAATTGTTTGCGGGCGGTGCGCGAATCATCTACCAGCAGGATGCGCATGGGGCGCAATTGCTCGCGCTCTACATCGTTGATGGTTGCCATGGCTTTGGCGGCATCCAATGGGAATAGGCGCGCCATAATCACTTCTACATCTAACAACTGAACAAGCTGGTTGTCCACCCTGGTGACACCGGTGATGTAAATGCTGTTCCCCAGAAACTTGTCCGGCGCGCTGATATCGCGCCAGTTGGTATCGGCAATACGTTCAATCTGGCGCACCAGAAAACCGACTTTTTGGCGCTGCACATCGGTGACAATAATAAAGCTGCTGGCCAGTGCGTCTTTGGGGGTGGCGCCTTTGCCAACGGCTGCGGCCAGATCGACGATGGGCATGGTCTGCCC
>DQHS01000226.1 GCA_003524365.1 Cellvibrio sp. | reverse complement strand
TGCCGGTAAAGACCATGGCCATGTCGTGCTCATCGGCAGCAGCGATGACTTCGGCATCGCGCATTGAGCCCCCGGGCTGGATGACCGCGACGATCCCGGCGGCGGCGGCGTTGTCGATACCGTCGCGGAAGGGGAAGAATGCATCGGAAGCCATTACTGAACCCGCTACTTGCAAGCCAGCGTGTTCGGCTTTAATTGCAGCGATACGCGCGGAATTCACACGGCTCATTTGGCCAGCACCTACACCGATGGTGTGTTTGTTTTTTGCGTAAATAATGGCATTGGATTTTACAAACTTGGCGACTTTCCACGCGAACAGCAAATCTTGGATTTCTGCCGCAGTAGGCGCGCGTTGGGTAACGATTTTCAAATCACTTTCGGTGATGATTCCGTCATCGCGATCTTGCACCAGCAAGCCACCGTTAACGCGTTTGTAATCCAAACCTTTGACGCGAACTGTGCTCCACTCGCCAGTGGCAAGTAAGCGTACATTTTGTTTTGCTTTTACGATTTCGATGGCTTCTGCTGAAACACTCGGTGCAATAATCACTTCTACAAATTGACGTTCAACAATCGCTTTAGCGGTTTCGGCATCGAGTTCACGGTTGAACGCAATGATGCCGCCGAATGCTGATTCGCTGTCGGTAGAGTAGGCCAAGTCGTATGCGTGTTTAATTGATTCTGCTACCGCAACGCCACAGGGGTTGGCATGTTTAACGATAACGCATGCGGGTTCACTAAAGGATTTTACGGTTTCCAGAGCTGCGTCGGTATCGGCAACGTTGTTGTAAGAAAGCTCTTTGCCCTGCAATTGTTTTGCAGATGCTATGCCTACTTCCTGCGGATTTTTTTCAACATAGAAAGCGGCTTTTTGGTGTGGGTTTTCGCCGTAACGCATTTCTTGCGCTTTGACAAATTGCGTATTGAAGGTGCGTGGGAAATCAGCGCTTCCGCCTTCCACTAAACGACCAAAATAATTAGCGATCGCACCATCGTAAGCGGCTGTGTGTTCGTAGGCTTTAATTGCCAAATTGAAACGGGTTTTTAATGAGGTGCTACCGTTATTGGTTTTCATTTCCGCAAGGATAGTCGCGTAGTCTGATGCATTAACAACAATGTTTACGTGTGCGTGATTTTTTGCAGCGGCGCGAACCATGGTGGGGCCGCCGATATCGATATTTTCTACCGCGTCTTCCAATGAGCACTCTTTATTGGCGACGGTTTTTTCAAAGGGATAGAGGTTTACGACTACCATATCGATAGCGTTGATGCCGTGTTGTGTCATCACAGCTTCATCAATACCGCGACGGCCTAAAATACCGCCGTGAACTTTTGGGTGCAGGGTTTTAACGCGGCCATCCATCATTTCCGGGAAGCNNGGAATCTTGTTCTCGGTGAGCAATTTAAAGGTGCCACCGGTTGATAAAATTTCTACGCCTTGGGCGTGCAGGGCTTGGGCAAATTCGACAATGCCGGTTTTATCGGACACGCTGATTAATGCGCGTTTTACTGCAACAAGATCGGAAGTGTTGGACATACGCAGTTCCCATATAAGTTAAAAAATTAAACTATTAAAAAGCAAAAGGGGTGGAAATAAATTGCCACCCCTCTTTGATTGCCATGCGGCGCTGGAAAAGTTACAGCAGGCCGTATTGCTTTAATTTTTTACGCAGTGTGCCACGGTTCAATCCCAACACTTGTGCAGCGCGAGTTTGGTTGTGACGGGTGTACTTCAATACGATTTCAAGCATAGGTGCTTCTACTTCAGCGAGAACCATTTCGTACACATTGCTGACATCTTGGCCATCGAGGTGTTTGAAATAATTTTCTACTGCTTGCTCTACGCAGCCGCGCAGCGATTGAGCTTGAACGGGTTGTTGGCTTGCAGCTTGTGCTGGGGTTGATTCAGCAAAGAAAGTTGCGGTATTCATGCGGCTTTTTCCTCTTTCGTAAGCAGCTGTTCAAAGAAATTTTGAATGCTGGTTTGTTGTTCTTCTGCGTTATCTATAGCGTTAAAGGCTTTGCGAAATGCTTCGCTGCCAGGGACCGTTTGCAAATACCAACTCGCATGTTTGCGAGCGATACGCGGGCCCATAAACTCACCATAAAAACGGTATAGCTCACACAGATGGGTACATAAAATGTCCCTGACTTCTATCAGGGACGGTTCGGGTAATTGCTCACCGGTACGCAGGTAATGCGCAATTTCCCGGAATATCCAGGGGCGACCTTGCGCCGCCCGTCCAATCATCACCGCTGCGGCACCCGTGTGATCTAACACGGCTTTGGCTTTGTGCGGTGAATCTATATCGCCATTGGCAAATACAGGAATTTTCACTGCATTCACTACACTGGCGATGGTGTCGTACTCGGCTTTGCCTAAAAAGGCGTCTGCACGCGTGCGGCCGTGAAGTGCGAGGGCTTGTATGCCGGCATCTTCAGCGATGCGTGCAATACGCACTGCATTGCGTTCTTCGTTGCTCCAGCCAGTGCGAAATTTCAGAGTGACAGGAATATCCACTGAACTTACCACTGCCTGTAATATCTCTGTTACAAGCTGTTCATCTTTTAATAGCGCAGAACCGGCGGCCTTTTTACAGACTTTTTTGGCGGGGCAACCCATATTGATATCAATAATCTGGGCACCGTTAGCCGCATTTAAGCGCGCGGCCTCAGCCATCATCTCTGGATCACCACCGGCAATTTGCACGGCGATGGGTTCGGCTTCGCCTGTGTGATTCATACGCAGGCTACTTTTACGACTACTCCATAGGCTGGAGTCGGCTGTAAGCATTTCCGATATCACCAAGCCCGCGCCGAGTGAGCGGCACAATTGACGAAAAGGTCGGTCAGTAACGCCTGCCATAGGCGCGAGAATGACCTGGCTGTCGATGCAATAGGGGCCGATAGTAAACACGTGGCTGGGCTGTCGTAGTTGCGGTTGCGCCGAAAGTGCCGGTTTCACCTGGGTTTCCCTGTATCAAATTTGTACTGGGGCCCTGCGTAAAAGGGTCGCCATAATACCCGTTTGGGCAGGGGTTGGGAACGCAAAAAGCATAAAAAATGGCGTTTTTTTGAGCGATAAAAATGGGTTTTTTAGTCGTTTTTGGTTGCATAAAAAACGTAATTGGGGCAGGGGATATCGATTTACTGATTGATGGGGTCGTAGAGGTAAGTTTCGTAGTCGCGCGCCAGATGTTTTATCAGTGGATTTTCCAATTGGATTAGATTGCGTTGTTTCAGATTGGCGCGTTCCAGCGTGTTCAAGTGGCGTTTACTCCACAATTTATTGAATGAGCCATCTCGGTAGGCGATTTCCAATCCCTTTTGCACACGATTAAGCGCCACTTGGGTGTCTTTATGGGCGAAGAAAAATTTGGGTAGTGGGTAGTAAAGGGCGAGATGAGTATCGCCTGTTAACCCTAAGCTATTCGGATCTTGTTGTTCGTAGAAGAATTCGCTTGCGCCGCGACAGAAAAAATCGATTCTTCCCGCCTTGGTCATACGGAACAGGCTGACGACACTGTTGGACTCAACTACCTGCAACCCGTTGTGGCGAAGAATTTTTCCATCGGCCCAACCAATTCCTATACCAAAATGATAACCCTCGAACTGATCGAGATGTGTAATGCTTTTGGCTGTCGCATTGAGTGAATCGCGCATAAAACAAATGCGATAGCTAAGTGCACCCCGGTCAAGTGGGAAGGGGATGAAGGCCAGGCTTTCCTGTTCAGCCAATTCATCCTCGTAACTCATTTGCAAGATGAGATTGGGGTAGACATTGTGGCTCAGCGCGACCAATGTGCGCGCGCGATTCATGGGGGGGATGCCGCGCAGCTCATAAGGGCCAAATTCGGCAACGGTTTTGTCTAGCGCCAGCTGCAGAACTTCAACTTCGTGCAGTACACGTTCGTCGCTGTTCAGCTCGGGCAGTTTGTGGGTGACAATTAATGATGTTTGGGGGCTGGCTTCTGCTGCGCAGATCGGCGCTATCAACCAGAGGGCGAGTAGTACCAGCAGGTTGCACATGTGGCGAAACCCGGAAAATACCAAAATATTATTGCCGATAAATCCGGGTTCCATGTTGCGATCCGCGTTTATGCAGAAGCAGGCAGCCCTGTCATTGTTGTCTGTAAATCCAAGCTTAGTAGCTGTTGTAGGTTAACGCGACTGCTATTGGCGCGGAATGGATATGTGGTAATTCACGGCCTCAGCGCCTGGGTCGACCAGATCCAGAGTGACATGAATTTTCTGATTTTGCGGCATAAGCTCTCGTCCGACCAATTCACCGCCCAGATAGTCTTTGGGGGTAAAGCGGCGTGAGGCAACCTGATTCTGGTCGATATCGGTAAACACCAGTAACAGATCCGGAAATGGCTGTTCAAAGGGGGCGCCATTAATCAGCATGACATCAACGGCCAGTGCACCCTGAGTGTCAGGATGTTCGCGCACCACAAGATTGGATGCGAGGATGCGGCTAGTATCGACCAGTGTTGGCACCTGGCAACCGAGGTGCGGGCAGAGAAATAAATACCCTGTGCGGTAGGGCTCAACACGGCTGAAATAATCAAACTTGAACCAACCCACCTGAACAATCAGTGCCAGCAAGCCAAGGATGCTAAGCGTTGGCCAGAGTTTGCGCTGATACCAGCGGCGCATACGCTTGGCATTAAACTCAATCGGCGCCGGAATAATATTCATCAACAGCGCAGTGCGCGAACCATCGTAAGAGCGAATTTTGGGTTGGGTTTTGATTTGGCGTTTGGTTTCGTCTTTGTCATTACCAGCATTTTCGTCAGGGGTTTCAAAAATACTGGGGTCTAGAATGTCAGGTGTGCTGGACGAATTAAAACCTTGATTGCTAGGTATGCGCTCTAACTCATCGCTTAATACAAAGTCGTTGGAGTTCTGTTGATTGCTTTTTTGATCGGCATCTTCTTCTTTTTCACCCACCAAGCTAAACATCAAACCGGGTGCAGAGGTTTTAGTTGTTGCCTGGGGTGCGGTTGGTGTGTCCTTTTCCAGCTCGGTATTTACCGCATGGCTTTCAAATAGCTCGTCATCGGCTAATTGTTCGTCCGTTTTGTGTTTGAGTACACCCAGTTGTGGTGTGTCATCCTCCTCATCTTCAATCAGCATTTCTGCCCAGGATTCATCTGCCGTATTTGTTGCATCCTCATCTGTATCCTTGTCGCGAATTTTGCGTTCAAAGAGCGATACCTCAGATTTTGATGCCATGCCGATATCCATAAAACCATCGAATTCATAGCTTTTGCTTTCGGATTTGCTGTCTTCCATGTCATCGCTGATCAATATGTCATCAGATTGTCCCAGTGATGACTTATTGATAGTGCGGATAACCGGTTTGGCTGCCGGAGTTGGAGCCGGCTTTGGTGCTGCTGGCGATGGTTTTGCGGTATCAACGGCCAAAGGTTTTATGGCACTTAAAATGTTGGATTGGCTGGGCGCTGCTGCTGTTTTGCGGGGTTCTGATAATGGAGCCGCAGGAGTTGGTGCCGGTTTTGCGGTGGCACTTGGACGTGGGTTCGCTGACGGAGCGTTTTTTGCGATTGAGTTCTTTGCGCTGCTAGCAGCCGTCGCGGTTGATTTTATTGCCGTGGCTGGCTTGGTTGCGCCCGGTGCTGCGCTAGTGTTTTTCGGTGTGGTTGGCGCTGTTGTGGTGGCGACCAAATACTCCTGCGCTTTAAAGACGTTCAAACAGGAACCACAACGCACTGCACCCTTGGCGGATTGCAGTTGGCTTGGTGTCACACGAAAAGCAGTCCCGCATTTGGGGCAGCGAGTGATCATTGGGTTGCCGGCAGAGGTCATGGTCTATTTGCTCTTAACGCATGGGAGGGCACTAAAACCCCCGTTCAATTTATTATGGATACCGGACAGTGTAACCAGCGGGAGACGTACGGTAAATTCCGGCGACAATCGGTAGCGACATTCTCCATCGGCAATGCCAACTAGCGCACCTTTGTGGCGGTTAAACGCACCCATTCTTCCTGCTCGGCAATCGGATCAAACTCGAACCACATGCGATAGGCCGCCATTACTGACTCAGCCTGTACCGACAAAATCCCCGATAAGCAGAGTTTTCCGCCGATTTTCGTCATTGCACTGAGTGCTGGCGCGAGTTCTGCCAAAGGGCCGGCAAGTATATTGGCGAGCATCACATCCACTTGTACCGCGGGGCACTGAGGTGGCAAATACACCGGCATAGCATCTTCCGGCAATTTGTTGCGCTTGGCATTTTCGGTCGTGGCGAGCAGGGCTTGTGGATCAATATCGACTCCGATTACTTTTTTAGCGCCCAGCAATAGTGTTGCTATACCCAGAATACCGGAACCGCAGCCGTAATCGATAACTTCTTTGCCATTAAAATCCTGCTGGTCGATCNNGTGCCGAAAGCGAGGCCGGGGTCGAGCATCAGGTTTACTTTTTCCGGCTCGGGCGGTTGCTGCCAGCTGGGACAAATCCACAGTCGTTCGCCGCAGCAAATGGCGTGGTAGTTGGTCATCCACTCGCGTTCCCAGTCTTTATCTTCCAGCTGCTCCCAGTAGTGCTCGGGTAGCGGGTTGCCAAAGCGCCGTTCGGCGATCGAAATTGTCTTGGCGGTATCGATTTCTGCATCAAACAGGCCGGTTATTTTCACGCTATCCCAGAGTGGCGTTTCACCCAGGCCGGGTTCAAGGATCGGCTGATCAGCATTATCCTGCAGCGTGACTGACGCGGCTCCGCAGGCCAGTAACGAATCTTCAAGAGATTCGGCGTAACGACGCGAGGTGATGATTTTGAGTTGTAACCAAGGCATAAAATGAATTCTTGATGATTGTTGTAGGGGCGCAATTTATTGCGCCCGATCGGCGCAGGGAAATTATTACATTCAGTGCGACATATTTGGAATAAAAAAGGGCGCGATAAATCGCGCCCCTACGGAATCGAAACTATAAGTTACCGGAATTACTCGGCCAGTTTCTTTTCCAGATAATGGATNNGTGATAATTTTCGCGATCATTGAATCGTAGTTGGGTGGCACCGTATAACCGTTATACAGGTGCGAATCCACCCGCACACCCAATCCGCCGGGTGCATGAAAACCTTTTACCAGGCCGGGGCAGGGCATAAAGGTTTTAGGGTCTTCAGCGTTGATCCGGCACTCAAATGAGTGACCGCGAATAACTACATCCGATTGTTTGTAAGAGAGCGGCAAGCCCGAGCAGACGCGAATTTGTTCTTTGATTAAATCGATGCCAGTGACCATTTCCGATACCGGATGCTCAACCTGAATACGGGNNCTCGATAAAATAAAAACGGCCATCTTCGTACAAAAACTCAAAGGTGCCCGCGCCTTTGTAGCCAATATCGATACAGGCTTTTACGCAAGAAGCATAAGTCGCTTCACGTACATCCTGCGGAATGCCGGGGGCGGGTGCTTCTTCCAATACTTTTTGGTGACGGCGTTGCAGAGAGCAATCGCGGTCGCCCAAATGGATCGCATGACCCTGGCCGTCAGAAAGAATTTGCACTTCCACGTGACGTGGATTTTGCAGGAATTTTTCCATGTACACGGTGCCATCGCCGAAAGCTGCTTTAGCTTCAGCTTGGGTGACGTGGATAGAGTTGATCAACGCAGCTTCGGTGTGTACCACTCGCATACCACGACCACCGCCACCTGCTGCGGCTTTAATGATGATGGGATAGCCAATGCGCTTGGCGATCTTCATGCACTCGTCATGATCTTCCGGTACCGGACCGTCTGAACCGGGAACGGTGGGAACGCCGGCTTTTTTCATCGCTTTAATGGCTTCTACTTTGTCGCCCATCATGCGAATGACCGCCGGATCGGGACCGATAAAGGTAAAGCCACTTTTTTGCACGCGCTCGGCAAAGTCGGCATTTTCGGCGAGGAAGCCATAGCCAGGGTGAACGGCTTCGGCGTCAGTAATTTCCATGGCGGCGATAATAGCCGGCACATTCAAATAGCTTTTTGGCGATGGGTTGGGGCCAATACAGACAGATTCATCAGCCAGACGTACGTGCTTTAAATCGCGATCAATCTGCGAGTGTACAGCAACGGTTTTGATGCCCAGCTCCTTACAGGCGCGCAGTACACGCAATGCGATTTCGCCGCGATTGGCGATCAAAATTTTATCGAACATAAACCAGTTCCTCAGCGATTAGCGATTGGGTTGCCAGTGGCAACCGCAACAGTTGATTAAGCAATGGTCACTAAAGGCTGATCAAATTCAACTGGGTTGCCGTCTTCCACCAAAATGGCTTCGATAATGCCAGTTTTGTCGGCTTCGATCTGATTCATCATTTTCATCGCTTCAATGATGCAAATAACATCACCGGCTTTGACGTGCTTACCTACCTCAATAAACATGGGCGAGCCTGGGCTAGGTGAACGGTAGAAGGTGCCGACCATTGGCGATTTAACGACATGGCCAGTTACAACCGGTGCTGCCGCAACAGGCGCTGCCGCTGCAGCGGGTGCCGCCGCAGGAGCTGGTGCGTAGGCAGGAGGCGCTGCAGGGTAACCTTGTGGTGGCGCGCTGAAGTATTGGGTAGTGCCGCTGTTACGTGCGATACGCACAGATTCTTCGCCTTCTTTGATTTCGAGTTCGCCGATGTTGGATTCTTCCAGCAGCTCGATCAGTTTTTTAATTTTGCGAATATCCATAAAGTCCTCTCTGTAACAAGGTTTGTTGTAGTGGGTTTGGCTTAAGCCAAATTAATAAAAACTATTTAACGAGTTTGAGTGCTGCTTGCAGCGCCAGTTCATAACTGGTGGCGCCAAAGCCGCAGATGACACCTTGGGCGACATCGGAAAAATACGAGTGATGACGAAAAGCTTCGCGCTTATGCACGTTGGATAAATGCACTTCGATAAAAGGTATATCGACGCCGAGCATCGCATCGCGCAGTGCGACGCTGGTGTGGGTAAAAGCAGCAGGATTGATGATGATGAAATCGACACCTTCTTTGCGTGCATCGTGAATGCGATCAATCAATTCGTATTCTGCGTTGCTTTGCAGGGTCTGCAAGTGGTGACCGGCAGCAATAGCGATTTGTGTCAGGTTGCGGTTGATGTCATCAAGCGTAGTTGCGCCATAGATACCTGGTTCGCGCAGCCCTAATAAATTCAGGTTGGGGCCGTGAAGTACCAAAATAGTTGCCATTAACTGTGATCCTGCGGTGATATTCTGGTTTTATGCCGAGACTCGCGTCGAAAGGTCAGGTTCGGCTTGCCGGGGATTTCAAAGTGGGAGGAGTTTGCCGCAAAAAGCAGGATCTGTCCACGATGCCTGCGAAATTTTGTTGAGATGGCCGAAAATGCCTGCATGATTGCAGAAGTTATTCATCGAAGTATTAAAAAACAGGTTGGAAATAGCAGTTTTGTTCGATTATCCCCGCATCTTGCCCTCATGTTAGCGGCATGATACGGGAAGTTGCGTTATTGTGCAGGTATTTGTTGTTATCATCGCCAAAAAATAGCTATTTATTGGTTTTTTCGCCTTTTAGAACATTGATAAGCAAGTTCTGTGTCAGTAGCTGCGGCAAAATGATCGCTTTTTCAGTGCTGTTGGCGGGGAACCAAAGGTATAGGGGTACGCCACTGCGACCATATTCTTGCAGGAGATCGGTGATTTTCGGATCAGTATTCGTCCAATCCCCTTTAATTGTCGCTATATTCAACTCATCAAANNGTCAGGCACCAATCCGCCGTCAAGTTGATAAATACCGGGCGGCCTTCGGCGCGCAAAGATGCTACTAGTTCGGGGTTGTAAGCTTGCCAGCGGCCGTCGGCGGTTACTTTTTCTTCGCGACTTTCGGATCCTTGCCAAACCAACGCCACAGCGATTATCCAGCTTGCTGCTATGCAGAATCGACGCACTAATTGCCAAAATCCACGTGCTTCCCGCCCTAATAACCAACAGCCAAAGGCGATAGCAACGGCACCCGCGCAAAGTGCGGCCATACCGCTTACACCGGTCTGACGGCCGAATACCCAAAGTAACCATATCGCACTTAAATAAAGTGGAAAGGCGAGGAATTGTTTGAGGTTGTCCATCCAGGCGCCAGGCTTGGGCAGGCGTGCGGCTAATGCGGGTAAATAGCAGAGTATTAACAGTGGCAGTGCCATGCCAAAGCCCAATGCGGCAAATACGGCAAGGCAGGCGATGGCGGGTTGCGTTAGCGCAAAGCCAAGTGCGGCTCCCATAAAAGGTGCAGTGCACGGGCTTGCTACCACGGCGGCTAGCACGCCAGTAAAGAAAGAGCCGCTTAAGCCGGATCTCTGCGTCAGACCTTGCCCTGCGCCCATTAGGCTACTGCCGAGGTTAATCATGCCCGACATGCTCAAGCCCATCACAAAAAACAAATAGGCGAGGGCGGCGATAAGTCCCGGCGATTGCAACTGAAAGCCCCAGCCTATCGCTTCGCCGCCTTTGCGTGCGACTAGTAAAGCAATGGCAAAACCCACAAAGCACACCACGATCCCAAGGGTGTAAGCCCAGCCGTGAATGGCGAGCCGCGAGCGATCTGCGGCGGCCAAACTCATCACCTTTATCGAGAGAACCGGAAACACGCAGGGCATCAAGTTGAGGATCATCCCGCCCAATAGGGCAAAAACAATCGCCTGCAAAATCCAGCCGGAATCCGTTGTGGAAGGCGCAGGTGAGGTATTGGTCGATGCTGTTGTGGGCGTGCTAGTGAGGGCTTGTGTACTTTGCTTCTGCTCTATTACTGATGCGCTTGCAGGATCAATTGTCAGAGTCAGTTTTTGTGGTGGATAACAGAGCCCTGCATCTNNCCGCGCAGCCCTGATATTCCAGCTTCAGGTTGAACGCATTGGTGATGCCCTGCAAATCGAAACTGGCCGATACTTCATGGTAGTGCACCATGGTCTCGCGCTCGAACAGCTCGTCATATTTCATCTTGCCCGGGCTATAAACAGGTGCAATCGCAATGCCCCCATCTGCGCTGAATTTAAATCGCTCTTCATATAAATAGTAGGTGTCCGCAACCTGCCAATGCAGAACCAGCTTGCCTTGCGCAATGGTGTAGTCGAGTTTAAAAGCCTCCGCCACCGGTAAAAACTCATCCTGACCGCTGAGCAAGCTGGAGCTCAATGTGTTGCTGCTATTGGCAAAAGGTTCTGCTTTTTGGGTAAGCAGGTCCTCGGCAGAACTGGTGTGCGTAAGAAAAACGCTGGACAACAAAAGGATTATTACAATGAGTTGATGCAAAAAACGAAGCGTTAGCGGGTGCAGATTAAGCATGGTATGAGAAGCTTCCCGGTTTGGAATTGGGGTTTGTGAGCGAGTAGTGGGATCGGTTAGTGATGCCCGGCAGCGCGACTTACAGTAACATACGCCGCCTTATAGACAACCGGCAATAAACAACATTCTACCTGACTCGAATTTTTTCTTTTGCGGTAGATGTCCGGTTAGCGCGGTTAATATGAAACTAGTGTAAGTTTTCAAAAATTCAGTTTAAGAGTGAACGGTGCTATGCGTAATTCTGTTGGTCACAGTGGTTTATTGATTGTTCTGGTTTGCACGCTCAGCGCCTGCCAGATTCCCTTTTATGCCAACCAGAAAAAACAACCCGCGCCTGCTCCGGTTCAGGTGGTGCAACCTAAGCCCGTTATAACCAAGGAGCAGCAAGCGGTAAAAATGTTGATCCTTAACGGTGAATACACTTTGTCGCAAGATCAATTGCTTACCCCGACAAATGACAATGCTTACGACTATTTCCGCGCGGCGCTCAAGCTCGACCCCACTAACACCCGCGCTAAAGGTGGGCTGCAAGGTATCGTCATGCGCTACGTTGATCTCGCTCGCCAGGCGGCCGCCCGTGGGAATTATTCGCAGGCGACCACCATGCTTAATAATGCACGTATCGTCGATCCTACTAACCTGTTGATTAAAGAAGTTGCAACAGGCCTGGCAGAGCAAATTAAATCCGCCCCGCCCGTTGAACCCTATCGAGGTGGACCAAATGAATTTTTGCTTGATGCAAGTTTACTCGGAAAAGATGACCCTAAGATTATTGCCAAGTTGACTGAAATCGCACAAAAACTAAAAGTCACCAACGGTCTCGCCATGATTATTGCGCGTACGGATGTGGAAGGGCGCTGGATCTACCAGAAAATGCGCGATGCGGTGCCGGGCTATCGTGTGCGTGGCGATATAAAATTGGGCAGCCCACCGCGTGTGCAGTTGGTGCCTTCCTCGTAGGGGAAGGGCAATAGTGCGTGTGAGAAGTGTTAACGGTCGATCAATTAAGTTTTTGGTTTTCGCTATGAACAGAGCGATTAGTAAATACGCTGTGAATAAACCTGGTTTTTAATGGTTACTGTCAAACAGTGACCATAGAAACCATGGTACATACTATTTTTTCCATTTTCCAAATATTCCAAACCAAAACATACCTTCAAAAATAAGGCCGGCCAGTAGAAAAACTACGCCGCCAACAGGAACTCCGAACGCATAACACCCGATCGCTGCAAATAAGCAAGCTACAGTAATTATTACTCTAGTGATAGTTTTCAACTTAATGTCCTTTCATTATTTGGTTTATGAAACTATAGAGAAGCGTTGCCATTTTCAGCGGTCGGGATGCGATGCAATTCTTTTGCATGAGAAAAACGGATATCCGCATTAGAAAAATTGCTGTGCAATAGAATTTCATTAAGTACTCCATAGCTTCTGTTCGCGCGCGCTGCAATGCCTTGTATGAACGGTTATTTTCAAAATGAAAAAGTGTCAGTTGTTGAAACTGATTTTGAGACAACTGCTTTACCGTTCACTACAGCTGGAAGGTAACGAAAATGTTTTTTATTTGCCAATGCTGCTTTTTCAAAATAGCCAGCAGGGATACAAGAAACTACTGCATTAACGATCCGACCATCTGTTCCAACGTCGAAGGTATTAACACATTTCCCTTGAATTTTTGCCCGCAGCGCAGATTCTGGGTAGGCGGGCGGCACGGCCTTGCATAAAGTGAGTTCTCTTGATGATACGTTTTCGAGGATATTTCCTGAACAATCGGTAATGGCTGTGGAGATAGCTTCGGGCACTTTGTTTGCGCAGCCGAAAAGAGCAAAAGCAAAAACCATTAGTAAGCTGATTTTTTTCAATTTTAACTCCATATTTTCATAACGTTGTGTTCAACCGCAGTTTGTAAGTGGCGCATTGCGATAAACTTTGCGAAGCAATTCGCTAAATGCGCTACTTACAAACTGTCGAGCACACGAAGTGTGCGGTGCTGGAGCGCCTTGTTACGTGATTGTGCTTTTGTGATGAGCTTGCCGAAGCAGGAGGGGAGCTTTTGCTTTGCCTTCCGGTGCAAACCAACACGCCTAAAAACTTGATGGAACTTTACCCAAAAACAGCGAAAAACTAAAGCAAATTTCGAAAGTTCAAGAACGCAAAGCCAGCCGTTAAAAGGTGCTTGGGAAAATGCAAGCTACCGAAGGAACCAGAAATATTTCAGAACCTTAGGCTACAGCGCTCAAACTTTCCGAAGCGCAAAACCAGAAAAAATTCATTCTTTCAAAATTGCCGGTTTTGCTTTTGCATTCTTTCCGGTTGGCACAATGCAAAAATTCTTTGCCCCACGTAACGTTAAGTTCAGCGGCAGTTTTTAAGTTGCGGCTTTGTGGAATACTTTTGCGAAGCAAAACCACATAAGCGCGACTTACAAACTGTCCAGCGCGCAGCGGCGTGTTGCTGCGCCTTGTATGATTGATTTCAGCA
>DQHS01000201.1:5651-7076 GCA_003524365.1 Cellvibrio sp. | reverse complement strand
CATGTACATGTAGCCAACGGTCACCGGACGAGTGAACTGGTCGCCGGTACGGCCATCATAAAGGATGGATTGACCGGTATCGGACAAGCCTGCCAAACGCAGCAACGCCTTAATTTCATGCTCTTTGGCACCGTCAAATACCGGAGTCGCCATAGGCACGCCATCAATCAGGTTGGTTGCCAAATCGATAATTTCTTTATCGGTGAATGAGGCCAGATCTTCTTTAGCAGCCACATCGCCGGTTTTGTTGTAGATATCTTCAAGGAAAGCTCGGATGTCTGCATTCGCTTTTTGCTCTTGCANNCATCTTGTTGATCTTCACACCCAAACCTTTGGCCGCCATACCCAAGTGCATTTCCAACACCTGACCCACGTTCATACGTGAAGGTACGCCGAGCGGGTTGAGGACGATATCAACAGTCTCTCCATTTTCGTCGTAAGGCATGTCTTCGATCGGCATAATTACCGAGATAACACCCTTGTTANNAGGCTGGATACGACGCTTGATCGCGAGGTAAACCTTAACGATTTTAAGTACGCCAGGGGCCAGATCATCACCGGTAGACAACTTGCGTTTTTTATCTTCAAAACGCTCGTCGAGGATCTTGCGGCGCTCAGCCAACTGCTCTTCCGCGCGATCAATCTGCTCATTCAGAACTTCTTCTGTCATGCGCAGTTTGAACCACTGGTCTTTCTCCAAGCCGTCGAGGATTTCGTGAGTCATGGCTTCGCCTTTCTTCACGTTCTTTCCTGACGCAACGACTTGACCAACCAACGCTGAACGCAGACGCTCAAAAGTAGCCGTCTCAACGATACGGTACTCTTCGTTCAAATCTTTACGGACTTCATCGAGCTGAGACTTTTCAATTTCCAGGCTGCGCTGGTCTTTTTCCAGACCATCGCGAGTAAACACCTGCACGTCGATTACAGTACCTTTGGTGCTTGAAGGCACACGCAATGAAGTATCTTTAACGTCAGAGGCTTTCTCACCGAAGATCGCACGCAACANNCTTTACCAACCAGAATATCGCCGCCGCCTACTTCTGCACCAATGTAAACGATACCGGATTCGTCGAGTTTGCTTAGTGCGCTTTCGCCCACGTTCGGAATATCCGCAGTGATTTCTTCGCTGCCCAACTTGGTATCACGTGCGATACACGTTAATTCCTGAATATGGATAGTAGTGAAGCGATCTTCTTGAACTACGCGCTCTGATACCAGAATCGAGTCTTCGAAGTTGTAANNAACCATTCCACGGCATAAAGGCGATACGCATGTTTTGGCCAAGAGCCAATTCACCCATATCGACCGAAGGACCATCAGCCAGAATATCGCCACGAGATACTGAATCACCCATGCTCACGATTGGGCGCTGGTTAATACAGGTATTTTGGTTAGAGCGGGTGTATTTGATCAGGTTGTAGA
>DQHS01000201.1:5294-5611 GCA_003524365.1 Cellvibrio sp. | reverse complement strand
CGTCATCGTGCTCAAGGAATGGAATTAAAGATGCCGCAACAGACACTACCTGACGCGCCGACACATCCATATATTGAACGTCAGCCGGGCCCTTCAAGGTAAATTCGTTAAGGTGACGTACGGACACCAGGTCCTCAGTCAAATTGCCGTCCGCATCCAAGGTTGCCGATGCCTGTGCAATCACATAATCGGATTCATTAATCGCCGAGAGGAAATCAATTTCATTGGTCACTTTGCCGTTGATCACTTTACGATACGGGCTCTCAAGGAAACCGTAATTGTTAGTGCGGGCATAGGTAGCCAAGGAGTTGATCAAA
>DQHS01000201.1:0-5281 GCA_003524365.1 Cellvibrio sp. | reverse complement strand
CCTGCGGCATCAAGCCTTCGCTTTCTGCCATTGAAAGACGTTCTTTCACCGCGCGTTCAACGCGCACTAAACCAACACGGAATTGGTTTTCGGCCATTTCACCTACAGAACGAACACGACGGTTACCCAAGTGATCGATATCATCCACAACGCCTTTACCGTTACGGATGGAGATCAAAGTCTTCATCTCATCAACGATATCGTCGTTAGAGATTGTGCCTTCGCCAGTCTCAGCTTCGCGACCAAGACGACGGTTGAACTTCATACGGCCTACCGCAGAAAGGTCATAGCGCTCTTGCGAGAAGAATAAATTCTGGAACAAGGCTTCAGCAGATTCTTTGGTTGGCGGCTCGCCAGGACGCATCATGCGATAAATTTCTACCAGCGACTCCAACGCCGTGCGAGTTGGATCAACACGCAGGGTTTCGGAGATAAATGCACCACAATCCAATTCATTGGTATACAGGGTTTCAACATCAGTTACGCCCGCAGCCACCAACTTGGAAAGTACATCAGCAGTAATTTCGGTATTGCACTCATACAACAACTCACCACTGCGAGTGTCGATAATATCTTTAGCTAGTGCACGGCCTAATAAATACTCAGATGGAACATCCATCTGATCAACGCCAGCTTTTTCTAATTGACGAATATGACGCGCGGTAATACGGCGCCCCTCTTCGACAATAACATTGCCTTTGTCATCTTTAATATCAAAGGTAGCCACATCACCGCGTAAACGCGATGGAACTACGGCGTAACTGAACTGGCCGTCTTTACCTAGGATAAAGGTGCTGGTTTCGAAGAACATCGCCAGCATTTCTTGGGAGCTGAAACCAAGTGCGCGCAACAATATGGTCGCAGGCAATTTACGGCGGCGGTCGATACGCACGTAAAGCAAATCTTTTGGATCGAATTCAAAATCCAACCATGAACCGCGGTAAGGAATGATACGTGCGGAATAAAGCAATTTGCCCGAGGAATGGGTCTTGCCCTTGTCGTGATCGAAGAACACGCCAGGAGAGCGATGCAACTGGGAAACAATTACACGCTCGGTACCATTAATAACAAAGGTACCGTTGTCAGTCATGAGCGGAATCTCACCCATGTAAACTTCTTGTTCTTTAATATCTTTAATCGCTTTGTTAGACGACTCGCGATCATAAATAATCAAACGCACTTTCACGCGCAGAGGGACGGCATAAGTAACGCCGCGCAGAATACACTCGTTTACATCAAACGCTGCTTTGCCGAGGTTGTAGCTCACATATTCGAGTGCGGCATTACCTGAGTAGCTAACGATTGGAAAAACGGAACGGAATGCAGCATGCAACCCCATATCATCGCGCTTACTGGGCGCAATGTCGGCCTGAGTAAACTTTCTGTAGGAATCTAACTGAATCGCCAAAAGATATGGTACATCCATTACGTGCGGCAGTTTGCCAAAATCCTTGCGGATACGTTTTTTCTCAGTATATGAGTAAGCCATCTGTATTCCCCAGCTTGTTCGCGGATCGGGCTTGATCGCAGCCATGAAAACGCATGTGCGTTTCTTTGTAAAAACTTAAAATTCGACAACCTTGCGATTACTTTTAACAGTAACCAATGGCGCACCTGGTGCTCACCATTTTTCAGTGCACATACAGCTATAAACGAGGACTCTTCTGAAAACAGAAAAAGGCTGGCAAGCAAACGCTCACCAGCCTAGTGTCCAAACTGTAAATGGACCGCGACACAGGCGTAGAATTATTTAACTTCTACTACTGCGCCAGCTTCTTCCAACTTAGCTTTTGCTGCATCAGCATCGGCCTTGGAAACAGCTTCTTTAATTGCTTTAGGTGCAGCTTCTACCAAGTCTTTAGCTTCTTTCAAGCCCAGACCAGTCAGTTCGCGAACAGCCTTAATTACGTTAACTTTCTTGTCACCGAAAGATGAAAGAATTACGTCAAATTCAGTTTGCTCTTCTGCAGCAGCAGCTGGGCCAGCGGCAACAGCTACAGTAGCAGTAGCAGCGCTAACACCGAATTTTTCTTCCATTGCAGAGATCAACTCAACAACGTCTTTAACAGACATTTCTGCGATGGCATTGATCAAATCGTCTTTAGTCAGAGACATATCTCAATTCCTAATTAATGGAGCGTTTTGCTCGTTAAATCTAAAGTAAGCGTTAATCGATAGATTAAGCAGCTTGCTGTTCTTTTTGATCGCGAACGGCAGCAATAGTGCGTACCAGTTTGCCGGCTGAAGCTTCTTTCATCACGCTCATGAGACGAGAAATAGCTTCGTCGTAAGTTGGCAAAGTTGCCAACATTGCGATGTTCACTAACTCACCTTCAAAGGCTGCAGCTTTCAACTCAAACTTGTCATTTTCTTTTGCGAAATCCTGAAGGATGCGTGCACCAGCACCAGGATGAACAGTAGAAAACGCAATCAGAGTTGGACCTACGAATTTGTCTGAAAGACACTCGTAAGCTGTACCTTGCACAGCGCGACGGGCCAATGTGTTACGGACGACTCTTATCCAGACGCCTGCTTCACGGGCCTGCTTGCGCAGAGCGGTCATCTTGCCAACAGTTACGCCACGAGAATCGGCAATAACAGCAGACAGAGCGCTCTTTGCAGCGTCTTGGACTTCAGCGACAATCGCTTTTTTGCCTTCAAGACCTAATGCCACGGGATTACTCCTGCATTGATAAATCATTGTGTTTGTAAAAACAAAAACAGATTTATCGTTAACTACCAGCCTCAATAAAATTATCGAGGCCACTATTCGGTGAAGTCATTCGTCAGCATTTTGTAACAGTAGTAAATCTGCAACACAATCTGACTGAATTGGGTCTCACCATCTGCGTAGGCGGTTCGCATTAAGTCTTTGCAATTTACTCGCGTAAACGACTTCGACACCTACGGTCTTTGACGGCCCACTCGATAGAGCGGACCCCAAAGTTCTTTGAGCGTCGGCGAATTAAATCGCGAGCGACGCTTGATCAATTACCAAGCCCGGACCCATAGTAGAACTCAAGGAAATTTTCTTGATGTAAATACCTTTGGATGTGGCAGGTTTGGATTTTTTCAGATCGCCAATCAGCGCTTCCAAGTTTTCCTTGATAGCAATGACATCAAATGAGATCTTGCCTAAACCACCATGAACAATACCGCCTTTTTCAGCGCGATAACGGATCTGGCCAGCTTTAGCATTTTTAACAGCAGTAACCACATCAGGAGTTACAGTGCCAGTTTTCGGGTTTGGCATCAGGCCGCGAGGACCGAGCACTTGACCCAATTGACCCACAACACGCATGGCGTCCGGACTGGCAATAACTACGTCAAAATCCATCTTGCCCGCTTTGATTTCGGCCGCCAACTCGTCCATACCAACGAATTCAGCACCAGCCGCTTTCGCAGCTTCAGCGTTAGCACCCTGGGTGAACACAGCAACGCGCACTGACTTACCATTGCCATGAGGCAAGGTGGTTGCACCGCGAACTGATTGGTCAGATTTACGAGGATCAATACCGAGGTTGACAGACACATCAACAGTCTCAGCGAATTTTACATTGGAAAGGTCTTTCAACAATGCAACAGCTTCTTCAATAGAGTACTGTTTGGTTGAATCAACTTTCTCATTAATAGCACGTTGACGCTTGGTAATTTTAGCCATCTTATACGCCCTCCACTTCCAGACCCATTGAACGTGCAGAACCCGCGATAGTACGCACAGCGGCGTCCATATCAGCTGCAGTAAGGTCTGCCATTTTGGTAGTTGCAATGGTTTCCAACTGGGCGCGAGTTACCTTGCCAACTTTATTAGTGTTGGGACGACCACTACCACTGGTGATTCCAGCCGCTTTCTTTAACAAGAAAGATGCCGGTGGAGTTTTCATTACAAATGTAAAGCTGCGGTCGCTGTATACACTGATAATTACAGGTACAGGTGAACCCACTTCCATGCCTTGTGTTTGCGCATTGAAAGCCTTACAGAATTCCATAATGTTAACGCCGTGCTGACCCAATGCTGGACCAACCGGTGGACTTGGGTTTGCTTTGCCAGCTGCAACTTGCAACTTAACGTAAGCGGTTACTTTTTTTGCCATGATATTGCTCCCCTATGGGTGTTAGCGCCTCAGCCAGACCTTTGGCAAAGTCTGACGTCTTAGGCTCCCCGCCTTGGCATAGACCAAGGACACGAAAACCCCTCTTCGCTCAGCGAAGAAGGGCATTTAAAACTTATTTAGCGCTTAGGTTTTTTCGACCTGACTAAATTCCAACTCCACAGGAGTTGAGCGACCAAAAATCAGCACCGCTACACGCAGCTTATTTTTGTCATAATTAACTTCCTCAACAACGCCATTAAAGTCATTGAAGGGACCATCGATAACACGGACCATCTCACCCGGCTCAAAAATAGTTTTTGGCTTGGGCTTTTCAATGGAGTCGTCAACACGACGCAAAATTGCATCGGCTTCTTTTTCGGTAATGGGCGCTGGCTGATCGGCTTTACCGCCGATAAAACCCATCACTCTTGGAGTATCTTTTACCAAGTGCCAGGTATCATCATTCAATTCCATTTGCACTAGCACGTAGCCAGGGAAAAACTTGCGCTCACTTTTGCGCTTTTGCCCACCACGCATTTCAATAACTTCTTCAGTGGGAACCAAAATCTCACCAAAAACGTCTTCCATGCCGTAAAGCGCAACACGGTCACGCAGAGAGGCCGCTACTTTTTTTTCGTAGCCAGAATAGGCATGCACTACGTACCAACGCTTAGCCATACTCATCTATCCTATGATATTGGAAGCAATAAAACCGAAGAGAGTATCCAGCAACCACAGAATGATCGCCATCACAAACACCACCGCCAACACAATAAGTGTTGTTTGGTTTGTTTCTTGACGGCTGGGCCAGACCACTTTCCGCAGTTCGACCAGCGCCCCACGAACAACATCTGCTATCGCAACACCTTTGGCCGTTTGCAAAGCGACAACCACAGCAACTGCAGCCAGCACCAACAAACCTAATGCGCGATACAAAATAGATTCGGCAGAGAAATGAGAGTTTCCGACAACACCTGCAGCAACTATAGCCACAACTAAAAGCCACTTGGCAGCATCCAGTCGGTAAACTTTTTCTTCAGTATTAGCAGTCATTATCGCGAAAAACCTTCATGAAATTTGGCAGGCCAGGAGGGACTCGAACCCCCAACACCCGGTTTTGGAGACCGGTGCTCTACCAATTGAACTACTGGCCTAACATAACTGAAGCAGCTGTGAAGCGGCAGAAT
>DQHS01000092.1 GCA_003524365.1 Cellvibrio sp. | reverse complement strand
TTTCAAAATCAATTTAATAAACCAACCTGACTTTGGTACTGCCATAACAATCGCGCAACCGTTGCAACAACTCATCTTCCGGGCGCACATTCCATTGGCTGCCGAAACGTAATTGCGCACGCGCATCGCTACGCAGGTAATCGACAATAATTGCACAGCGTGCTTCCTGTTGTGGCGACTGCCGATAAGGATCTAGCATCTCACCCAATTCACGCGAAAAACCTGCTGGTAGTGCACCCGATTCCAACTCAAGCCATAGCTCACGCACTTTTTCCTGACGTACATCAGCAAGTAAGCGCAAATTATCAGCACTCATTTTTAACATTCCGCTGAAGTCATCGTACCTAACCTGGCCACTGATAACGAGCAAACCGTCTTTTGATAAAACATCCCGCGAGTTATTAAACGTTTCAGCAAAAAGTGTAATGTCCATGCGACCGGTGCGGTCATCAATCGTTAATATCGCCATGTTGTCACCGCGCTTGGTTCTCACGATACGCTGTGAAATTACCAATCCCGAAATTGTCTGCATTCCCTTATCGGGTTTTAAATTGGCAATACGCGAGCTTACTAAATGAATGAGCTCGCTTTCATATTCATCAATCGGATGACCAGTAAGATATAAACCAAGAGTTTCTTTTTCCGCATTCAAACGCTCTTTCATCGTCCAAGTGCGCACGCGGCGAAAATCGCTATACACATCGACAAAGGAATCATCGCTGGCAATCACTGCGCCGAATAAATCCATCATCCCCGCATTGGTATTGGCCATCGCCTGCTCAGCTGTTTTAACCGCTTCGCTCATCGCAGCAAACATTACCGCGCGATCATGGTCAATATTATGCTGGGGAGTATTGGCTGTCGGGCCGAGATTATCTGCTGCACCTGAGCGAATAATGGCTTCTAATGCGCGCTTGTTTACCTTGCGCGGATCAACGCGCGCACAAAAATCGAATAAGTTTTTGAAAGGGCCACCTTCATTGCGCGCAGTAATAATCGATTCAACCGGGCCTTCGCCCAGCCCTTTAATCGCACCTAAACCATAAATAATTCGGCCGGCATCATCAACAGTAAAATGAAACTCACCGGAGTTAACATCCGGCGGCAACAATTTTAACTTCATGGTCCGGCATTCTTCGATAAAGGTAACGACCTTATCGGTTTTATCCATGTCCGACGACATTGTCGCCGCCATAAAATGTGCTGGATAATGTGCTTTTAGCCAAGCAGTTTGATAAGAAACAATTGCGTAAGCGGCTGAGTGAGATTTGTTAAAACCATAGCCCGCAAATTTTTCTACCAAATCAAAAATTTTAATCGCCAGCTCCGGATCAACCCCCTGATTTTTCGCGCCGGTTTCAAAAACCTCACGCTGCTTGGCCATCTCTTCCGGTTTTTTCTTACCCATCGCACGACGCAACATGTCTGCACCACCGAGTGTATAACCGGCGAGCACCTGTGCAATTTGCATAACCTGCTCTTGATAAACAATAACGCCGTAGGTCGGTTCGAGTACCGGCTTTAAACTTTGGTGTTGGAATTTTGCATCGGGATAAGCAACTTGTGCGCGGCCATGTTTACGGTTGATAAAATCATCCACCATGCCCGACTCCAATGGACCTGGACGAAATAGCGCCACCAGTGCGATCAAGTCTTCAATGTTATCTGGCTGCAAACGTTTGATTAGATCTTTCATGCCACGCGATTCCAATTGGAATACCGCTGTGGTTTCCGCGCGCTTTAACAAACCAAATGTTTTAGGATCATTGAGCGGAATCGCACTAATGTCGAGTAGATCTTCGCCTTTTTTAATGCGCTGCTTATCGATCATAATGCGCGCCCAATCGATGATTGTGAGCGTACGCAGACCAAGGAAGTCGAACTTCACCAAGCCCGCTTCTTCAACGTCACCTTTATCAAATTGGGTTACCAAGCCACCGCCGGTTTCATCGCAATACAGCGGTGAAAAATCGGTAAGTTTGGTTGGCGCAATAACCACACCACCCGCGTGTTTTCCTACGTTGCGCGTAAGGCCTTCGAGCTGCACTGCCATTTCCCAAATTTCACCTGCATCGCCATCTTGCTCGATAAATTCTTTGAGCTGCGGCTCTTCCTGCAGCGCTTGCGCAAGCGTCATGCCTGGCGTGGGAGGAATCATTTTGGAAAGCTTGTCGGCGAGACCATAAGATTTTCCCTGCACGCGCGCCACATCGCGTACAACCGCTTTTGCGGCCATGGTACCGAAGGTAATAATTTGGCTAACGGCATCACGACCGTAATTATCAGCGACGTAAGAAATAACTTTGTCGCGATTATCCATGCAGAAATCGATATCAAAGTCGGGCATGGAAACCCGTTCGGGGTTTAGAAAACGTTCGAACAGCAAATCGTATTCAAGTGGATCGAGATCTGTAATTTTTAATGAGTAAGCAACCAGTGAACCTGCACCCGAACCACGACCCGGGCCGACGGGGATATCGTGATCTTTAGCCCACTGGATAAAGTCCATTACAATCAGAAAGTAACCAGGGAACCCCATCTGGTTAATAATATCCAGCTCAAAGGTCAGACGATCTTCGTAGACTTTACGCCGCTCGGTATAATCTGCTGCTGACTTATCCAGAATACGCTCAAGTCGTTGATCTAAACCCTCGTGCGAAATTTTACGAAAAAACTCCGCTTCAGTGAGACCTTCCGGCACAGGATATTCAGGCAAAAAGTATTTACCCATCTGAATAGTAACGGTGCAGCGTTTGGCAATTTCAATAGTGTTCGTGATTGCTTCAGGAATATCGCTAAACAATTCCGTCATTTCTTCAGCGGAACGTAAATACTGTTGATCACTGTAACGACGCTCCCTGCGAGGATCATCGAGCGCACGACCTTCACTAATGCACACGCGCGCCTCATGCACTTCGAATTCGCTAGCTTTTAAAAAGCGTACATCATTAGTTGCAACAACAGGACAATTCATTTCGGCGGCAAGGGCAACTGCAGCATGTAAATGATTTTCGTCGTTTTCGCGTCCAGTACGTTGCAATTCCAAATAAAAACGATTGGGAAAATCTCGCATCCACGCATCCAATAGTTCACCAGCTTGCGATGCCCGGCCACCGAGCAATGCCATGCCCACATCACCAATCTTCCCACCAGAAAGTGCAATTACACCTTCACTGTATTCACTAATCCATTCGCGCTGCACGTAAGCAACACCTTGTTGCTGGCCTTGACGCCAAGCGCGCGAAATTAACTCGATAATGTTTTTATAGCCGCGATCATTCATAGCCAATAAGGTGATGAGTGTTGGCTTGCCTTCGCTATCGCTACTCGCAATCCAAAAATCGCTACCGACAATGGGCTTTACACCTGCCCCTTGCGCGGCTTTATAAAATTTAATCAAGCCATAAAAATTAGTTTGGTCGGTAATAGCACACGCGGGCATATTTAATTCTGCCGCACGTTTCACAAGCGATTTGATCCGCACCAAACTATCGCTCAGTGAAAATTCGGTGTGTAAACGCAAGTGGACAAAATTAGCAGCAGGCATAATTGTTTTCTGCATGGAATCGGGAAATTAAAATAATTGAATTTGTTCTATTTTCGCGCGCACTGGTGCATAGGAGGTGCGATGAATCGGGGTAATACCCAACTTATCCAATGCATCCATATGCACTTTAGTGGGATAACCTTTGTGATCGGCAAAACCATAGCCCGGATAGATTTTATCCAGAACAACCATTTCGCGGTCGCGGGTTACCTTTGCGAGAATTGAGGCGGCACTGATCGATGCGACGCGGCTATCGCCTTTGATTACGGCCTCAGCGGTGTAATTCCACTTGGGTAATTTATTGCCATCCACCAGCACATGTTCAGGCTGGATATGAAGCCCTTGTACCGCGCGAGTCATCGCTAACAAACTGGCTTGTAAAATATTAATTTTGTCGATTTCAGCAACCGAAGCGCGGGCAATGCACCAGCTTTTGGCTTTTTGTTGAATTTCAATAAATAACTGCTCACGCTTTTTTTCAGTGAGTTTTTTGGAATCATCCAAACCTACAATAGGATTTTCCGGATCCAGGATAACGGCAGCTGCCACTACATCGCCCGCCAGTGGGCCGCGCCCCACTTCATCACAACCGGCACCGAGTAGACCTTGGTACACACTGATAAAAGGTTCAAACACAAAACACCTGCGTAAATTACTGTTGTTTAATNNACAACTCCGGCACCAGCATTTTTTGTGCGAGTAAATTAGGCAATGAAACCCATGGAGTTTTTACTAACCAGGATAAAATCTTGAAGGTCAGTGGTGCCATTTTGTAAGCAACCACCATAGGCTTTTTCAGTAATAATGCCTCAAGAGTAACCGTACCCGATGCCAACAAGACGATATCAGCCGCAGCCATAGCGTCATGCGAATGGCCATTAATTAGTTCGATGGGGAAATCGACAAAATCATTTAATTGAATATGCAATTGGCGGTAGCGATCAGGGCTTGCCGCAGGAACAATAAATTGCAGACTAGGATCTTGCTCTAAGCAATAAACCGCAGTGCGCATAAATAATTCACCCATACGCTCTACCTCGCTCCCGCGGCTACCCGGCAAAAGCGCAACTATGCGCCCTTCTCCTGGTAAGCCTAACAATTTCCGTGCGGCAATCCTATCAACATGCAACGGAATTTCATCGGCCAGATGATGCCCGACAAACTCTACTGGAACATTGTGCTCGATGTAAAACTTCGCCTCAAACGGTAGCAAGGTGAGCATTAAATCAACCGCATGGGCAATTTTAAAAATGCGTTTCTGCCGCCAAGCCCAAACAGAAGGACTCACATAGTGAACTGTTTTAATTCCTTTTTCTTTAAGCGATGTTTCAAGCGAAATGGTGAAATCGGGCGAATCCACACCAATAAATACCGCAGGTGGATTGGCGATAAAATGCTCGCGTAAAAATTTGCGAATACGCAACAATTCCGGTAAGCGCTTCAAAGGCTCAATCAAGCCCATAACTGCCAAACGATCTTGTGGGAAATAGGAATGGAAACCCTGGGCCAACATTCGCGGGCCACCAATGCCGGAAAATTCTGCGGTGGGAAAATGTTTGCGCAGCTCTTGCATCAGTGCCGCACCGAGGATATCTCCGGAGGCCTCTCCGACTACAATACCTATGTGTATGTGATCAGACACTCAGCCTCCGGATTTTTAGTGTGTTTTTCGAGGAGAACACTGTGCAGGTAACGTTGTAGATAACGTTATAAAAACTACACAGAAAAAATACTTAACGAACGATACCGCGTGTCGAACTGTTTAAGGAATCGATCAACACTTGTAATGCTGGAGATTCAGCGGCTAACGGATTTAATTCAGCCAGTGCTTCATCTAACGTCAGGCCACGACGGTAAATGGTTTTGTAAGCTTTAGTGAGCAAACCGATATCGTCTTTTGTGAATCCGCGTCGACGAAGTCCTTCAACATTAATATTTTTTGCTTCAGCAGGACTGCCATTAACCATGACATACGCAGGGACATCTTTACCAATTGCACAACCCATTCCGGAAAAACTGTGTGCACCAATTTTGCAAAATTGATGTACTAAGGTAAATCCACTCAATATTGCCCAATCGCCAATGTGTACGTGACCAGCAAGCGCAGCATTGTTCACCAAAATGCAGTGGTTGCCAATCACGCTATCGTGCCCAACATGGACATAAGCCATTAACAAATTGTGATCGCCAATGGTCGTTTCACCACGATCCTGTACAGTGCCACGATGAATAGTAACTCCCTCGCGTATCACATTATGGTCTCCAACAACCAAGCGTGTTGGCTCACCTTTGTACTTCAAATCGGGGGTATCTTCGCCAATCGATGAAAACTGATAAATGCGATTGTGTTTACCAATGGTAGTTGGGCCCTTCAGCACAACATGGGAGGCAATCACACTGCCCTCACCTATTTCGACATCGGGGCCAATAATTGTCCAAGGGCCAACCTGAACATCGGCCGCCAGCTTGGCAGTGGGATGAATAATTGCAGATGAATCTATCAAAAATATGTTCTCGCTGATTTCAGGCTAACGCGAATTAAATTTTGCGATCTGCACAGAGAATAGTGGCAGATGCTGCCAATACGCCATCAACGCTGGCCTTACATTCAAATTTCCAAATACCGCGCTTTTCAGAGATAACACGGGATTCCAATTGCAAACGATCACCCGGAATTACCTGTCGCTTGAAACGCACATCATCTACACCGGCAAATAAATAAATTGAACCATCTTGTGGTTTCTTATTCATAGTTTTGAAACCGAGAATACCTGAGGCCTGAGCCATAGCCTCGATAATCATAACGCCGGGAAATACCGGGCTTNNCGGGCTTTGTGGGAAGTGACCATTAAAGACTTCTTCGTTAACAGTAATATTTTTGTACGCAATAATTGATTCGCCTTCAATCAATTCCACCACACGATCCACGAGTAAAAATGGATAACGGTGCGGTAAATATTCGCGAATTTCGTTAACGTCCATCATGGTACAAACCCCAAGCAATCAAAGAAAAATTATTCCGCACCATGAGTGCGTTCGAGTTTTATTAAACGTGTTGCCAAAGCATCTAACTGGCGAAAGCGCGCTGCGTTTTTACGCCAGTCTTTCGTCGGCGCCAAAGGAGTACCAGAAGAATAAGAACCGGGCTCGGAAATTGAGGCCGACACCATACTCTTACCCGTAATATGAACCTTATCTGCCAAGGTTAAATGACCAGCAATAGCAACCGCTCCAGCGATAGTGCAATCCGCACCAATGGTAGTACTGCCTGCAATGGCCGAATGAGCCGCAATAGCAGTATTTTTACCTATGCGTACATTGTGGCCTATCTGTATCTGATTATCGATAATGGCTCCATCATCAATAAATGTATCGTCAAGCGCACCGCGATCAATGCAAGTACAAGCTCCAATCTCTACTTTATTGCCAATCCGCACACCGCCGAGCTGATGAATTTTGATCCAGCCATTTGCATCAGGTGCGAAACCAAAGCCATCTGCACCAATCACACAGCCGCTATGCAGCATGCAATCAGCACCAATGCTCACTCCGTGATAGACGCTGACATTCGCGGCGAGCCGAGTGTTGGCTCCAACAAAACTATCATTACCAATAAAACAACCAGCACCGACAATCACACCATCGGCTAAGCTCACACCATCGCCAATCACTGCGTTGGGACCAATAGAAATTCCTTCTCCCAAAATACAATCTATCCCTACAACTGCAGTGGAATGGATACCTGCGTTTGGTGCACGAAGAAATTCAAATAATGCCGACAAACGTGCATAAGCAACATAAGGATTTTTGACTACTAGCTTATTGCCTGAAAACTCATCTGCAAGATCGGCGTTGATGAGCAATGCACCGGCCTTGGTCGACGACAAATACTTTTTATAGGCAGGATTAGCAATAAAGCTTAAGTCTGCTGAACCAGCAGACTGCAAAGTAGCAAGCGCACTTATTTCTTGCTCTGCATTACCACGCAACTCCGCGTCCAGCAATTGCGCCAATTCAGCCAATAAATAAGAGCGCTTCATGTGCTGAGAGCCAGATCTTATTTGGCTTTATCGAGCAGAGCAGTGACCTTGGGAGTCAAATCATTTTCCGGCTTTGACATCATCACAGCTTTAGCATCAACGATCATGGTAATGTTTTCAGATTCCACCAGTTGTTTTACTACTGTCTCCATTTTGGGACCGATTTCCTGCATGATTTGCTGCATCAGTGCCGCTTGTTCGGTTTGTAATCTCTTACCCTGGAATTGATAATCCTGCCCCAGACTCTGCAATTTCTTTTCGCTCTCAGCGCGCTTTTCCGCACTCCAAGTCAATCCATCTTTTTGATATTCAGTCTGCAATGCTTTGATGTCTGCTTGTAAACCATCTAATTTGGCTTTGGCAGCAGCAAACTCTGCACTTTTTTGCAATTTTTCAAACTTGGCTTTTGCCGCCGCAGTGCCCATGACAGCGCCTGTTGGATCGAGCACAACAACTTTGCCTTGCGCCCATGAAACAACTGACATTAACGATAAGGCAACAACAGCAAACATTTTTTGTGTAACAGTCACAATCTATTCCTCTTGAAATGATGTTAAAAACTTATTGTTAGAACGTTTGCCCCAAGGAGAACTGGAACACTTCTGTACGATCATATTCATTTTCCTTAAACGGCTCGGCAATACTAAAGGTCATAGGGCCAAAACCGGAAATCCAGGTTAAACCAAAACCAACTGAAGCATTGATACGATTAATGTCCACATCGTAGCAATTTAACTGGGTCACGCCGCAATCAGTATCAAACACGTTGCCGGCATCCACAAAGAAAGTTGTTTGCAAGGAACGCTGATCTTTAATAAACGGTAATGGAAACAGAATTTCAGCACCACCCTGAATCAACACATTGCCACCAAAGGCACCACGCGTGCGGCTGGTGTAAGTACTGTTGAGGATAGCATCACTAACCAACTCACCAGGATTGCATAAGCGCACTACACCCTGCCCACCCGAACCTACTCCTGGCACTTCAGGATCTTCACACAAAATATAAGCATAACCGCCAGTCTCGCCGGACTGCTGCATACCATCAGCATTCAAATCGTCCCAGACAGTCGAGTTACCCACAGCAGTGCGCTGCGGTGAACTGCGCGGACCGAGAGTATTACGCTCAAAACCACGTACCGAGCCAAAACCACCGGCATAATAATGCTCAAAGAAGGGTAACTCATCCAAATCACCATAAGCACCGACGTACCCCAATCGGGTATGCAGGCGCAATGTAAGAGAGCGGGTCAATGGTGTAAATATTTGGCCGTTATAATCAAACTTGTAATATTGTAGATCGCCGCCCGGCAGAGATAACTCAAAGGTCAACTGCTGCGATGCGCCTCGATTAGCCAATACACCGCGGTTTAGCGTTGAGCGTAACCAATAAAGACTGACCTGCGCATCATTAAAGGTATCGCCGTAAACATCCAAAAACCCAGGTTCCCCCAACATATCCTCAGTAAACGGTTTGCGTTCATAACTGCCAGTGGGGAAATCAAAGCCCTGCACCAACTGTTGCACCAAATCATAATTCTCAGATTGCGTGATGTAACCAATATCTGGATTCCAAGAAGGCGAGCGAATAATTTCCTGAGATGAATAACTTGTCGGTTCGACTTCAAGGCTACGTAAACCTATATCAAAACCAATGCGCTCAATATCCGAGATTGGATAACCAAAATTCAGTTTCCCGCCATAGGTATTCGTACTGTAAGGAGTTACGTTGTATGAACCATAGTCGCTCTTGGTGTAGTACAAACTTAGACCACGACTTACGCCATCAGGTGTGAAGTAAGGGTCGTTGTAATTAAAGTTATAGGCTGTTTGGTAGCGATTATGACTAAAACTAAAACCCACTTGTTTGCCGGTACCAAACCAGTTGTTTTGCTGGATGCTGGCAGAAAACAATAAGCCTGAATATTGGGCATAACCAACCTGCAAACCCATGCTACCGGATGGCTGCTCTTCAACGGTATATTCGACATCAATCTGGTCTGATGTACCGGGAACCTCTTTATTTTCTACTTTAACTTCCTTAAAGAAGCCCAAGCGCTCCAAACGTACTTTGGAATTTTCGATTTGGGCAGAATTAGCAGAACCACCTTCCATTTGACGCATTTCACGGCGCAGAACTTCATCGACAGTTTTAGTATTGCCACGGAAATTAACGCGATTTACATAAGCGCGCTTACCCGGCTCGATAAAAAAGGTAATTTTTACGGTTTTATCAGCATCGTTACGCTCAGGCATGCCCTCAACTTTGGCAAAGGTATAACCCTCGTTACCCAAACGTTTGGTGACATACTCTTCTGATGTGGTCATCAATATCTGTGAAAAGATTTGATCTTTGCGCATCAAAATCATGCTGTGAATAATCTGCTCGTCAATTGCCGGATCACCAGCAAGCTCTACATCGCTAACTCGGTAAATATCACCCTCAGTAATGTTCACCGTGATAAAGATTTTAGCTTTATCTGGACTTAAGGAAATCTGTGATGAGTCAATTTTAAAATTTAAATAACCACGATCCATATACCAGGACTCAAGGCGCTCTAAATCCCCTTTCATTTTTTCTTTATTGTATTTGTCATTCCCGGAGATCGAGGACCACATTCCCGTCGTTTTCAGCTCAAACAAATCAATCAATTCTTCTTCGGTATAGCTACTGTTACCAACAATATTGATTTGTTTGATACGCGAGGGGCTGCCCTCATCAATTTTTACCAATACTTTAACTTGATTGCGCGGCATATCTTCAATTTCGATATTAACGCTCGCGCCATAGCGACCTTGGTTTACATATTCGCGCTGCAATGCCTGAGTAATACCCTCCAGAGTCGCACGTTGGAAAATTTGCCCCTCAGACAAATTATTATCTTTCAAACTGTCCATCAGATTTTCAGTTTTGATGGCCTTATTGCCTTTCAATTCAATATTGTTAATGGCTGGACGTTCTTTGATCACCAATACCAATACATCACCATCACGCTTAATAGCGACATCGGAAAAATAACCGATCTTAAACAATTCGCGCGTCGCATTTTGAATATCGGCTTGATTTAGAACGTCGCCAACACGGATGGGCATGGCACTGAAGACAGTACCCGCAGAGACGCGCTGTAAACCTTCTACACGAATATCGCTTACACGAAAGGTTTGCGCCTGCACAGCAAAAGACAGGAAAAGCGCTAGAAAACAGCCAATAACTCGCATCAAAACTCGCTTCATAGAATCTGTTCTAATCATAAATGAATGTTGGTCGCAGCCCAGCACAGAACTGCCAGATCAAAGCCGCATTATGTCGTTATACAGTGCCAGAACACTTAGACTGATCACCAGAAAGAGCCCAACCTGATACCCCAGCATCTGCACTTTGTCGGACACCGGTTTCCGCTTAATTACTTCAATCAAGTAATAAAATAAGTGCCCACCATCCAATACCGGGATAGGTAAAAGGTTGAAGACTGCCAGGAATACACTGAGCAGGGCGACAAAACCAATAAAGCTCCTAAGACCACCCTCGGCCGAAGAGCCCGCCACCTTAGCAATGGTTATCGGTCCACTCAAGTTTTTCGTGGAAATTTCGCCAAGAATCAATTTTTTGACTGATAAAAGAACAAATCCGGAGGTTTCCCAGGTTTTATTGACGCCGGCAACAAATGCACCGGCGATAGAATAGTCATAAGAGCGGATCATATCCTCGGGAATTGTGTAAGCTTTTACGCCTACACCCACACGCCCTAGCCGCTGTCCACCCTCTTCTACCAGCTCTGGAATGAGAGTGATCTGCGATACCTGATTGTCTCGATCGAGGCTTACTTGCAAGGATTTACCTGGGTGTTTGCGGACATATTCGACCCAGGACTGCCAATCATCAATTGAAAGATCATCCACTTGCAGAATTTTATCGCCTGTTTTCAGACCTGCTTTTTCCGCCGGGCTGGAAACAATCACTTCGCCCACTATAGGCGGTATACGAGGGAGAAATAACGTAATACCGAGCCCCTCAACTGGATTAGGGTCAGTCGCTTCGCGTAACCACTCAACAAGCTGGGCTTCAGATTCGTAATTAAAGGAGGAATCCGGATAGGCAACCTTAAAACTGATTTTGCCTGTCTCCCCCAGACGATTAAGCAGCGCTTTGTTGAGCGCCTGCCAGGTCGGGGTTGGCTCACCATCCACTGCAACAATTTCTTGCCCTGCTTCAAGGCCTGCCTGCGCGGCTATGGAGCCTGGTTCAACGGTATCAATTATCGGTATTAAATCGCGCTGCCCCTGTAATAACAAAACCCAGAACAACAGTATCGCCAATAAAAAATTAGCCAGCGGACCAGCAGCTACAATCGCGATGCGCTGCCAAACCGTTTTATTATTGAATGCCATATGACGCTCTTCAGGCGCGACATCACCTTCGCGTTCGTCCAGCATTTTGACGTAGCCACCCAGGGGTAAAGCCGCGAGCGCATATTCGGTACCTTGCTTATCCCGCCATGACCAAAGCACTTTGCCAAAACCAATTGAAAAACGATGCACCTTCACGCCGCAGCGTCGGGCGACATAAAAGTGGCCGAATTCATGGATTGAAACCAGAATTAGCAACGCCACCAGAAAAGACAAAATCGTCTGGATTAATGCCATGAATAAAGCCTCGGAATAATAATCACCAGCGCGCTATCTGCTGCTGCGCCATAGCGCGAGCTTCAGCATCGGCACTTTGGATCTGCGCCAAGCTGTTCGGTTCACATGATGCAAGATGGGAAAGCACATGGTCGATAACCGGCGCTATCTGATCAAAGCGGATACTGCGCGCTAGAAATGCAGCGACAGCAATTTCATTGGCAGCATTCAAAATCGCCGGAGCTGTGCCCGATGCCTCCGCTGCCTGTTGCGCAAGGCGCAAGCAAGGAAAACGCTCATAGTCGGGGGCGCTGAAATCCAGCCTTGCGGTTGCGATAAGATCCAAGCTGGAAACCCCAGACTCAATCCTTTCAGGCCAAGCCAATGCGTGGGCGATAGGTGTGCGCATATCGGGATTGCCCAACTGCGCTAATACCGAGCCATCAATATATTCAACCATAGAGTGAATAACGCTCTGCGGGTGAATCACCACCTGCACTTGTTGCGGACGAGTATTAAATAACCAGCAGGCTTCAATTAACTCGAGCCCTTTATTCAACATAGTCGCTGAATCGACCGAAATTTTTTGCCCCATGCTCCAGTTGGGATGGGCGCAGGCCTGCTCGGGAGTTACTTTGGCGAGCTCAGTAATGGGGGTATTACGGAAAGGACCACCAGAAGCTGTTAACAAAATTTTCCGCACACCACTCGATTGAAGACCATCTTCAAGATAATCAGCACGATGGTTAGGCAGGCACTGAAAGATGGCATTGTGTTCGCTGTCGATCGGCAGCAGNNACCCCCGCCATTACCAGTGCTTCTTTATTAGCCAATAAAACTTTTTTACCCGCTTTAACAGCGGCCAAGGTCGGCAGCAAACCAACCGCGCCAACAATTGCCGCCATAACCGTATCAACTTCGTCATGTGCGGCAACCGCCGCTAAGGCATCTGCACCTTGTAATACTTCCGTTGCACATCCCTGACGTCGCAATTCACGTTCCAATTCAGTTGCCGCAACCGGATCATTGAGCACTGCATAGCGGGGTTTGTGTAGCAAGCATTGGGTAGCCAGTAGCTGCCAGCGGCGATCCGCACTTAACGCAAATACCTGATAACGCTCCGGGTGACGGGCGATCACATCCAATGTACTGACACCGATTGAGCCGGTAGCACCGAGAATAGTAATTTGCTGAAGAACTGCTTGCATTTAAATACCCGCGCCAGCTGAAAAAGCGCCGCTCGCTAGCAGCGCCAACGCAAATATCGGAGCACCCGCAGTAATCCCGTCCACGCGATCAAGAATACCCCCGTGGCCGGGTAAAATGCTGCCGCTGTCTTTTGCGCCTGCATGACGCTTGACCATGCTTTCCAACAAATCACCTAGTACCGAAACCAAACTGGTAGGCACAATCAACACCAGCATCAACAGGAGACTCATATCCAAAGTTTGACTAAGGATCAACGCTAGCAGGCAATTCGCTAAAAAACCGCCGGCAAACCCCTCCCAAGTTTTACCCGGACTTACTGCAGGTGCCAGCTTATGCTTACCGAAACGGCGACCTGCAAAATAGCCACCGCTATCTGCCAAAGCGACAACCAACATCAATAATAGAACCAACCAGGCACCATTAATTTGCTGCCGAACATAGACCAAAGCTACCCAAGTGGGGATTAATACAAACACCCCCATCACCAACCGTAATACTTTATGCCCCCAAAGCACACTGCTGCTGGGATACCCCTGCACCAACAACAACGCCAGCGCCCACCAACCGCAACCGATTATTAACAAATCACGGATGGCAGAATTATTAAGCTGTGGACTGGCTTCACCCTCAAAGCCCAAATAAAGCGCGGTGATAACCAGCAGAGCTAACAGTAAAAATGTGTAGGCAAGACGCTGCCAGATGGCGGCAAAACCGGACAAGTTAGCCCATTCCCAAGCGCCGATTAATAAGACGGCGCCAATAAAAAAAGAAAAATAACCCGACGGCAAACCAAATAAGGCCGCGAGGAAAATAGCGGCGAGCACAAGAGCAGTAATAACACGCTGTTTAAGCATTGAGAGCCCTCGCATCGATTTGATCGCCCGTCATTCCAAAACGACGCTGACGCTCATGAAAACTGGCAGCGGCTTTTTTCAACTCGTCGCCATCGAAATCCGGCCAGAGTTTGTCGCTGAAAAATAACTCGGCATAAGCACACTGCCACAATAAAAAATTGCTGATACGCACTTCACCACCAGTGCGAATCAGCAAATCCAATGGCGGTAAGTCAGCAAGACAGGTGTGCTCATGCAATGAATCTTCGGTGATCGCTGCGGGATCTAATTCACCCGCAACGACTTGGTGTGCGATTTTTTTTGCGGCCTCAGCAATATCCCAGCGGCCGCCATAATCTGCAGCAATCACCAAGGTGGTTTTACCACCGCGAGTCAAATCTTCTGCCGCTGCTATGGCTTTTTGAATGGACGAACTAAACCGCTCGCGATTGCCAATCACACGTAACGCTACATCTTTTTTCTTGAGCGCTTTGGCTTCATTTTTGAGGTACAACAAAAATAGCGACATTAGCGCTTCCACTTCTACTGGTGGGCGACGCCAATTTTCACTACTAAAAGCGAATACAGTAAGCACTTCTACACCCACGTCCTGACAAGCGGCCATCACGTCGCGAATACGCTCAACACCGACTTTATGGCCGGAAACTCCCGCCATACCGCGCTGTTTAGCCCAGCGATTATTGCCATCCATAATGATCGCCACATGGCGAAGACTATTGTCAGTCACACATACTCTCCCGGCAGCAGGTTTTTATCGATTGGCTCAATAACCCGTTTTTGCTTTTTGTAATGGTGGAATCTAAAGGTATTGTGTAGTGGTGCTGTGAGCGAGATCGGGCTGACCAAGAACCGGCGCCAAGCCCAATCGGGTGATGCGGATTAAACAGCCATCAAATCCACTTCTTTGGCGGCAAGAGCTTTATCCACTTCCGCGATGTATTTGTCAGTAATTTTTTGAATTTCATCTTGTGCGCGACGATCATCATCTTCGCTGATCGCTTTATCTTTCAGCAATGCTTTAACATCGCCCAACACATCGCGACGCACATTGCGCACAGCAACGCGGCCATTCTCAGCCTCCGCGCGCGCTTGTTTGATAAACACTTTGCGCGTTTCCTCTGTCAGCATCGGCAACGGAATTCGAATCAAACCATTGCTGGTCGATGGATTCAAACCCAAGTTGGATTTCATAATTGCTTTTTCAATCTCGGGCACCAGATTGCGCTCCCAAGGGCTAATTGACAGGGTACGTGCATCTTCAATATTGATATTCGCTACTTGGCTCAAGGGCGTTTCAGTACCGTAATAATTGACCATCACGCCATCCAAAATGCTGGGATGGGCACGACCAGTGCGAATTTTATTGAAGTTATTAGCGAGCGCTTCAACCGCTTTTTTCATGCGCCCTTCGGCATCTTTTTTAATATCATTGATCATGATTTATCCTCTTCAATCAAAGTACCTTCGTTGCTACCCACAACGATATTTAACAGTGCACCGGTTTTGTTCATGCGGAATACACGTACGGGCATGTCGTGTTCACGGCACAAACAAATAGCGGTCAAATCCATTACACCTAACTTCTTATCCAACACTTCATCATAAGAAAGACGATCGTATTTAGTCGCAGTCGGATCTTTCTTCGGATCAGCGGTATAAACACCATCCACTTTAGTGGCCTTAAGAACTATGTCAGCATCGACTTCAATGCCGCGCAAACAGGCGGCGGAGTCTGTCGTAAAGAAAGGGTTACCGGTACCGGCAGCAAAAATAACAACCTCACCTGAATTCAAAAAACGCACTGCACGGCGACGATCATAATGCTCAACCACACCGCTCATAGGGATGGCCGACATAACACGGGAAGAAATATTGGAGCGCTCTAATGCATCACGCATCGCCAACGCATTCATTACTGTGGCTAACATACCCATATGGTCGCCGGTGACG